>CAZZJF010000023.1:0-17977 GCA_964654325.1 uncultured Ferruginibacter sp.
ACGACCAATGCAGCAACTGAATCAATCTAGACCAATAACCCGTCAGGTAGCAATCCATCAGCCCATTTAATTGTGCCGGAGAGAGGAAAACGGACAAAAAATCAAACCACCAATCATATTGATTCGCATAATAGATAATGGACAATGAGAGTGCTGATGTGACACAAACTATCCATAGTTTTTTATCCATGGGTTGCGGCGCATCAGGCAGGGGCCGAATAAGGGATTGGAGATAGTTACGGATAAAGGCCATGCGCTATCGATGGCGGTTTACAGTGATCGGTTGCATGGGTCAATGATTGTTTTTGATACAACGAACGGCGAATCCGTAGCCTTTTTCATACGACCCTACACCGCCGCCTACATCTTGTGAGCAGTAACCAATATCAACGGCAAGTAATTTCTTATTTGACTCCGCATCAAGGGTGATGGTCCACCAGAAACTGCATTGAGTACCTGATCCTACTGAGCCATCCGGAAACACAAATCCGGTAGGGTTGGCATTGAATCCGGATTTATTGGTTCCTTGTGCTGTTCGGTTCGTTTGATGCTTGTGTTTTTCGTCCCACTCTTCTACATCCCAATCATAGGTGGCCATGGCGATGGCTGCTTGTCCGTCGGCGCCTGTGCCGGTACCGATTACCTGCATCAGCTCTTCAAAATCCTGTTCGCCCGGAATACGAAAATGGTCGGGGGCGAGCCCTCGGTCGTCTTCCAGTGCATAGCCATTATACAGGAATGTGCCGTCTTTGGTAACGTAATAGCAGCCTTGTTTTTTATGGTTGGCTTTTTTCCATTCTTTTTCTGATTGGGCCTCGATGATTGGATCGCCGTTCAGGTATTTTTTTGTTTGCAGGTCTTCGGTCATCCATTCCTGTGAGGCGATCGCGAGAACCGGAATTTCGTTTGTTTTTGTTTCGGCTGATTTTTTGGTTGTCGCTTCATTCATGTCGGTTGTGTTACCGGCGCTGCAGGAAATAAATAAGCTGAATGAAACAATGCAGGCGAGCACATAGCCGGCAGGCCCTAATTTCAAAAGCGGATATACAATGTAATCCGGTAGGAATGTATGACACCGTTCTGACCCAGTGACTGTCATAGTGAATTTGGAACGAGGAAAACCAGCTCGTATTCCGTGACTAAACTACTCTTTTTTATGGTTCGACCATTATTTTTTTTGGGCCGTTTTTTCAGTGCCGGGCTTGCCCGACAGTCGCCACCCGAGATAAGCCATGGGTACGTAGGCCAGCGTGAGGTCGAGCCAGGTAAACCAGGCCGGAGATGGGATCAGGGTGATCATATAGATCCCTGCGGACAGAAAAAGACCACCGATGACCAGTGACCGAAGGAGCCGGCGATTGGAGGAGAGCAGCGAAACCAAGAGAGCCCCTGCCAGCGTACCGAGCGCATGTGCCAGCCAGGGCATGAGGTAGTGAATAGGCTTAAGATGTGGGATAGCGGCTTCGATGCCTTCGGGTGTTTGCATATTAACTCCCGGTGGATATGGGATAAGAAGGTGACCCCACTGAATGATAGCCGAATTAACGATCATTCCTGCTATGATCGAAAGCGGTAAAACCAGGCTGTTTTTCAACGTTGGCGACATAAAAAGTAAAGTGATTCGATCGGTATATACTACGATGAGATGGCCTGCATAATTTTTTCCCGTACTAGGTGCATAGGGATTCGTTCCTGCTGCATCGTATCGCGGTAGCGGATGGTCACTGTATTATCTTCTTTTGTCTGATGATCAATGGTTACGCAGAATGGCGTGCCGATCGCATCCATCCGGCGGTAGCGTTTTCCGATGGCATCTTTTTCTTCATAAAAGCAATGAAAATGAGGCCTGCATTCGTGTAAGAGCTGGCTTGCGATTTCCGGCAATCCGTCTTTCTTCAACAAGGGTAAGATAGCTAGTTTAACGGGTGCTACTTTGGGTGGTATGCGCAAAACGACACGACTGTCTTCGGTACCATCTTCTTTATTCCATTTTTCCTCCTGGTAGGCTAAAGAAAGTATGGTCAGGAACAGGCGGTCGAGGCCTACTGATGTTTCAACCACATAAGGTGTATAGTTGCCGAAGGGTTTGCCATCCGGATTGAGATCGTTATCGAAATACTGAATTTTCTTTCGGCTGTATTGTGCGTGCTGCGATAGATCATAGTCGGTCCGACTGTGGATGCCTTCCAGTTCTTTCCATCCGAATGGGAATTCAAATTCAATATCGACGGCGGCATCGGCGTAGTGTGCCAGTTTGACGTGGTCGTGATAGCGTAATTTTTCGGCCGGGATACCGATGCTCTCATGCCACTTTTTACGGGTTTCTTTCCAGTAGTTGTACCACTCCATTTGAGTGCCGGGGCGTACAAAAAACTGCATTTCCATTTGTTCGAATTCGCGCATCCGGAAGATAAATTGCCGGGCTACGATTTCATTTCGGAAGGCTTTTCCGGTTTGTGCAATACCGAATGGGATTTTCATACGGCCAGATTTTTGCACATTGAGAAAGTTGACAAAGATACCTTGTGCCGTTTCGGGACGGAGATAGATAGTATCGGCCTCTCCGGCGACGCTGCCCATTTGCGTGCTGAACATCAGGTTAAATTGCCGTACGTCCGTCCAGTTACAGGTTTTACTGATGGAACATTTGATGTTCTGAGAGACGATCAGGTTTTTCAATCCGGCGAGGTCATCTGCGGAGAGCAGGCGTTCCATGTCGGCTAGCAGGGCCTTGGCGGCTGATTGCTCGAGTGATTCGGCGTGTGTTTCCAGTAAATGATCGACACGATAGCGTTTGTTGCTGTCTTTGTTATCGATCATAGGGTCAGAGAAATTATCGACGTGTCCGCTGGCTTTCCATACGGTTGGGTGCATGAAGATGGCGGCATCGATCCCGACGATATGGTCGTGCATTTGGGTCATGCTTTTCCACCATTCGTCACGCAGGTTTTTTTTCAGTTGGGCGCCCATTTGTCCGTAGTCGTATACGGCGCTGAGGCCGTCATACAAGTCAGAGGATTGAAAGATGTATCCGTACTCTTTGCAATGAGAGATGATTTGCTGGAAATGGTTGGATTCAGTGGACATGGGGCAAAGATAAATGAAAGTGAGAAATTGATTTTTACCACTCCCCCGTGGTTTAAACCATTTAAACGGTGGTCGATCTTTTTTTTGAGAAAACCCTCCCCCATTCCCCGATTAAAAAACAGCTAACTGCTGGTCATTTCAACCGCAATTCGCTATCTCTGGGATGTATGTTTGCATCATGCGACACGCCGCTTACCATGTTTGGTTGCACACCGTTTTTACAACAAAAGATCGTCAGCCGTTTATTACGGCCGACTTGGAAGAAGCGCTCTTCCCATTTTTATATGACGAGTTCGATAAATTAGGCTGTAAACTGAATATCGTCAATGGGCTTCCCGATCACATACACTGTTTATTCATGCTGGATGCTCAACATTCGTATGCTTCCGTGATGAAACAAATTAAAGGCGCATCCTCCTATTATATCAACGATAATAATTTAATTCAGGAAAAATTCTCCTGGCAAAAAGGCTACGCCGTTTTTTCAGTGACCGAAACCATGGTGCCTGCCGTTCACAAGTACATTAAAAAACAAAAACTCACCCGGTTGAGTATAGAAGAAGAAGGTTTGTTATTGTGATTTATCAGCCACCGTTTAAACGGTGGACTGATTATGAAATACTGAATTTTGTCTTATGGGGTATATAAAAAAACCACCGACTCTCGCCGATGGTTTTCCGTTTTCATGCATTTTACATTGAGCCGTTTAGCTACAACCTAAACTATTTCCGCAATTCAAACATTTGTAGCAGGTGCCGCTTCTTACTGTAATATGTCCGCATACGTTACAAGCTGGCGCATCACCTTGCATGGATTTATTGGCCGCATTTATAGCATCCAATGAACCGCTTGACTTGGCAACAGAGGCCGACTTCGAAGCTGCAGCAGCATCTGCATTAGGGGTATTACCTAACACACGCACCTCGCTCAATTCAGGCTTACGCTCGCCGATGGTTGGTACATTTTCATCCCAGGGCTCGTCACCGGCATTTCCAACTTCCGGCTTGTCAAGCACATGCACCAGATCGGTTCTTCCGAGGTATTCATAGGCCAGGGAGCGGAACATGAAGTCGATGATGGAAGTGGTTGTCTTGATATTTGGATGATCCACCATACCGGCTGGCTCAAAACGGGTAAACACAAACTTCTCTACATATTCTTCCAGCGGCACACCATATTGTAACCCGATGGAGATGGCAATGGCGAAACAGTTCAGCATACTGCGCATGGTAGCCCCTTCTTTGGCCATATCAATGAAGATTTCGCCTAAGGTTCCATCATTGTATTCACCGGTACGCAGGAAGATGGCCTGTCCGTTGATCTTGGCTTTTTGAGTGAAGCCGCGACGTTTGGCCGGAAGTGCTCTACGCTCTACAATTCGTGCCAACTGACGCTTCAAGGAAGTATCCGCACTGTTCTGTACACGCTTGTTAACTTCTTCCAGCAACTCATCAATGGTAAGTTTACCCATATCAACGAATGCCGCATCCATGTTGGCCGACTCGCTCTTCTCATCCGCATCAGCTGACTTTTTCTTTTTATCAGACTTATTGCTGAGAGGCTGACTCAATTTGGAACCATCACGGTAAAGCGCACACGCTTTCAAACCCAACTCCCAGCTCAAGCGATATGAATCAGCGATTTCTTCGATGGTTGCCTCGTGGGGCAGGTTGATGGTCTTGCTGATCGCACCACTTAGGAAGGGCTGCGCAGCTGCCATCATACGGATATGTCCGTGTGCGTGAATGAAACGCTCACCGCTTGGACCGCACTTGTTGGCACAATCGAATACCGGCAAATGCTCATCTTTGAGGTGAGGTGCGCCTTCGACGGTCATGGTACCGCATACATAGGTATTAGCCGCTTCGATTTGCTCATCGGTAAAGCCCAATGCTTCGAGCATGCTCCAACCGAAGTCGTTGTACTGTTCAGGCTGGAATCCAAGGCGCTTCAGGCAAGCTTCACCCAAGGTGTATACGTTGAACACAAAACCGATTTCGAACGCGGAGCCCATGGCTGCACTCAGTTTATCCAGGTCTTCCTGAATAAAGCCTTTTGCAAGCAAGGACTCTTCATTGATGTATGGCGCCCCTTTGATGGTGGCATGCCCTTTTGCATAGTTGACGATGTCTTCGATTTCTTGCTCACTGTATTTGAGGTTACGCAAGGCCTGCGGAACACTTTGGTTGATGATTTTGAAATAGCCACCACCGCTGAGCTTTTTGAACTTAACCAGGGCAAAATCAGGCTCCACACCAGTCGTATCGCAATCCATTACGAGGCCAATCGTACCAGTTGGTGCAATCACCGTTGTTTGGGCGTTACGATATCCGTATTTCTCACCCATCTGTACCGCATCATCCCAGGCTTTAGTAGCAGCTTTGAGTAAATAATCGGGACAATATTTTGCATTGATGCCATGTGGCTTGATTTCAAGGCCTTCATACGCATCGGTCGCATCATACGCTGCGGCACGATGATTGTGCATCACACGCAGCATGTGTTTTTTATTTTCTTTATACCGATCGAATGCGCCCAGGAACCCGGCCATTTCAGCCGATGTTTTATAGGCAATACCGGTCATGATAGCCGTAATGGCGCCTGCAATACCTCGTGCTTGCTCACTGTCGTAAGGAATACCGCTTACCATCAGCATACTTCCCAGGTTAGCATAACCCAGTCCCAGTGTACGATAATCGTAGCTTAGCTGCGCCACCTCTTTAGATGGGAACTGCGCCATCAGCACGGAAATCTCAAGCACAACGGTCCAAATACGACAAGTATATTCAAAGCCGGCCACATCGAACTGGTTGTTGGACTCGTCGAAGAAACGACGGAGGTTCACACTGGCGAGGTTACAAGCCGTGTTGTCGAGGAACATATACTCACTGCAAGGGTTAGACGCACGGATGGCACCGCCTTCCGGACAAGTATGCCATTCATTGATGGTCGTATCATATTGAGTTCCGGGATCGGCACAGCGCCAAGCGGCATAATTAATCTGATCCCAGAGATCGCGGGCTTTGACCGACTTCATAGTTTTGCCGGTGCTGCGGGCTTTGAGATCCCACATACCGTCCTGGTCCAGCGTTCTGAAAAAATCATTGGGAATGCGAACGGAGTTGTTGCTGTTTTGTCCGCTCACCGTACGATACGCCTCTCCCTCGTAATCACTGGCATAACCGGCTGCAATCAGAGCAGCCACTTTATCTTCCTCCTGCACTTTCCAATTGACGAATTCAACGATTTCAGGGTGATCCAGGTCTAAGCAAACCATTTTAGCCGCCCGACGGGTTGTCCCACCACTCTTGATGGCGCCGGCAGCACGGTCTCCTATTTTCAGGAAACTCATCAGTCCGCTAGATGTACCGCCACCGCTTAATTTCTCACCCTCACCGCGGATATTGCTGAAGTTTGTACCAACACCGCTACCGTATTTGAAGATCCGAGCTTCGCGAACCCAAAGATCCATGATACCACCCTCGTTCACCAAGTCATCATCCACACTCAAAATGAAACAGGCATGCGGCTGAGGACGCTCATACGCTGACGTTGATTTTTTCAACTTGCCATCTTTTGGATCCACATAATAATGACCCTGTGGTTTTCCGGTGATGCCGTACACTTCATGCAATCCAGTGTTGAACCATTGCGGGCTGTTAGGCACACAAGCCTGGTTCAGGATGCAATACACCAACTCCTCATAAAATATCTGCGCGTCTTTTTCAGAAGCGAAATAACCGGAACGCTCGCCCCATACCCGCCAGCAATGGGCCAAGCGATGAGCCACCTGCTTGACGGTTGTTTCACGACCGGTAGTTCCATCCGGACGAGGTACGCCCGCTTTACGGAAATATTTTTGCGCCAGGATATCCGTTGCGATCTGACTCCATTGTTTTGGAACTTCTACATCGTCCATCTGAAAAACAACCTCGCCACTCGGATTTTTAATCACCGATGTACGGTAATCATATTCGAACATATCATATGGACTCACCCCTTCACGGGTAAATTGACGCTCAAAGCGCAGCGCCTGAGTAGGTTGTTTTTTTGCGGACATAAACAGTATTTTTTGGTTGGGTTAGTTTGAAAAAAAAAATCTCGGTGCGAGCCAACGAAAATATCCCATGGCCCCCAAGAAATTGATCTCTAAATATCAACAGCATGTGGACAAAATATGTGTATAATTTCGGAGTTCAGACAGGCATTGGATTTGATGCGTTTTTCACGAAATGTGGATATAAAAAAATTTTTTACCCTTCGATTTTTCATTAAAAACATGTAACTGCTCGTCCCCTTTTACCCCATAATTTCGTACCTCAATTAATCAAACACAATGAGAGCCGTCATCCAGCGTGTATCCAGGGCTTCCGTGGAGATCCAAGGGGAGCCAACCGCCGCCATAAAAGCCGGACTACTGATATTCCTCGGCATTGAACCGGGAGATACGTCGGATGATGTCGAGTGGTTGTCTCGGAAAATAGTGCAACTCCGCGTTTTTGATGATACAGATGGAATACCCAACCACTCCGTGCTGGCTGTAAATGGCGACATCATACTCGTAAGCCAGTTCACGCTGTATGCCTCTACCCAAAAAGGGAACCGGCCAAGCTACATTCGTGCCGCGCGTCCGGACGTGGCCATACCACTCTACGAATCCATGATCAACCAACTGGAAAAAGACCTGGGCAAACCCATCCAAACCGGTACTTTTGGCGCCCACATGAACGTATCCCTAATCAATGACGGACCCGTAACCATCTGGATCGATACCAAAGCCAGAGAGTAAGGAGTTCCGCCACGACACATAATCGCAACATGAAACAACATCCAACAACCAATCATTACATCATCACCAGCCAACTACCATGAATCAATCCAACCACAACCAACCAGATCTCAGTTTACACGACGCGCAACAACAGGTTGATCAATGGATCAAAACCATTGGGGTGCGTTATTTCAACGAATTAACCAATCTGGGTGTATTGATGGAGGAGGTCGGCGAACTCAGTCGCATCATGGTCCGCCAATACGGTGAACAGTCGTTCAAAGACACCGACAAAACCCATACACTCTCCGACGAACTGGCCGATGTGTTGTTTGTGTTGATTTGCATTGCCAACCAAACGGGCATCAATCTGACCGAAGCCTTTGAGAAAAACCTCGCCAAAAAAACACAGCGAGACCGTGACCGGCATCAAACCAACGAAAAGCTCACTAAATAAGCAACCCGCCCATCATGACAGTGCCAATGCGTTACTCTTGAATATGCTAAATTGCAGCCTCAAACAACATTATGAAACGCTTTGTCTATTGCTGTCTCCTACTGCTTTTTTGTCTACCATCAAACATACTGCACGCACAGAAACTGCTGAGTGGACCCTGGGCGGGCAATATCGAACAGCGGACCGCCAGCATCTGGCTGCAAGTAGCGCCGGAAGTAAAAAAACTGGAAATACGCTACGCGCCCAAAGACAAACCCGAAGCCACCACCTCAATAAAGTACACGGGCGCTTTAGGACAGGCATTCAATCCTGTAAAAATGGAGCTGACGGGATTGGACATGGGCACTACCTATACCTATTCTATCTGGCTGGATGGCAAAAAACAGAGCCCGGGCTTTGAAACAAATTTCAGCACCAAAGAATTGTGGCAATACCGCAAACCGGCACCCGATTTTTCGTTTCTGGCCGGTAGCTGTGCCTACTTCAACGAACCTGCCTTCGACAGACCTGGGAAACCCTATGGACAAGATTCGTCCATTTTCATCACCATGGCCAAAACACCCGCCGCTTTTCACATCTGGCTGGGCGACAACTGGTACACCAGGGAAGCGGATTTCAGTTCGCCGTGGGGACTCGAATACAGAGCCGCACACGATCGGGCCACGCCGGTGCTGCAACCATTCATGGCTTCGATGCCTCAATATGCCATTTGGGATGATCACGACTATGGACCAAACGACGGAAACAAATCCTATATCTTCAAGGAGCAAAGCCGATCCGTTTTCAGTAAATACACGCTAAACCCCTCCTACGGCGAAAACGGGAAAGGCATCTACACCCAGTTTTCGTACAGTGATGTTGATTTTTTTCTGATGGACGACCGGTATTTTCGGGCCGACGATAAACTGCCCGATTCGATCGATGGCAACTGGAACAAAAACAAAACCTTTTATGGGCCCGAACAGTTCGAATGGCTTACCAACGCATTATTGAAAAGCCGGGCGACGTTTAAAGTCATCGTAACCGGATCTCAGGTGCTCAACCCAAACAACCGGTTTGAATGCCTGCAACATTATCCCTACGAATTCAACCAATTGATGCGATTCATAAGCGATCAGAACATTCAAGGATTGCTGTTTCTCACCGGCGACCGGCACCACAGTGAAATCATCCGTTTCCCGCGCAACAGCCAGTATCCGCTCTATGATATCACCGCTTCGCCCTATACATCCGGTATCGGAAAAGCCACCGGCAAGGAAGAAAAGAACCCGTTCCGCGTAGACGGCACCTTGGTCGAAACACAGAATTTCGCAAAAATTGACGTAACCGGGAATAAGAACGACCGGCAACTTCGGGTCACGTTTATCAATACCAACGGAACAACCGTCGGACTGCCCGATGGGTGGACGATCCACGAAAACGACCTCAAAAACAAATAATCATATTCCCCGGTCTTTCACAACGTAGCAATAAAATGATACAAGCAGCGCTAACATACCACAAACAGAAGGTGATTCATGCCCTCCGATACCATTTCATCAAAAGGCGAGAAATTAAAGTATTGATCATCTTGGTGAATGTATTTGCACTGGTTTCCGCACTCTTATACGGATTGAAAAAAGTAACCCCTTCCTCCTTTATGCTTGGTTCATTGATGTGGTTCCTGTTAATGCTTACCTTCTGGTTTATTTTACCCAGAATCGTTTACCGACGAAGTTCGGCATTCTTCACAAAAAGCTATGAGATGGCTTTGGATTCGGACGGATTGTCCTTATCCAATGAATCCGGAAAAGGAAATTGGGCGTGGCATGAATTTCAATCCATGATGGAAAGTCCGCACTTTTTTCATTTATACATCATGCCAACACAATTCATTCTGATTCCCAAGGATGCATTTTCGGATGACGATGACGTGCATCATCTACGTCGGCTACTCAAGGAAAAACTAAAAGAGGCCTGAATACTATTGTAACTTTTTGACCATGAGGTGATGGGGTAAATTGACCTCTGAAAAACCATCGCCATCAATTTGATAGCCAAACTTCTCGTAAAAACCGATGGCTGTGTCACGCGCATGCATGATTACGTATTTAAATCCTCGGTCTTTGGCAATATTTTCAGCAAAGGAAATGATGGAGGCACCAATACCCTTATGCTGTTGATCCACTCGTACCGCCATTTGTCTAAGCCGAATTCGGTCTTTATCAACGGGCTTCAGTAAACAACAGCCCAGCAGGTCTTCCTCCTCAAAAGAGGCAATTAGCAAGTCTTCCTTATCCTCAACTAACTCCTCGGCAGAAAATTGAAGTCCCAACGGCTTACGTAACAATTTCTCCCGTAAATGGACCATAGAATGGTACTCAGGGCTGCCGAATTCTACCTGTTTTAAACCCATATCACAATTTTATTTAAGGCGATTTTTTAGCCGCACCAACTAAATTTAAGCAAATATTCTCAAACAGCCCCCTGTTTCCAATCAGGCCTCCACGTAACCCAGATTGAGCGAGTTTCAGGAAATATTTGTTTATCCATCAAAAAGTATATTTTTGCACCTGAAATCACTAAATAAAACACATCATGTCTGACATTGCAACAAGAGTTAAGAAGATCATTGTTGACAAATTAGGGGTAGATGAAGCAGAAGTCACCAACGAAGCTTCTTTTACCAACGATCTGGGTGCCGATAGCTTGGACACCGTCGAGTTGATCATGGAATTTGAAAAAGAATTCAACATCTCCATACCGGATGAGCAGGCTGAATCCATCACTACCGTTGGACAAGCCATTTCTTACCTGGCTGAGAACTCCAAGTAATCTATCCGTTCATTTCACCGGCAAACCGTATGAAATTACAGAGAGTGGTTGTAACCGGACTTGGCGCCATCACTCCACTGGGCAGGTCTGTACAAGAATACTGGAAACAATTGTCCTCCGGTACAAGTGGCTGTGATTATATCCAGCAGTTTGACGTATCCAAGTTCAAAACAAGGTTCGCCTGTGAAGTGCGTGATTTTGATGCCGCACAATACCTCGACCGAAAAGAGGCCCGTAAAATGGATCGTTACTGCCAGTTCGCGCTGATCGCCAGTGATGAAGCAGTGAAGGATGCGGGCATTACCCCTGAAAACTGCAATCCGGATCGCGTAGGTGTCATTTTTGCCAGCGGAATCGGCGGATTAATCACCTTTCAGGAAGAAGTAATCAATTTTGCATCTGGTGACGGTACGCCCCGCTTCAACCCTTTTTTCATCCCAAAGATGATTCTCGATATTGCTGCCGGTCACATCTCCATGCGACACGGTTTTCGGGGACCCAATTATGCGGTAGTGAGCGCCTGTGCATCCTCAACCAACGCCATTATTGATGCTTTTGATAACATCCGTTTGGGAAAAGCGGATATCATCGTTACCGGCGGAAGTGAAGCCGTAATCAGTGCTGCCGGACTCGGTGGTTTCAATTCCATGAAAGCGCTTAGCGAACGAAATGATGATCCCAAAACAGCCAGTCGACCGTTTGACAAAGACCGTGACGGTTTTGTTATGGGTGAAGGCTCAGGCGTACTCATTTTAGAAAGCCTGGAACACGCACTGGCCCGCGGAGCAAAAATATATTGCGAAATAGCTGGTGGCGGGGCTACCGCTGATGCGCATCACATTACAGCGCCTCATCCCGAAGGATTGGGTGCTAATAATCTAATGAAAGCCGCCTTGCAAGATGCCGGCATGACTCCGGAAGACATCGACTACATCAACGTACATGGCACCTCCACGCCACTAGGTGATATCGCCGAAACAAAAGCCATTCTCCAAGTATTTGGTAATCATGCCTATGATCTCAATATCAGCTCTACTAAAAGCATGACTGGCCATTGCCTGGGTGCTGCTGGTGCGCTGGAAGCACTCGCCTGCATCATGGCAGTAACACAGGATATCATACCTCCAACCATCAATCACTTTACTGATGATCCGGAGCTTGATAACAAACTAAACTTCACGTTCAATGAAGCACAGCGCAGACCAGTTCGTGCAGCCTTAAGCAATACGTTTGGGTTTGGCGGACATAATGCATCGGTGATTGTCAAGAAGTATAATCCGTGACCGAAAAAATGGTCTTCGTAGAAGCGTCTTGCAATTATTTCAAAATCTCACGGCCAATCACCAGTTTCTGAATTTCACTGGTACCTTCTCCGATTGTACATAACTTGCTGTCGCGATAGAATTTCTCCACCGGGAAATCTTTGGTGTATCCATAACCACCGAAAATCTGAATGGCATCAGTGCTGATCTCCACTGCAATTTCACTTGCATAATATTTGGCCATCGCCGACTCCTTGGTCATGGGTAAGCCTTTCATCTTTAAATCACAAGCCTGCTGGATCAGCAATTCAGCACAGGCAATTTTAGTGGCCATGTCGGCCAGTTTGAATCCAATCGCCTGGAAATTGGCAATCGGCTGATCAAACTGATGGCGCTCTTTGGCATATTGTAGGGACGCTTCATACGCACCCTTGGCAATACCCAAACTCAATGCGGCAATGGAAATGCGACCACCATCCAAAATTTTCATCGCTTGCTTGAATCCATCACCCACCTCACCAAGTCGGTTGGCATCCGGAATCACACACTGGTCAAAAATCATTTCGGCCGTTTCGCTGGCGCGCATGCCTAATTTATTCTCTTTTTTCCCGGCAGTGAATCCGGGGGTTCCCCGCTCAACGATGAATGCGGTAGCATTGTTTTTTGCCCGAGGCTCCCCGGTACGACACATCACGACAGCTACATCACCTGATTTTCCATGAGTGATCCAGCTTTTCGTACCGTTAATCACCCACTGATCGCCTTGGCGCTCAGCTACGGTTTTCATATTACCGGCATCACTACCTGTATTAGGCTCGGTTAAACCCCAGGCGCCAATATGCTCGGCCGTAGCCAGTTTCGGCAAATATCGTTTCTTTTGTTCTTCGGTTCCAAACGTCAGGATATGACCTGTACACAGGGAATTGTGTGCAGCCAGGGAAAGACCAACCGATCCACAGACTTTGGCTATTTCCTGAATAATTTCATTGTATTCAAAATAACCCATACCGGCGCCGCCATAAGCCTCCGGCACCAACACCCCCATCATGCCCAGCTTACCCATCTCTTTAAATACGTGCACCGGAAACTCCTGCGATTCGTCCCATTCCATGAGGTGGGGTTTGATATGCTGAAGGGCAAAATCACGGGCCGATTGAGCAACCTGTGTAGTTAGGTCAGAGGACTGAAAATGCATGGGAATTTTTTTGCAAATTACTGAAATCAGCTCCTTGGATGACCAGGGTTGGTTTAATTAATCAATAATTAAATAGGGTTTTAATTTATTGAATGTTTGCAGGTCGATTGAATGTATTTTTTGAATATCCTCCAAGCTTTTGAATAATCCATTCGCCTCCCGATACCGAATGATGGCCCTAGCCACCGCAAACCCGGCATACGGATGCTTCCGAAGGGTATTTTCATCCATGCGATTGACGGATAAAGGCCTGATGTTTGCCGGATTGACGTGAATATGCCCTACAAACCGCTGAAACAAAGAGTCCGCCAGTCCCCATACCTCCAGCAACTGCTCTTTTTTCCAATATCCTCCCAACCGTTCCCGATAAGCCACAATACGCCTGGCCAATACCGGTCCAATGCCCGGCAGAGCCTCCCATTGAGCTGAATCAGCCGTATTAATCTCCACCGGATCGAATCGTTTAATGGTACGATTGGTATTTGGTTTTTGAAAAGAGGATGACGGTATGTGTACCAATGGCCGGAGTCGCTCATAATCAGTCCCGGACATACCCCATATACGGGCAAGATCTTCAGGCTTCCGAAAAGACCCACCTTTCGTCCGGTAATTCAAGATCGTTTGTGCTGTTTTTTCGGGTATGCCTAACCGTAACCAGCCGGCCTTATCCAAGGTGTTGGGATCAAACTGAAACGCCTGGACACGGTTCGATTCGTGTGATGACATTTCCGTTACACCTGCCACATCCCATCGACCGATACCCGTATCCATGATCGGCAACGGAGTTATCGTAACCTCAATCGGATCCTTGTTTGGTATGACCCACGGCAACAGACAAGACAGCATCACCATAACCCCCAATACGTATAACCCAATGCGTTCAGCCTTTGAAAAAATAAACGGCTTTTTGATACCATCCATGCTCATGATTCAAAAATCAGACAAGACGAGTGAAGAGGCAAGAGAAAAAAAACAAATGATCAGCAGAAAATCCGCAAACCATCATACGCCAGTGAGATACCCTCCGGCAGTTCGGCAGACACGCGCTCATGTGTTCCTAACTGGTGACTGATATGGGTGAAATAGGCTTGCGGAACAGCGAGCGTCTGCACCAAGGAAATCGCTTCCTGCAGGGTGAAATGCGACAAGTGCTTTTCTTTTCGAAGCGCATTGACTACGAGTACCTTACTGCCTTTTATTTTTTCCAGTTCCAATGGTTCAATCCGGTTTGCATCCGTGATGTAAGTAAAATCCCCAAACCGAAATCCAAGTACCGGCATGTGTAGATGCCAAACCTGAATGGGTGTAACCGGTATATCGCCTATATGAAATGAATCGGCAGGAATCGAATGCAAGTCCACATCCGGAATACCGGGATACTTGTGCTCAGCGAATATGTAACTAAACTCTTTCTGTAAAGCCTGCTGTGTAAGTTCATTGGCATACACCTTCATCGGTCGTTGATGAAAGTACGTGAATGCCTTTACGTCATCCAATCCGGCTACATGATCCTTATGCGGATGCGTATACAAAACGGCATCCAGCGACTGCTGACGAAGGCGCAGCATCTGCGTGCGGAAATCAGGCGTCGTATCAACCACGAGGGTGGTAGATTCTGTGGAAACCAGAATACTGCTGCGAAGTCGATTGTCTTTTGGATCTTCGGATTGGCAGACGGTACATTCACAGGCAATCATCGGAACACCACTGCTGGTACCGGTGCCCAGGAACGTTATCTGTAATGGAACGTGCATCAGGCCTGTGCTTGGAGCGGATCGATGAATCCCAGCTCCTGCTGTAATGGAAGCAACTCCTCGTATAATTTCTGACTGTCGTGTGTAAGCACATCCAGCGAAATAGTCAATTGAGGCAGTAAGTCGACCAGGGTGTTGATTCGACCTTCCGTCTGTAAAAACTTGTTGAGTACAACGACTTTTTTGGATTGGAGAATGCAATAGCCACTTTGGAAGGTCCCGCGCTCATACCGGATTACATAACCGCCTTCTTCCACGATTCGTTCGATTTTATCCAGGGTGTGTTGTGTGTATTTCATAGTCATTTTCTACATCTGCAACTTCCTACGAATCAGCGACTTTTGAAAATCTTGTTATCAACATCCGTTGAAAAAATTACCGGGAACTCATTCGCACAACCGGAATGATCATTTCTTCGAGGCTGATGCCGCCATGTTGAAAAGTGTTTTTGTAATACTGGACGTAGTGGTTGTAATTATTTGGATAGCAGAGAAACAAATCGCCTTTGGCAAAAATATACGAGGAATTTACATGGGGTGCGGGCAACCCGGCTTGTTGCGGCTGGCGGAATGCCAATACATCGCGGGCTTCATAATCCAGGTTCCGGCCATGTTTGTATCGCAGATTAGCCGTGGTTTGCCGGTCGCCAATCACCTTGCTGGCCGATTTGACCCGGGTGCTGCCATGATCGGTTGCGAGAATCAGCTGAATGTCTTTGTCGGCAATTTTTCGAAGAGCCTGATGCAGCGGACTGTGTTCGAACCAGCTAACAGTCAAACTGCGGTAACTGACCTCATCTCCGGCAAGTTCTTTCAAAACTTCCATTTCTGTTCGGGCATGACTGAGCATATCCACAAAATTGTATACAATGACGTTCAGGTCATTCTGCATGAGATTGTGGATATTGTCAACCAGCTTTTGGCCATCGAGATTGTTAGTGATTTTCGTGAACGATACTTTCAGGTCTTGCTTGCCCATCCGTTTCAATTGCGCTTGCAATAAAGCCTCTTCGTGCATGTTTTTACTGCCCTCATCATCATCATTTTTCCAGTATTGAGGATGTTGTTTCTGAATATCGACCGGCAATAATCCGGCAAAAATGGCATTGCGAGCATATTGGGTGGCGGTGGGTAAGATGGAGTAGAAGCTGTCCTCTTCATGCACACGGAAGCTCTCAGTGAAAATCGGTTGAATGGATTTCCATTGATCAAACCGCAGGTTGTCGATTAACACAAAGAACAAAGGCTGTCCCTTGGTCAGATGTGGTAGTACTTTAAACCGCATCAACTGATGACTGAGCAGGGGTGCATCGGTGCAGGCCGGCTGCATCCATTGGGCGTAGGCTTTCTGAATGAATTTAAAAAAAGCCTGATTGGCCTCCTGCTTTTGCGTTTCAAAAACCTCCTGCATTTCCGGGCTTTGACTTTTTTGGATTTCTAGCTCCCAGTAAACCAGTTTTTTATAGATGTCCATCCATCCCTGATGATCGGGCGAGTCATGCAGTGCCATGAACAGACTGCTGAACTCCTGCTGATATTGTTGAGTTGTTTTTTCGGCTACCAGCCGTTTGTTGTCAACGATTTTTTTTAGGCTCAATAATACCTGATTGGGGTTCACCGGTTTGATCAGGTAATCGCTGATCTGGCTGCCGATAGCCTCATCCATGATGTTCTCCGTTTCATTTTTGGTGATCAGGACTACCGGCAGGTGATTGTTCACCGCTTTGATACGTTGCAAGGTTTGTAATCCGGTGATGCCCGGCATTGATTCATCCAGCAACACCACATCCACTTGCTCTGATTTCACATATTCCACGGCATCAAATCCGTTCGACTTGGTGGCTATGGCGTAGCCCTTGTTCTGCAAAAAAAGGATATGCGAATTAAGGCTCTCGATTTCATCGTCTACCCAGAGTACATGAACCATATGAATGGATAATCGTGTGTAAATAATACGGATCGGTACACATAGATGCGCTCGTCCGGTTGGTCGAAATCAATTCATACAAATGTACCATTTGCCAACTTGGAATTGTAGATTTGTTGGCAACAATATCAAAGCCTTAACAAAATCGGATTTCGGCATGGCCTATCATAAAATCATCAACGACCCGGTCTACGGATTCATCACCATTGATGATGAGCTGATTGGTTCAATTATTGCCCATCCCTACTATCAGCGATTACGGCGTATCCACCAGATGGCGCTGGCATCGTTGGTATATCCCGGAGCCGTACACTCTCGGTTGCATCATTCACTGGGCGCCTATCATCTCATGCGTTCGGCCTTGCAGGAACTCATCCAAAAAGGAGTGTCTATTACCGCGGAGGAGCAGCAAGCGGCTAAGATTGCCATCTTACTGCACGATATTGGTCATGGTCCGTTTTCCCACGCCCTCGAGCATGTGTTGGCCGAGCATCTTCATCACGAAGAGCTCTCCTTGTTACTGATGAACGAACTCAACAAGCTGTATGATGGCAAATTATCCATGGCACTGGCCATTTTCACCAATCAATACCCCAAACCGTTTTTACATCAGCTTATCAGCGGACAATTGGATGTTGACCGGATGGATTACCTGACGCGCGACAGCTTTTTCACCGGCGTGGCCGAGGGCGTCATCGGTGCCGACCGCAT
>CAZZJF010000024.1:0-17593 GCA_964654325.1 uncultured Ferruginibacter sp.
TTACGTTGACGGTTCATGACATCATCATACTCGAGGAGCCGCTTACGTATGCCGAAATTATTTTCTTCCACCCGTTTCTGAGCGTTTTCTATGGTTTTGGTAATCCAGCTACTTTGAATCACATCGCCCTCTTTCAATCCAAAACGGTCCATCACCCGGGCGAGTCGATCACCGCCGAAAATGCGCAATAAATCATCCTCTATTGAAATAAAAAATCGGGAGGTTCCAGGGTCTCCTTGTCTGCCTGCCCGACCGCGCAACTGTCGATCGACACGACGGCTTTCATGACGTTCCGTACCGATTATAGCCAACCCACCGGCTTCTTTCACACCGGGGCCTAATTTGATATCGGTTCCCCGACCAGCCATGTTAGTGGCAATGGTAACGGCACCGGATAATCCGGCCTCGGCTACAATCTGTGCCTCACGCATGTGTTGTTTCGCATTCAGTACATTGTGGGGAATTCCTTTTTGTTTCAGCATTCGGCTAAGCAGTTCGCTTATTTCCACCGACGTGGTTCCGACAAGCGTTGGTCGGCCGGCAGTACGCAGCGATTCTATTTCATCAATGACGGCCTTGAATTTCTCACGCTTGGTTTTGTAGATGGTATCTGATTCGTCTTTACGAACCACCGGCAGATTGGTCGGAATCGTAACAACATCAAGCTTATAGATACTCCATAACTCGGCCGCTTCGGTTTCAGCAGTTCCGGTCATACCGGCCAACTTGTGATACATGCGGAAATAGTTCTGCAGTGTGACGGTGGCATAAGTTTGTGTGGAGGCCTCAATTTTTACATTCTCCTTGGCTTCCAGTGCCTGGTGTAATCCATCGGAATACCGACGACCTTCCAGAATACGACCTGTTTGTTCATCAACGATTTTCACTGATCCATCGATCACCACATATTCCACATCTTTTTCAAACAGTGTATAGGCTTTCAATAATTGCTGTACGATATGGATACGCTCGGCTTTCTGTGCATATTCGTTAATCAGTCCTTCTTTTTGGGCAAGCTTGTCCTCATCGCTGAGAGAGGAATGGTCGATCTCGCCGATTTTCCCGGCAATATCCGGCAGTATAAAGAATTCAGGATCTTCTCCGCTTTTGGTGATGAGATTCAGGCCTTTCTCCGTGAGATCAACCTGATTGTTTTTTTCATCGATAACGAAGTAGAGCTCGGCGTCAACCTTGGGCATTTCCTTTTGCTGATCGGCCAGGTAGTGGTTTTCGGCATTTTGCAGTTTTACACGCATGCCCGATTCACTTAAAAATTTAATTAGTGCGCCGTTTTTAGGTAGCCCCCGATAGGCCCGCATCAAGGCCAACCCACCATCTTTGGGATCATCGTTACCCTCTGCTATTTTCTTTTTCGCTTCTATGAGAAATTGGTTGACCGCTTTCCGTTGCGCCTCGACCAGCCGTTCAATGCGCGGCTTCAGGTCAAAAAACTGTTGGGTGTTATCACTATGACCTACGGGACCGCTGATGATCAATGGCGTACGGGCATCATCGATCAACACACTATCCACCTCATCCACCATCGCAAAATGATGCTTGCGTTGCACCATTTCTTCCGGACTGTGCACCATGTTGTCACGCAGGTAGTCAAAGCCGAATTCGTTGTTGGTACCATAGGTGATATCCGCGTTATATGCATTGCGGCGGGCCGCCGAATTAGGCTCATGTTTATCGATACAGTCTACCCGTAAACCCAGCCATTCGAACAAGGTGCCGTTCCATTCGCTGTCTCGTTTTGCCAGATAATCATTGACGGTCACGATATGAACCCCTTCTCCGGCCAGGGCATTCAGATAAGCGGGCAGTGTACTGACCAGCGTCTTACCTTCACCGGTAGCCATTTCGGCGATCCGTCCGGAGTGCAGCACGGAACCGCCAATTAATTGCACATCATAATGCACCATATTCCAACGAACCGGATTACCCGCTGCCTTCCAGGTTGTCTGGTAGACCGATTGATTTCCATTGATGGAGATATACTCTTTTTTGCTAGCCAGCTCGCGGTCGAGGTCGGTGGCGGTACTGACCACTTCGTTATTTTCAGAGAAGCGACGAGCTGTTTCCCGAACCACCGCAAACGCTTCGGGAAGGAGACTATTGAGCACCACTTCGATTTCGCCGTTTTTCTTTTTTCGAAGTCCGTCAAGGGTCTGAAACAGGGTATCTCGCTCAGCAATCTGCTCCGGAGGCAGGTTATCAATCAAGGCTTGACAGGCAGTCAACTCCTCTTCTACCTCGGCCAGGTGCTCTCGGATGCGTTGACGGAACTCAGCTGTTTTGGCACGAAGGGCGTCATGATCCAACGATTGAAAAGCCACATAATGGCTATTGATCTGGTCGACCTGGGGCTTGATTTTACGTACGTCTTTTTCACTTTTGCTACCCCCAAAAATCTTGGTTAATACCTTGAGCATGTTAGGATGCTGTTTTTAATGGTTATCCGCCGGATAGTCTGTTGATTGCATCAACGAACAGCGGACTGCAAAGGTATTGGAATGGAAGGGAAAAACATATTAAAAATAGCTCAAATCGGCTCCGGGAAATGGCAGCCGGGTGTATCCGATTCATTGAAATTGCGCCGGTCGGGATGGGGACAAAAATTGTGTTGAATTACCTACCTTTGCCCACCAAATGTTGAACCGGGAACCATTGTTCCCCAAACTATCAAATATTATGAGCGGCGCTCTCAAAGAAGTCAGAAACCGGATCAAAAGTGTGCAAAGCACCCAACAAATAACGAAAGCCATGAAAATGGTGAGTGCGGCCAAATTGCGGCGAGCACAGGATGCCATCACCCAAATGCGTCCCTATGCCAAGAAACTGCAGGAAATGCTCCAAAATATAGTCGCCAGCACAGAAGGTGGCGTATCGCTTGCCCTGGCTGCCGAACGGCCGGTTGAGAAAGTCCTGTTAATCGTGATCACCAGCGACCGTGGCCTGTGTGGCGGATATAACAGTAACCTGATCAAATTGACCAAACAAACTATCCGCGAAAAATATAGTGACGCCGCTTCGCGCGGTCAGGTGACCATCCTCCCGATCGGGAAAAAAGGATACGAACATTTCTCTAAGTCCGGATTCAAAATCAATGATGCCTACTGGACATTATTTGCCGATCTACGATTTGAAAATGTACAGCCGGTGGCTCGTTTTGCCATGGATGCCTATGCCGCCAAAGAGGTGGATGCCGTTGAAATCATCTACAGCGAATTCAAAAACGCCGCCTCTCAGCGTTTTGTGGCCGAACCATTTTTACCGGTTCAAAAGCCTGCCGCTGCCGAAACGACTACCAAAAAAGCAGCCTTCATTTTTGAACCGGATCAACAAACACTCATCCAGGTACTGATGCCCAAAATCCTAAACACCCAGCTGTACAAATCCGTGCTGGATGCTAATGCCAGTGAGCATGGCGCACGCATGACTGCGATGGATAAAGCCAGCGATAATGCCAACGAATTGTTGAAATCGTTGAAGATAAGCTACAACAGAGCACGTCAGGCAGCCATTACGACCGAACTGACCGAAATTGTAAGCGGAGCAGCGGCCTTACAAGGATAAGGCGGATGGCTACCTTTTTACAAAAACCCCACTGGATTCATGGAAATTTCCCAAATCATACCCCACATTGAAGCGCTGATTTTTGCGAGCGACCGTCCGTTGACAACCGAAGACGTATACGAGCTTGTAAACAATGCGCTTGGCTTCATCGAAGACCGGGCCAGTATCGACCAAGTCGAGTCTGCGATTCAGGGTATCCGGGAAAAATACAATACGGAGTTTTACGCCTTTGAGCTCAAACAAATGGGCGGAGGCTGGCAGTTTCTCACCAAACCACAGTACCACAAAACCGTAGCCTTACTCAATGGCGATAAATTCCTAAAGCGCCTGTCAACGGCCGCTATCGAAACACTGGCCATTATTGCCTACAAACAACCGATCACGAAAAGTGAGATAGAATCCATTCGGGGTGTAAACTGTGATTATGCCGTACAGAAATTGCTGGAAAAAGATCTCATCATCATCTCAGGACGTAACGAACAAGCTGTCGGAAAGCCATTGATTTATGCTACCTCCCGCAGCTTTATGGATTACTTCGGCATCAACAGCGCCGCCGATCTTCCCAAGATCAGTGAAGTGTTGATGGAAGAACTGGTAAAAGCTACGGTTCTAGCTGACGTGGATGGTCATTCAATTGACATGCATGAAACTACCGCCATTGATTCATCCACTGAGACTACTCTAAAAGCGAATGATGATCTTACGCAAGGTCATTCTCCATCAGACGCAAATACTCCAGTTAATTAGCTTTACGCCGCAAAATACTAATCATCGATTACGTTTGAAAAAATCGAATCAATCCTCTTTTCGTTCCGAGAGTTTCGGTTGAATGGTTCATCCAATTATAAGAGAATATCATACAATCAGTTTGGGCAGAGAATCCTGAACTATTTATGGCTGCGCACGGGTACCGGAAAATATGTTTGAGCAAGACGAAAACCGATGCATGGGCTCTGTATTTCACTTGAAACAGCTTGCCGGCTACCACTCATCATATAAACGGCCGAATTATACCATGATCCTCCCTTAACAATCCGGGGAGCCCGATTGCGAAGCGAGACGATAACGTCTAGGTTTTGTTTTTTTATCCTGTTTAAGATGCCAAGCCACGCCATATCCGTTTCGGTAGCATCGGTTATGTATACCGTATCTGAAATACTAGAAAATTGGCGATAATCACCAATCGAAAAAGTATCCTTTCCCGATAAATGTTCAGCGTACCGGCAATCAATGGCGGATTTGATTAAGGAGCCATCCTCATGGCGCTGTAATCGCCCCGATTCGTCGTATGTTGGGGAATACATTTTTTCTCGAAAAACACTCGCTTGAATTATTTTTTTAACCCATTTCTTTGTGCCCGTTGAATCTGTTTCCCATTCGCCAAACCTATTGTAGTAGGGCTCGTACGTATGGTAGGCAGGAATAATGCCAGGTTCTACGATTACTGTTTTCATTGAGCCATAGATGCGGCCCAGGATTTTTTCATCCGCATGTGCCGTCAAATAATAGGGCCGATCATCCGTATTGACAGGCACATCCATCACCCACTCGGCCACATTACCGGCAATATCGAAAACGCCGTTTTCATTCGACGGAAAAGTTTTAGCTGCCGTTGTGAACATCATTTGAGTCAGATCCAATTGGTGCTTTTCCAAGAATCGACTTTTCTCAATGAAATATTTGTGATAGGCCCCCGATTCATCTTTTACCACACCGTAATTAGCCAGATGATACCCCTCTTTGTCGGTGGTGAATAGGCCAGGCCATGGATAGACTGATTCCTGCTTGACTATTTCTTTTTTCGAATCTCGTGGCATTGGATTTCTGGGCTTATCAACAATGGACATATAATCCCATTCCCTTTCCGTTGGCAATCGATAAGCCACTTGAGCCTGATCCATTTGTGTCTTCCAGTGGGCATATGCCTTCGCCTGTTGAAAACTAACCCCAACTACTGGATGATTTCCATAAAACGGGTGACTGAAATACAATCTTGAAAGTTGACCAACCAACATATTTGAAGGTAGCTGTTTTTCCCAACACATGGTATCAGGATAAACATTGATGACTAAAGAATCCTTTTTTAAACTATCCCCAACCATAAGGTAGAGGCATTTAGTCACATCAAACTCGATGCGTCTATAAATGCGGTCTTCCGGTGCAATGGCCAAACTATTTTGCAAACTGGTTCGGATCGAATCGCCCACTTCAGATCGCCGATCCCAATTCAAACGGCCATCTTTTTTTCGAAAACCGTGTTCAGGAAACTGATCGGCCAGCAATGTAAGTCCTATTGAATCACGCACCCAATCTACAAATAGTCTGTATTCATTGTTGCTCACCTCCGTTTGCTGTATGTAAAACGAAGGAACCGATATGCGCTGCCCGTCTGTTGAAGCATGCTGCAGTATACTGGTATCTTGTTTGGATGGAGAGATGGTCCTGTGTTTTCCAATGACACATGTTCCACCGTTTATGTATACAAAACCGTTGGAAGGTTTCGGACGATATACCTTGATCATTTCCCAGTTATTTCCTCGAACGACATACTCGTACAAATACGACGTTTGATTATTACAGCTTGACAAAATAAACCAGCTAAGCATTCCGATCGCAAATAAATTTTTCATGGCTCTCTGTTTTATGGTGATGATATGGCATTTCAACCAGTTGATTTTATTTCGCAATGCATACACCTGAATAGGATGAAATCATTTCCAGCATCGGTTTGTTGCAGCAAATAAATTGTCAGTTATTGAAATGATGGTCCGTTTTCGTACGCTCTAATTTGATGCCTTTAAACTGATTTAGCATTGTATTTTATTGTTTTAGCTTCTTATTATGATATCATTTCCCTTTTATTAACACACTGGTTTTGAAAAACAAGCTTCCTCGATCAATAAATAAGTCTGCAAACAACAAACTTGTTATTTTTGTGACCGGCCAATCGACTTATGACTACCTGTTTATTTCACAGGACACTGTGCGGCCCCCTTTGACTATTCAAGTATGGCAAAACAAATTCGTAAACAAGAGGCGCTGGAATACCACGCCAAAGGAAGACCCGGAAAAATTGAGGTGATCCCTTCCAAGGAGACCAAGACACAACGAGATCTCTCGCTGGCTTACTCTCCCGGTGTGGCTGAGCCATGTAAGGAAATCGCTGAAAATCCGGACGACGTCTACAAATACACGGCCAAAGGCAATCTGGTAGCCGTGATCAGTAACGGCACTGCGGTATTGGGACTTGGCAATATTGGTCCGGCAGCCGGCAAACCAGTCATGGAGGGAAAAGGCGTCCTATTCAAAATTTTTGCCGATATCGATGTGTTTGACATTGAAATTGATGAAACTGATCCACAGAAGTTTGTCGACATCGTAAAAGCACTGGAACCAACTTTTGGCGGAATCAACCTGGAAGACATCCGCGCCCCGGAGTGTTTTTATATTGAACAAGAGCTCAAAAAGCGTTGCAATATTCCGGTCATGCATGACGACCAGCACGGCACAGCCATCATCTCTGCCGCCGCGTTGCTGAATGCGCTGGAGATTCAGAAAAAACGCATCGATAAAGTTCGGTTTGTGGTCAATGGCGCCGGTGCCGCCGCGATGGCCTGCATTCAATTATACGTTTCACTGGGCGCCCGTCCGGATCGCTTTATGGTTTTCGATAAAGGCGGCATTTTATACCAGGGTCGTCAAGATATTTCGGAACAAAAACGTCCGTTTTGCGTAGATGCCAAATACAAAGACTATGACTTGAACAAAGCCATGCGCGATGCCGATGTATTCGTGGGATTGAGCGTGGGTAATGTCGTAACGCCCGATATGATCCGGTCGATGGCCAAACACCCGATAGTTTTTGCTATGGCTAATCCAACGCCAGAGATCGGATATGAAGAAGCCATGCAGGTACGGAAAGACCTGATCATGGCCACGGGCAGAAGCGATTTTCCAAATCAGGTAAACAATGTGCTGGGTTTCCCATACATATTCCGGGGAGCCCTGGATGTACGAGCCCGGCAAATCAACGAACCTATGAAATTGGCGGCCGTTAAAGCCCTGGCCGAACTCGCCAAAACACCGGTACCGGATATTGTGAACCTGGCGTACAATGAAAAAACCATTTCGTTCGGACCAACCTATATCATTCCCAAACCGTTCGATCCACGCCTGTTGTCTACGGTAGCGCCGGCCGTAGCCAAAGCTGCCATTGAAAGTGGCGTCGCACGTATTCAAATCGCCAACTGGGAAGGCTACGAAATTGAATTGAACAAGCGTCTCGGCCTCGATAACCAGCTAAGCCGGATCCTGATCAACAAAGCCCGAAACAATCCCAAACGAATTGTGTTTGCCGATGCGGAAAATGCTAAAATTTTAAAAGCAGCCCAACAGGTCATAGAAGAAGGTATCGGCTACCCGATCCTGTTAGGTAATGAGAAAAAAATTCGTGGGATTGCCGAATCCAATTCCATTGATCTGGACGAAATGGCCATCATCGATCCGAAAGACGATGAACATGAAGATGCACGCAAAAAATTCGGCACCCTGTTTTTTGAAAAAAGAAACCGGAAAGGGGTCAACCAATATGAAGCCCAGAAAGCCATGAAAGACCGCAACCATTTTGGTTGTATGATGGTGGAAACCGGTGAAGCCGATTGTATGATTAGTGGTTTAAGTCGAAATTATCCGGAAACAATCCGACCGGCCCTGCAAATCATCGGAACCGACGACGGCGTGAAAAAAATAGCCGGCATGTACTTGTTGCTGACCAAAAAAGGCCCGCTGTTTCTGGCCGATACCACCGTCAACTTCACCCCGAACGCAGAAGAATTGGCCGAGATTACCTTGCTCGTAGCGAAAGAAGTCAGGCAGTTCAACATCGTACCACGGATCGCCATGCTCTCCTACTCGAATTTTGGCAGCAGTAATGCGCCGGAAGCGCAGATGGTACGCGAGGCCAGAGCCATTGCAAAATCAAAAAATCCGAACCTGATCTGCGATGGCGAAGTTCAGGGCCTGCTGGCGTTCAATAAGGAACTCCTCCGCGAAAATTACCCATTCACCGAACTCATCAACGGGGATGTGAACACGCTAATCTTTCCGAACCTGTCTGCCGGTAATATTGCGCATAACCTGTTGCAGGAAATTGGTGGCGCCGACAGCATCGGACCTATCCTGCTCGGACTAAAAAAACCGGTGCATGTGCTCCAATTGGGCAGTTCCGTTCGATCAATCTTCAATATGGTGGTAATTGCCGTGGTGGATGCACAATCCAAAAGCCGGGTAAACGTCACAGAGATCGTTCGGAAAAGCAGGTGGTGGAACCGGAAAAAAAAGGCGGATTGACAGACCCAAAACTGATTGCATGAAGCTGTTGATTCATATGGGAAGGTATTTGCTGATGCTGAAAAGCATGTTCAGTAAACCCGAAAATGTTCGGATGTACTGGCGTGAGTTCATGCACCAGTGTTCCGAAATCGGCATCGGATCGTTGGGTATTGTGATTATCATTTCGTTGTTCATGGGTGCCGTGAGCGCCCTGCAAACCGCCTATCAATTATCCAGTCCGCTCATTTCCAAAACGATCATAGCACAGATTGTGCGCGATACCGTCATTTTGGAATTTGCACCTACCCTGATTTGTATTGTACTGGCTGGCGTAGTGGGCAGTAAGATTGCGAGTGAACTCGGCAATATGCGCGTCAGTGAACAAATCGATGCGCTCGAGATCATGGGTATCAACAGTAAAACCTACCTGATCCTGCCGAAGATCCTGGCCGCGGTGGTCATGATTCCCGGACTGGTGATTTTGTCGATGGTGCTGGGCATCTATGGAGGCCGTTTGACCGTGGATCTATCCGGTATCATTTCTGCTTCGATGTACGATAAAGGACTACGTGAGACGTTCATGCCGTACAATGTGTTTTTCGCTATGATGAAAGCATATACTTTTTCGTTTTTAATCAGTTCCATCCCGGCCTATTTTGGATACTATGTAGAGGGCGGATCGCTGGAAATTGGTAGAAGCAGCACCAAAGCGGTAGTGGTCAGTTGCATCGTCGTGCTGATTGCCGATTATGTACTGGCGGCCGTTTTATTATAACCCATGATCGCATTCAACCATATCGTCAAAAAATTCGGAGACCGCATCGTATTAAACGATGTCGGTCATCAGATGGACAATGGCAAAGTCAATCTGATTATCGGCACCAGCGGCAGCGGTAAAACCGTTTTGCAGAAATGCCTGGTTGGACTGTTCGAGCCGGATTCCGGCGAGATATTATACGATGGTCTTGCCCTCTCCACCATGAGCGAAGAAGACCGGAAACAACTCCGCAAACAAATTGGCATGTTGTTTCAGGGATCGGCATTGTTTGACAGCATGACTGTTGAAGATAATGTAAAATTTCCGCTGGATATGTTTACACGGGATTCTCACAAAGAGAAAATCCAGCGAGTAAACGAGGTGTTGGATCGGGTAAACCTGACCGGTAGTAATAAAAAATTTCCGGCCGAAATAAGCGGCGGCATGAAAAAAAGAGTGGGCATCGCCCGCGCTATTGTATTGAACCCGCGCTTTCTTTTCTGCGACGAACCGAATTCCGGTCTTGACCCACAAACATCCATGCTGATTGACCAATTGATCAAAGGCATCACGGCTGAATATAACATCACCACCATCGTCAACACACATGACATGAATAGCGTGCTGGAAATCGGCGACAATATCCTCTACCTGAAAGACGGCAAAAAGGAATGGTCGGGTAGTAATCAGGACATCATCTTCTCTGATAATCAGAATTTGAACAACTTTATTTTCGCTTCAGAATTTCTGCAGGACGCTAAGAAAATGCGCATGAAAAATGGCTAGTGAGGCCTATTTACAGAGGCCCCTTCCGGTTGTTTTTGATTGCCTGAGTTGACGTATCTTCGCGCCAAAATAAACCACCTGTTAGCACTATGTCGGTATTAGTCAACCAACACTCGAAAATTATCGTTCAAGGATTCACCGGTACAGAAGGTACGTTTCATGCTACCCAGATGATTGAATATGGCACGAATGTCGTCGGTGGTGTCACGCCCGGTAAAGGCGGTACAACCCACCTCGATCGCCCCGTGTTCAATACCGTGGCCGATGCCGTGAAACAGGCCGGTGCCAACGTCAGCATCATTTTTGTGCCCCCTGCGTTTGCTGCCGATGCCATCCTGGAGGCTGCCGATGCCGGTATTGATTTAGTCGTGTGCATCACAGAGGGCATCCCGGTGCAAGACATGGTGCGGGTGAAAGAACAACTTCAGGGTACAAAAACCCGATTGGTTGGCCCAAATTGTCCCGGTGTGATCACGGCCGAAGAATGCAAGGTGGGTATCATGCCCGGATTTATTTTCAAAAAAGGAAAAATCGGTATCGTTTCTAAATCCGGCACATTAACATACGAAGCCGCCGATCAGGTGGCGAAAGCCGGTCTAGGCATTTCAACCGCAATTGGTATCGGTGGCGATCCTATTATCGGTACTACCACAAAAGATGCGGTAGCCTTGTTGATGGATGATCCGGAAACAGAGGCCATCGTTATGATCGGTGAAATTGGTGGAGGTATGGAAGCCGAGGCTGCCCATTACATCCGGGAAACAGGCAATAAAAAACCCGTAGTCGGTTTCATTGCCGGTCAAACTGCTCCGCCCGGACGACGTATGGGCCATGCCGGTGCCATTGTTGGTGGAGCCGACGATACCGCGGAGGCCAAAATGAAAATCATGGCCGAATGTGGTATTCATGTAGTGGCTAGCCCTGCCGATATAGGCAAAACGATGCTGCAAGCCATTCAATCGTAACAATCAAATGCACATACTCGTCAACGCTAACTCGTTGACGTTTTTTTTCAGTCTATGGAAAAATCCTCGCTATTCTATCAAGTACCAGTTCGGTACAGAAGGATGGAGAACCTCCACATTGTTTTCTGGCTGCTGAAAGACCTGTCCTGGTGTATGGTATGGAAACCGCTTGGATTGGTAATGATCGCTCCTACCTTGATCATCTCCTGTATCATTCTCGTTCGTACTCGAGTACTAATGAGTGAATGGTGCCATAATTGGGCCATTACATTGTGGATAACGGCCAATAGTTATTGGATGATCAGCGAGTTTTTTTCATTTGAAAAACAAGTATTGTTGGGTCATATTACATACAAGCATCTCGCTATCATCCCGTTTGCGGCCGGATTACTGGTACTGCTTTATTACTACCTTTATTGGAAACCGCAAAACAGGTCAAGCGAAACAACCTTGTGATCATCTATATGTCAATTGGACTGCCCGTGATCAACGAACCCCTTATTCACTAACGCATAAGATCCATGCCCTCTTCAAGCATTCTGGAAGCACGCAACCTCAACAAATCATTTCACGGGTATCGAGCCGTCAATCAAATCAATGTGACAGTTCCCAGCGGATCGATCGTTGGTTTATTGGGGCCTAATGGCGCAGGCAAAACCACCTTGATTCGGATGATTACCGGCATCTTTTTACCGGACAGCGGGGAGGTTTATTTAGACGGTCAACCATTGGATCCGGTCGCGCATGCCCGCTTCATCGGATATATGCCGGAGGAAAGAGGCCTGTACAAAAAAATGAAAGTAGGTGAACAAGCCATATACCTTGCACAATTGAAAGGACTCAATTACCACTCCGCTCGCCAGCAGGTGATCATGTGGTTTGATCGGTTGGGGATGAATGACTGGTGGCATAAAAAAGTGGAAGATCTGAGTAAAGGCATGGGACAGAAGCTGCAATTTGTTATAACCGTAGCTCATGATCCGAAACTAATCATCCTGGATGAACCGTTCAGCGGACTTGATCCGGTCAATGCCCACCTGATCAAAGATGAAATCTTTCGGCTGGCAAAAGCGGGTTCTTCCATTATTTTCAGTACACACCGTATGGAACAGGTAGAGGAAATCTGTCAACAAATTATACTGGTAAATAAAGGCGAGAAAATCCTTGATGGAGACGTGCAAGCGATACGGAGTTCATTTCGCCAAAACCGCTTTCGCATCGAATGGGAACAAGGTCTGCTGCCGGATGACCCCAATGCCCCATTCCTTATCAACGAGATGGTGGATGGCCGGGCGCTGATTCAAAAAAAAGAAGATACGGCCAACAATGTCATCCTTTCCTATTTAATTGAACAAGGACTGGCCATCCGTACGTTTCAAGAGGTCTATCCTACACTCAACGATATTTTCATCCGGTTGGTAGGCAACACAGATTCATCTCATTATTCCAATAACAAGCATGCATAAAATAATCCTGATTCTTCGGAGAGAGTACTTGAACCGGGTCATGCGTCCGGCCTTTCTGATCACTACCTTGTTGGTACCGCTGGTGATTGCCGGCTTTTATGCAGTGATTGCGGCCATAGGCTCTGACGCATCAAATAGCATTACCAAAGTGGCCCTGATCGACTCGGCCAACCAGCTGAAAGACGTATTGAACAAACCCGGATCCGGACTTGAAGCCACCCGTATCACCGGATATACTGTAACAGATATGGTTAAACGCTACGATTCCTTGGGCTATGACCTCCTGTTGTATGTCCCCAATGCTGTTTTTGACAGCAATAACCAACCGGCCATCATCCATGCACCCAAGACGCCCTCCCTGTCGGCCATCAAATCGATCCAGCTGGCACTCAATAATCAACATCGTGAACAAACCTTTGATGAACTGGGTATCGATACGGTCAAACGAAAAAAATTGAGCGCCGAAATCCCTGTGTTGACCATGCTGGATAAAGAGGCCGGGAGTAAAAAAACCAATGCCGGTGTGGCCTATGGCTTATCGTACATATGCGGGTTTATGATTTATATCCTCATGCTCACCTACGGTACCCAGGTCATGCGTGGTGTTTCGGAAGAAAAACTAAACCGTATTGCAGAAGTAATCATCAGTTCCGTGAAACCGTTTCAGCTTATGATGGGAAAGATCATTGGCATTGGCGCCGTTGGCATCACGCAATTCTCTATCTGGCTGATTATTCTCTTTTTGTTATACAAAGGATTACCCGCCATATTACCGGCTGAATACCTGACTGGCTTGCATGCTCTATTTGAAGGATTGGAAGGGATTTCAATCACTTCCATCATCGGTTGGTTTCTATTCTACTTTCTTGGAGGATACTTGACGTATGCTGCATTATTTGCGGCTATCGGTAGTATTGTCAGCGAAGACCAGCAAGAGGCTCAGTCCTTGGTGTTTCCGATCATGATGCCCATCATCCTGGGCTTTGTACTCATGACCAAAGCCATTGAAGATCCCAACAGCGGCTTGGCGGTATTTGGCAGCCTGTTTCCGTTGACATCCCCCATGGTCATGATGGGCCGTATTACGTATGATGTGCCGACCTGGCAATTAGTTACGTCGGCCATATTGTTAGTCGGCTGTTTTGTTTTGCTGACCTGGTTAACCGGAAAAATCTATCGCACAGCCATATTGATGTATGGCAAAAGACCCAGCTTCAAAGAAATAATAAAATGGGCTTTCAGATGAATCATGCCGTCGGAGCAGATGTCGACGTGGTATCCGTTTCCGGGTCAACAGTTTCGACCGGTTCAACGACCTCAACGGTCGATGGTTGAACAGAAACCCCTTCGTCCTCCCGGATATATTCCAACAACCTGTTTCGGATATGGCGAATGAAAATATCAACAATCAACAACAGCATAGCAACCAGGAATCCAAGAATAAAACCCGCTGCCGCATATAATGATTTTGAAGGTTTGGTCACGGCATAGGGCGGATCCGGTTTATCCAACATGGCAATCACGGGCGTCTCCCGTTGAAGTCTCCACAAGGCTTCTTCCCGACTGTCACTGGTTAATTCGCGTTGGCGCATGATCCGACTCTTCTCGAGATCATTATTGATGATCGGCATTTTATACTCCAGCGCTCTCTCCGGCACAAACATGGTTCGCTTGTTCACTGAAATACTTTTCCGATCCAAGCTTTTGATTTTAGAACCCAGCGAGTCCACCTTACGCGACATGAACGAATAGTCGGCCATGGCTTTTTTCATTTTCAGATCCCGGTAGAAATAGGTCAGTTTGTCCACAAACGTATTGACTACAAAACCAGCCAACGCCGGATCATGCGCGGTAAAATTGATTTCAAGTATGCCGTTTTTATTGATTTTGGTAAAGAGATTATCCAGCATCAACGAACCACCGATGGCAAACATCAGGCGACCGCTATCCTTACTCAGGCCGGGGTTTTGGATAGCCGGTTTGTAGAAAGGCTTGTGCTGGTTGTATGCTGTGATCAACAGTTCGGCTACTGTTTTATTGTTGGAAGGAAAAACCGTTTGGGCAACGGCCTCCCGGGTGTTTCGGCTGGTAGCCAGATCGGTTAGGTTGATTGATGCTTCCTGTATCAGACTCTTGGGCGTTTCGGGCAATCCAAGCATGGAACTCAATGCGCTGGCAGCCATCGCATTATTATTGGTGGCATTCAGCGGAAAAAGAGTTGTTCTTGCCGTGTACAAGGGCGCGATATCGGAGGCATAGCGATAGCCATAATACGACAATCCACCGGCCAAAATGAGCAGGAGCCACCAGCATTTTAACAAGCGTATCAGAATCGAAACAGATAATGATCGTTTTTTTACCACAAACTTATTTTACATATTTGAAAATAATAGCCGTAGTGACAACAGTGATTACAGAAGCCAACACGCTTTTTAACACATCGCCAGCCTCCTGACCCTGTGGTCTGGTGGGCACCGTTATGATTGAACCTGGTTTCACCTTCGGATAGAAGTGGAAAAACAGGAAGTTACGCGTGCGCTTACTCTTTCCATTGGCGTAGGTCACAAAGATGCGCTTTCGCCATGGACGAACGTCAAACCCACCCGCCTTGTCGATATAATAACGAACTTTGCGGTGTTTCGCGTCATACGGAACTTTGATACTGGATTGTACTTTTCCCTGTATTTGCACAAACGGATTTAATTCAGGAATCACCAACACATCACCGTTTTGTAATTCGATATTATAACTGGATCGCTTCTTTTTCAAGGCTTTTTTCAGATCGATGCTGATCACATTAAAATCATTCATCAACACCATGGTCGTGTCTTTTTTGAATTGACCGGTTGAATCAATCATAAATCGGGCTCTTTCCGCAAGGTATTGCCGGTAATTTTCACCTGTGTTGCGAATGAGATAGGCCCCGGATAAATCAGCTGATGGCAATACGCCGCCGCATCGCTCGACAAACGAGGTTAACTTTTCGCCCGCAGTCACTTTGCTGTACATGCCCGGGTATTTTACCTGACCACGGATATCGATATTTTTTTGCAGCGAAAACGAAGGATCTTTTCGGACAAAAACCTGATCAAACGGTTGCAGCAAAATCGTTGATGAAATAGAATCGGCGGCGATCGGATAACGGATACTATAGGACGTAATGATGGGATTAACCGGTTTCAATTGTCCACCCGCACTGTCCATCTGAACGACTCTCGAAATCTCGACTTTTCGGAATTCAGCACCGGGCTTCAATCCTCCACACAAAAGCAAGAGATCTTGCAAGGTCATTTTTTCATATCGCCGGAATTTTCCGGCTTGCTGCACTTCTCCGAATATTTCGACCGTCTGTTGTAAGCCAAATGTTGTCTTGGCCAAGAGCTGCACTACGTCAAAATCCTTTAGCTCGATATTGTTGGTATCTGATGGATTATTTTCATCAAAGCGAACAAGACTAACCTCTATTCGTTCAGGATGTAAGTTGGATGAATCGGCCGCACCTCTGAAAATATACGCTCTTTCCAATAACGTATTCGAGGTAATGCCCCCTGTTTTATTAATCAGGTCGAATAATTTTTCCGAGGGTTTCACCTCATAGGCGCCGGGATAGCGTACCTCACCCAACACCTCAACGCGGTTCGATGCTCCTTTTTTGATCAAACCTGCCTTAACGACATCTCCATCCCGCAATTCGAAATCGGCCGTGGCATTGGCATTAATCGCGCGGGCATTGATATCACGAATGACTTCCTGCTCATTTTCATTTCGTATCACATGAACCGTCGATGTCCATGCATCCGCATTAAATCCACCGGTGTACTGTAACAAGGCCTTTAGCCCTTCCCGGTCGGTGAGCTGATAATACATGGGACGTTTGAAAGGACCTGTAGCCAACACTTTTTTTTGATAGAATCCAACGATGATAAAATCATTGTTTTCAAGATAAATATGTTTCCCAAAATCTCCGGTAGTGAGGTATTTGTATACATCCAGTTCATCAATCACAACCCCACCTCGCTTGATCTGAATAGAACGAAGGTTGCCGATTTCCGTTACGCCACCGGCTTTGGCAATCACATGAAAGGCGTTGGAAAAAGCCGACACCGTCATCGGGCCGGGGTTTACCACATTGCCTACCACATTGATGTTGATGCTTCTGGGTTTGCCCATTGAAACCGAAACCTTGGTCGAACCGGGCGTTACGCGTTTGAATTTGGACGTGATGATAGTGGTGATTTCTTGAAAACTCAATCCGCCAACATGGATTTTACCAATTCCTTTTGGAAAGATGGAACCGTCTTTGGAAACGGCATACTTTTCCTGCAACTCACCGCCTCCCCAAAGCGAAATGATGATCTCATCACCTACACCCACTTTATAATCCGCAGGAGGCACTGAGAGTTCGGTGAGATCCGTCACAGCCGCTTGCGTGAAAATGCCCGATCCGTAGGTTTGTTCGATATTGGAACGAATGGCAGCCCTGGTGATCGTAGTATCCCTTCGTTCAACCAGCGTCCTTTTTTCGTTGATTGCGTCATTGTAATCAAAGCCTTCTTTGGGTTCCGATGCATTAGCCGGCGCCCTTCCCTCAAGAATTGCGCGTTGGCCAGGACTAAGCATGGCCGGATCAATGCTGCCATTTTGAATGGCTTCCATCAATTGCTGAGGCGTTTGTGCGACCAAGAGTTGCGGAATGCACACAACAAAGA
>CAZZJF010000025.1:0-16925 GCA_964654325.1 uncultured Ferruginibacter sp.
AACCCAGGACCCATACATTAAAAGTGTATTGCTCTACCAACTGAGCTACCAGATCTCCTTTTCCCTTTCGGGAGTGCAAAAATAGTATAAACACACAATCATGCCCAATTTTTTTCAAAATTTCCGTGCAAGATTGTCGGGAAAGAAGGGGATGGTCTTTTTGGCATCGGGTTCCGTTATTTTTGCATCGTGCAAACCATAATGTCTACATCCCTCCAACATAAAGTCGTAGCCATTACCGGCGGTAGTGACGGTATCGGAAAAGCCCTGGTGGAGTTTTGTCTACAACAAGGCGCTCAGGTCGCTACCTGTGGCAGAAACCAATCCAAGCTATACGACCTGCAGGTTAAAAATCCGGGTGCTCCGTTGCACTGTGTGGTGGCCGACATCAGCCAATACAACGATTGCCGCTTGTTTATCGAATCAACCATCAATCAATTCGGGGGCATTGACATACTCATCAACAACGCCGGCATTTCCATGCGTGCCGAATTGCACGAGGTCGATGTGCACGTTTTTCGTCAAGTGATGGATATTAACTTTATGGGGATGGTTTATTGTACCAAATTGGCGCTGTCTTCCATACAACGACGGAAGGGGAGTATTATTGGTGTTTCTTCTATAGCGGGTTACCGCGGTCTGCCCGGTCGAAGTGGATATTCGGCCAGTAAGTTTGCCATGAATGGATGGCTTGAGGCCATCCGAACGGAACTACTGGACACCGGGGTTCATGTTATGTGGGTTTGTCCCGGGTTCACCAAAAGCAATATCCGAAACACCGCCCTGAACGCTGAAGCAAAAGCACAGGGTGAAAGTCCTTTGGATGAGTCCTCCCTGATGAGTGCCGAACAATGCGCCGAGCACGTAGTAAAAGCGATCGTTAAACGAAAACGAACCCTCATCCTTACCGGACAAGGCAAGCTCACGGTATGGCTCAATAAACTGTTTCCAGCATGGGCCGACCGGTTGACGCGGAATTTCTTTTACAAAAACGGAAAACTGAGTAAATAGCTTCTTGCGCTCAAAAGTCCGCATTAAAAATATAGGCACTGCGCATGTAAAAAGCATTGGGTGCAGTAAATTTGATCTCACTCTTTACATTTCAGCATGTCAATCATTACGTTCTCATCCGACTTTGGCACCGGCGATTTCGTTGGTGGAGCGGTGAAAGGGGTTCTGTTGAGTGCGTTATCGAATGTCCAGTTGATTGATTTATCTCATCAGCTGTCGTCAAACAATTATCCGCAAACGGCGTATGTGTGCAAAAATGCCATGGTGCATTTTCCGCCAGAAACCATTCATCTGATACTGGTCAACGTATTTGATGAATTGCCGTTATCATTATTGGTTGCTTTGCATAAAGGGCACTATTACTGTTGCGCTGATAACGGCTTGCTATCGATGATACTGGAAGAAGATCCGGAGCAAGTGGTTTCCATCACGTTGGAAGGTCAAGCAACCAATATGCTGACGGTAGCTCGGGTATTTGCCGACGCAATCAAGCAGATCGGTCAGCAGGTATCGCTGGAAAAAATCGGGCTGCCTACCAATCAATTCAAGAAGAAACAACTGATGCGGCCGGTGTCAGGACCGAACTGGATAGAAGCTCAAATTCTCCATATCGATTCATTTGAAAATGTGGTAGTCAATATCAAACAATCTGAGTTTGAAGCGGAACGCAAAGGGCGTAAATTCTCAATCGTTTTCAAACGCGATGAAGTCATTGATACATTGAGTGAGACATATTCAAGTGTGGCACGTAATGACAAGCTTGCTTTTTTTAACGCCGCAGGCTATTTGGAGATTGCTATCCATGGAGCGAACGCAGCGGGATTATTTGGCTTGCAAGGGTACAATGAAGAACAAATGATGAGCAGCAAAATATTTTATCAGACAGTAAAAATATTTTTCGAGTAACGAGAAACCAGTCAAAAAAATAGCAACTCATGTCGAATCTCACATTGAAAAGCAATCAACTGAAAGGACAAGCGGATATGGCCCAGGTTTTCAATGCCTGGGGATGTGTAGGCGATAATCGATCTCCGCACTTGTCCTGGTCCGGCGCTCCGGCGGGCACCAAAAGCTTTGCCATCACCTTATTTGATCCGGATGCACCTACCGGCAGCGGCTGGTGGCATTGGCTTGCATTTGACATTCCGGCATCTGTTTGTGAGCTTCCCGAAAATGCCGGAGATCCGCAATCGGGTATCCTGCCAGCGGGAGTTGTACAAAGCCTCAACGATTACAAGCAGTTGGGTTATGGCGGGCCTTGTCCACCGGAAGGACACGGTATTCATCAATATATATTTACGTTACATGCGCTGGATGTGGATTCGCTAGGATTAAGTGCCGATACCAATCCGGCGGTGGTTGGCTTCAATCTGCATATTCACACCATCCAAAAAGCGTCGTTGGTCATGTATCACAAGCGGTAGATCTTGTGTTGTTCGTTTCAGAAAATGAATGGATTCAGGAAGCACTTTCTAAAGTAGATTGAATCGTGTTTACACTACCAGTTGACTGCAGCCCCGGATATCGCTGTGCTGTAAGCGTCCGGTAATTTCAAACTGACCATTCGGGTATCGTTTGCCCAGGTCTTCGGTGGCAATGAAGCAACAGCTATGTATGTTAGCGAGGTCGATGATATTGATGGCGCCCGAGACAATTTCAGATGAATCCGGGTAGACCGATAACGGATCATCTTCCGGGCGAACCAAAACCTGCATCCAATCGGGGGGTTCAAAAATCCCGTTGTTTGTGGCATAAGCCTGCGACAACAACTCGGTCATACCATATTCTGAGTGAATGGAATCAATTCCGAAACCGGATTTCAATAGTCGGTGTAATTCAGCTTTAGTATATTCTTCCCGTCGTCCTTTCATACCACCGGTTTCCATCACAATGGTATGCCGAAGAGTTTGCGGATATTGCTCGGCAAAGTCAAGCAGCGCAAAGCTCACGCCGATCAGTAGGGTCGGTATTTTTTGTGCTTCCAGTTGATGCAGTACATTATTGAGTGCATCAAACTCATGCAGGTAAAATCCACTGGCCGGATGATTTGATGATGCAATCAGGGATTCGACCATGTAAACCAATGAGGCGTTTTTTCGTTCAAGGTAGGAAGGCAAGAGGCCAATGATACAGTGAGATGATGGCGATCCGTAAAATCGGTTGAATGTTGCCAAGAAGCTGGATTGGTAAATAGAAAGGTCGCGCACATGATGTTTACTGGTGGTAGCACCGGTTGTGCCGCTACTTTCAAAAACGACGGCTGCATCAAATTGGCCCGTTTTTACTGCGTGGGTTTTAAAAAAAGAAATGGGTAAAAAAGGAATGTCACGCAGCGAATGAACCTTGTCCGGTGTTTTACCGATCGATCGGGCATAAGACTGATACAGATCATTTTCATTGAACTGAATATTGAACAGCGTCAATGCCGTGGCTTCCCGGTTGGCCGGCGTAACCATGGTTGGGTTGAACGAGGTTAAAAACGCGTGCATACAGTACGATTCCAATAGCAAAAGTAGGCCATTCACTTGGCCATTCGCTCTTTCCATTATGGAATCAGTATCTTTACAGAAATCATGGTCATGAAAAAGACAATGCTTTTTCTGCTTTTCGTTGCCGGTTTGATGGCTTGCAACAAAGACAAGTTCCAGACCGTTCCTCAGATTCAGTTTTTATCGCTGAATCCAACGGAATGGTCGAGGGCTAATACCAATCTGGATGCCGGCCCTAAACTCTCGATCCGTTTAACAGATGCCGAAGGTGATTTTGGAGGAAGCGCCAATCTTCGTTCGTATATCTATTTACGCGATACGGCCTCATCGATCAATCGCATTGACTCGTTTGCTTTCCCGGACATTCCGGTGACCAATCAAAAAAATATGGACATCCAGCTTGATTTTCGGATGATTGACGTGCTGCGGCCTGCCAGTATCACCGGGTTTGATACATTTTATTTTCAGGTCTACGTGAAAGATTTTGCCAACAATAAAAGCAATGTGCTGGCGGTGCCACCGATTGTTCTGACTCCTTGATGCGGATTCTCTACATTTTATTTTCTCATTCCGCGTTCATAGCTGCTGGTGTTTTCGCGCAGCAATATCAAACAGAGTCTACCCATAAACTCCATGTTTCGGTGGGAACCAACTGGCTCTTTATGCTTGCCACCCTGACTGCTTACAACCTGTACTATTGGTTGTCAATCCGTCTCAATAAACCTGGTTCCAATCCTGTTGGTTTTTTCAATGGTTCATCACACGGGTGGATGGCATTGATTGCCGGTGCCGGTACTGCATTTCTGTTTTTCAGTCAAGCGGTTGATGTTGCTGTTTTTGTTTCGATTGGTCTTTTTACGGCACTCTATTTCGGTCTTGTTTTTTCGAAATACGGCCGGCTCGATCATCATCCTGTATTCCGGGTTTTAAAAATCCTCTTGCTGGCATGGGTTTGGTGGCTGACTGTTTTTCTCTATCCGTTCCGGCAGGCGAATATCCAAATAGGGTTGTCCCTGGGATGGGATGCTTGCTTTCGTTTCTGTTCATTGTTGCTGATTTGTATGATCTATGATTGTAAGGATGGGTTGCTGCTCAAGCATGCTCGTTTATGGACATCCTTGTTTCTAGTCGTTGCCGGCTTATTGTTGGTATCAGGATTTATGGCTTCTGCAAGTCTTGATCAATGGTTGTTGACGGTAATCGTGGCCGGGATCAGTGTCAGTTTCTTTTTGGTGCCCCGTCATCCAAAAGGGTTTTGGTTTTACGCTTTCTGGACCGACGGTTTATTATGGCTTCCGGTTCTCCTTCAGCAAGTGATGTCAATTTGATTAACTTTGTTATCTCAATACAACGGACATGGCAAAAGCAACCCGCAAAAAATCAATCCTCAACGACGCCTCCTGGCAATTTCTCAAAGCATATATCAACAACCCGTCTCCGGTTGGTTTTGAGTGCAGCGGACAAAAAATTTGGATGCAGTACCTCAAGCCCTATGCGGATGAATTTTTTACGGATCCGTATGGAACAGCGGTGGCTGTGGTCAATCCGGGTCAGCCTTTCAAGGTAGTGATCGAAGCCCATGCCGATGAGATTAGCTGGTTCGTCAATTATATTTCACCGGATGGACTGATTTACCTGAAACGAAATGGCGGGGTTGATCATCAGATTGCGCCGTCGATGCGCGTGTTTATCCATGGAAAAAAAGGACCGGTTAAAGCGGTTTTCGGCTGGCCGGCCATTCATACCCGGTTGGGCAGTGCGGAGAAAGAGCCGCAGCCCAAAGTAGACAATCTGTTTTTAGATTGTGGCGCCCGCTCAAAGAAAGAAGCGGAAGCCTTGGGTATCCATGTGGGATCCGTGGTAACCTATGTTGAAGGATACGATGAACTCGCCAATGGCTATCTGGTGGGCCGGGCGTTTGATAATCGCATTGGTGGTTTTATGATTGCCGAAGTGGCTCGATTGATCAAAGAAGGAAAAAAGAAGCTGCCGTATACTTTGTATGTGGTCAATGCGGTACAGGAGGAGATAGGATTACGCGGTGCCGAAATGATTGCCCGTCGGATTAAACCCGATGTAGCCATCATTACCGACGTTACGCATGACAGCACTACGCCTATGATCAGTAAAATAACAGAAGGAGAGTGTAAATGCGGTGGAGGACCTTCTTTGTGTTATGGTCCGGCCGTACACAACAAATTGCTTCATTTCGTGGAAGGGGTTGCCCAGGCACAGAAAATTCCGTACCAGATGCGTGCAGTGAGTCGCAGTACCGGTACCGATACGGATTCATTTGCCTATGCGAACGACGGATGTCCCTCGGTGCTGATTTCCATTCCGCTACGGTATATGCATACGACGGTCGAGATGTTACACAAAGACGACATCGAGCAAACCATTCGCCTGATGCTGGAATCGCTGCTGAAGCTGACACCCAAAACCAATCTGAGTTACTTTTAAATACGAAATCAACACAACATGGAGGACAGGGGTGCGAAATTTATTCGACTGGGGGGGCTGCTCGGACTGAGTTTTCTGTTGTTTTTGGTTTCCGGTATTGTCATCCTGCTGTTGCTTCGTTTTTTATTCGGCTTGCTGGATAGTATTTCCTGGATGGATTTGGTCTATGCCTGCACCATGGTCATTATGCCGGGCGTTTTTTTTCTGACGCTCTATACTGTCTTCTTCATCCGAACTGGGCATCATCCGTCAAAAGCGATACGGTTCATATCCCGCTTGTTCTTTGTGGTTGCGATCTGTTCGTGGATCTATTTGCTGTTCACCGATATCCGAACGTTTTTCCAAAAGCCGGATGTTCAGATAGCGGACTGGGACAGTTATAATTTACTGATCCTGTCTTCAAATGGCGGATTGATTTTTTTCACTGCCATCATGCAGGCACTCACGACCGCCAAAGAGCAGGACTGGATGGATAAATACCGCGACTAATTATTTTTCAGTGCGAAGCGGAGTGCATTGGGCAGTCGTTTTGCCCATGCTTTTTCCGAGTGGTCATCTCCGGTTGCTTCAATCGTTACCCAGTTCGTTGCATTAAAACCTTTTCGTTTCATCAGTGCGTCTATGCGTTGCTGATAAGGTTTGTAAAGGCCGTCCAATGTCATGGTGCCATAGTCAAAATAGATCCTGGATCCGGACGGATCGGGTAGATTGGCCTCGAGGTATGCTTCCATTTTTTCTGGAAACAGGTTGTTTTCAACGGTGAAAGCCAGCGGCCAGTGTGTTGACAGGCAGAGGGCTGTTCCAAAAACAGTAGGGTATTCACAGAGTCCGTATAACGAAATTAATCCACCCATACTCGAGCCCCCGATGAGGGTATGCTCCCTGGCGGGTAAGGTTCTAAAGCGATTATCAATATATGGTTTTAGTTCTTCTACCATAAAGCGCAGGTATCGGTCTGAGAGAATTTCGCCGTTGAAAAGGGGCGATCCGCCAACCCGTCGTCCGCGATTCAGTAACGAATCCTGGATGATCATGGGTAATGCCAGAAATGGTTTTTGAGGACAGTACTCCCGATGCCGATCAGAACCGCCGTTGTGAATGCCCACAACGATTGTTTTTGTCAGATCCTTCGAATGGTGCAAAGCATCCATTGTTTCGTCCATATGCCATTCCTGATGATTCCAGGTTATGCTGCTGTCGAACAGCATCTGGCCGTCGTGCATATACAATACGGCATATCGTTGATTTTTTTGTGCATCATAATCGGCGGGGAGCCAGATATCGATTGTGCGTGATTTTACCCATGCGGAAGGGAAGGTGTCGAGGCGGATGATTTTTCCTTTGGTTGGTTGAGGTACTTGTGCCTTGATTGCAGTTACCGAATAAAAACCCAACAGGAGCATAATCAGTTGTTTGTTTAATCGGATGAATGACATGCGGAATGGTTGTTAATCAGGTTGAGCGGTTTATGGCTGTTTTACAAATGTACATGCGGAATCAAGTACATTTGCAGTATGCACGAGAATACTGAGATCCGATTTTTAGAAGGTCCGCAAAGTCGTTGGAAAGAATTCAAATTTACCATTAGTGTACTGTTTGAATTCATCAAAGGGTTCCGGAAATTGCATTTTGCCGGTCCTTGTGTAACTATTTTTGGTTCGGCCCGTTTTCCCGAAGATCATCCGCATTATGTGCTTGCTCGTAAACTGGCGGCCGAAGTAGCCCGCTTGGGTTTTACGGTCATGACCGGCGGCGGTCCCGGTATTATGGAAGCGGCCAATAGGGGAGCGAGGGATGTGAAAGGCCGAAGTGTTGGATGCAACATTGTTTTACCTTTTGAACAACATCCCAATCCATATTTGGATCGGTGGGTTGACATCAAATACTTCTTTGTGCGGAAGACCTTGCTCATAAAATATTCATATGCGTTCATTGTAATGCCTGGGGGTTTTGGCACCCTGGATGAATATTACGAGGCGCTGACGCTCATTCAAACTAAAATGCTGAGCGAGTTTCCGATTATTATTTTTGACAAGGCCTTTCACGATAAAATAGTTGAACACAATGAAAAGATGAAAGCCGCCGGCACCATTTCGCCTGAAGATCTGCAACTATGTCTGTTTACCGACTCCATCGAAGAGGCTGTCGACTATCTGCGTAAGAATGCCATTCATAAGTTTGGGTTAGAACATGAAAAGCCACGTAAAAAACGTTGGTGGCTGTTTGAAAAAGGATAAACTATGGGAAGTGAAATAATCATAGAAATTGTGGGTTTTGTGGCTACGGCATGCACACTCCTCTCGTTTTTGATGAGTGACATGTTTTGGTTGAGGATCATCAATCTGACAGCCTGTGTGATTTGGGTCTCGTATGGTATTGCACAAGCTAGCCGACCGATCATACTCACCAATTCGGTGATTGCCATCATTCATATAGTATGGTTTATTAATCAAAAGCGAGCTGCCGGCAAGAGGGCCTAGCTGCATTATAAAATGGAAACCTATGCATATCTGGAATCAATTTGCCGAATACTTATTTCTTAAGCGTAAAGATCCGAACAAGCCTGTCACGCAATGGATGAAATACATGCATGGCATCAACCGTATTTCCATCATCTTGTTTTTACTCGCCCTGGTTTTTATGGCGGTACGTTTTCTTGTCAAGTAATTAATCGGTGGGTGTGGCGAACATGGTGGCGATGATGCGGGCGGCATTTTCAGAGGCGTTGCCTCCTTCTGTCAGTCGGCTTCTCAACAACGCATAGTCGGCTTCTATCCGTTCACGCTCAGACTCATCGAAGAGTAATTTATGTAATTCCCTTCGAAGATTTTGTGGGGTCAGTTCATGCTGGATCAGTTCTTTTACCATGGGTTTATTCATAATGAGATTGGCCAAGCCGATGTAGGAAATATGAATCAGGCGCTTGGCAATTTGGTATGAAACCGGATTGCCTTTATAGCAAATGATTTCCGGCACGCCAAACAACGCTGTTTCGAGTGTGGCTGTTCCGCTGGTAACCAGGGCTGCTTGTGCATGAGCCAGCAGGAGGTAGGTTTGGTTTTGGATAAACGAAACATTCTTTCGCTGTTGGATAAACGGTTCGTAATACGAGGCATCCAGTCCCGGAGCCATGCCAACCACAAAATGATGATCCGGAAAATCATCCGTGATCGCCAGCATGAGGGGTAATTTCTGTCGGATTTCCTGCTTTCGGCTGCCTGGAAGAACGGCAATGATTTTTTTATGGAGCCAGTCTGCCGGTGGGTTTGGTTTTGTCGCCAGAAACCGATCAATGATTTCAACCAGCGGATGACCTACATAGTCGACAGGGTACTGCCATTTTTCTTCATAAAATGGCTTTTCGAACGGGAGAATCACCAGCATCTTGTCGACATGTTTACGGATCGACTTTACGCGAGACTCCTTCCAGGCCCAAACCTGCGGAGAGATGAAATAAACCACCCGAATGCCGTTGTTTTTGGCCCATTTGGCCATGCGGAGGTTGAAACCCGGGTAATCAATCAAAAGCAGCAGATCCGGCTGAAAGGCGGTAATATCGCGCTTGCAGGCTTTGAAGTTTTGCAGAATGGTCGGCAGGTTTGATATCACTTCCGTAAAACCCATGAAAGCAAGTTCTTTGTAGTGTTTGACCAGTTCCATGCCGGCTGCTTGCATCTGTTCGCCGCCCCAGCCGCGCAGCTGTAAATCGGGTATGACCTTTTTCAGGGCAAGGATCAGATTTCCTCCGTGCAAATCACCACTGGCCTCTCCGGCCAAAACATATATTTTGGGCATTTAGTTGCGGGATTTTTTATACAACTGTAAGAGCGTGTCAAATGGCAGATCCATTAGATGATAGTGACTTCCGTTCGGCCAGTAAAAATGCCACCATTCGGTTTCCAGTACTTTGAATCCGGCACCTTCCATGGCAGTTTGCAACCGGCTACGGTTTTCAAGAATCGAAGCCGGAAACGCTTTATAGCTCACATGGGCTTTCTCCGAAAAGTGGTCAAATTCAGTCCCCATATCCAACGGCTTGCCATCGGCCAGTCGAAACAAACTCATATCAATCGCAATGCCCCGATTATGGCCGCTGCCTTTCGAAGGATGTGCAACATATCGTTCATCCTGAATCAAATCCCACATTTTTTTTGTTACGGAATAGGGTCGATAGGCATCCCAGATAAGCACGCCATATCCTTCCTTATTTAACACTGACAGGGCTTGCTGGAACGCGTCATAAACTTCTTTTCGAAGAAATGTACAAGGGGTGGGTGGATACAAGACGGTTTTTGTAAAATTGCCGGAAGTAGCATATTTCAAATCCAGGATAATTCCTGGCCGGTTGAATAGTGGAATGAGCTGAGCCTGTTGATCACTCTTTACTTCTGCTTGATAATCACGCAATTGCTTCTTGGTTGATGAGGAATTCCGATTGATGATGGTATCGTTCAATCCGGATGCGTCAACGAAATGTAAAAAAAAGAAGGCTCCCAATAGCCAAGATCGGCTTGTATTTATTAATTTTATTTGCATATGAACACAAAATGTAAATATATCGAATCGCCCGTTGAATTGCTCACCGACTTTGTCAAGCGTCAACAGGCGTTCCGATTCGGGTGGCTTTGCTTCTTGTTGTTCATGGTCGCCTCATGCGGGAGTAACCAGCAAATGCCTGATGAATTGGCGCATGATGAGCATGGGCTAAACAGGGAGGTGATGGAGGCCATCTCCGACAGGATACGGGAAGCGGATTCGACCCAACCATTGACAATTAACGATCGTTTGTTAGATCATTCAACCGTGGTCCGTTCTTTTTATCAACAAAATCAGTTCCTTCCAATTTGGTCTGATACCGGTTCTTTCAGGCCTTATGGTGTAGCGTTATTCGATTATCTTGATACCTGTATCCGAGATGGCTTGGTTTCCAGTCAGTATCACTATGAAACATTGAAAAGCCTTCGAAAAATATGTGAAGCGGATAAGGAAGAGGATCCTGCGCAATGGGCGGCGGCTGATTTGCTGATGACGGATGCTTTTATGCACATCTTATCAGACTTGAAAATAGGTCGGCTTTTACCCGATTCAGCTCTTTGGAAAAAAGATCCGGCCAAGATTAATTCGTTTTACATTCCGGCCTTGCTCGACGTTAAAAAAGCGGGCAGCATGACAGGCGTGCTACAGAAGCAACATCCGATTCATGCGGATTACCAGCATCTGCGCAATGCATTGAAGTCCTTCACTGACAGTATGGATACCCGAACCTTTACCATGGTACCTTATCCCTATGAAAAAGGGGATCAGGACGATTCGCTGGCATTTGTACGGGCCTTGTATAAACGACTCAGTGAGGAGCAGTTGTGCACCTATGATAAAAACAATCTTCCCGACTCACTGGCATTAGCTTCTTTGATCAAGCAATATCAAGCAAAACGTTCGATAAAATCCGATGGTAAAATAGCTGCTTCCCTGATCAAAAAAATGAATCTTACTGATATGATGCGGCTGAAACGAATCATGGTAACGTTGGATCGGTATAAACTGGAAGATCAGTCAATGCCTGATCGGTATCTAATGGTCAATCTGCCCGGTTTTTATTTGAAAGTTTTTGATAGCGACACCCTGGCATTGTATTCAAAAATTATTTGTGGCACTTCGGCTACAAAAACCCCGTTGTTGAAAAGTGAAATTAATGAGATAGTTACGTATCCAACGTGGACCGTTCCCTCCGGGATTATCAAAAACGAATTGTTGCCGGGATTGAAACGCAATTCGTCATACCTCTCGCGAAGAGGGTTGGCCCTTTATACCAGTGATGGCAAACGGATCAGCGCATCCAGTGTCAATTGGTCAAAGTATTCCAACGGTATTCCGTTCAGGGTTCGTCAAGCTAGTGGTGATAACAATGCATTGGGTGTGATGAAATTTAATTTCGATAATCCCTATTCGGTCTATTTGCATGACACCAACAAGCGTGGATTATTTGATCGGGATCACCGTGCTCTCAGTCATGGTTGCGTACGAGTTCAAAACTGGAAAGGACTGGCTGATTATCTGGTTCAGTCGGATAGTATTCATTTTCGCAACAAAGACAAGCTGGCGTATACTTTGGACTCGGTCAACCGCTGGTTAGATGCAAAAAAGCACAAAAAACTGCCGGTGGCCAATAAGCTGCCGATCTTTATACAGTATTTCAGTTGTGAAGCCAAGGGACGGAACGTGGTTTTTTATGACGACATCTATGATGACGACAAAAAGTTCCTTCAACAGTACGCCTCTCGATTTTGATTTTATGCACATTTCGTTCACGTCGTGGATTAAAGCCGGCAAGGGGGCATTCTCTTTTTTTTGTTTGCGGTGAAGAGCCTATTTTTGTTACGATTGTAAAACAAAAAATATGAAAAAAATAACATGCGCCATCCTAATGTTGGTGTTCTCGGGTGTTGCGTTTTCACAAAACTCTCTCCGAAAATTACCTTCTTTCGGTGTTCATGTCATCCTGAATGACTATCCCACAGCTGCAGACATACGGGCCAATGGTTTGTCAACAGTGCTCCGTGGCAACCAGTATTATAATATCAAACGGATGGCACCCGGCCTGGCCGTGAGTTATGCGGAAGGATTAAACAACCACCTTGATTTTCAAACCATGCTTTCGGGTTCTTTTGTGAACTATTCGGTGCCCGGATCACCCAATCTCACTACCCGTGAGACGTTATTGCTCGAAGCATCGGCCTCGGCCCATGTTAAATTGCTGACTGATAAATATGTCATCAATCCATACCTTGGAATCGGTGCCGGCGGTTATTTCCATAAAAGCACATTTGGTGCCTTTATACCGGTAGGTGCCGGGTTGCAATTCCGATTGGCGCAAGATGTATTTATCAATTTGAATACACAATACAGAATGCCGGTTACCGAAAAAGCCCAATATCATTTATTCCATAACCTGGGCTTCGTTGCCCCGTTGGTCGATCGTAAAGAGGAACCAGTCATTCCACCCATACCGGTTGTAATGGATAGAGATAAGGATGGCGTGCCTGATGCCGACGATCAATGCCCTGATGTGCCAGGCGTTCCCGTATTGAAAGGCTGTCCTGATAAGGATAGTGATGGCATTGCCGATGCGTCAGATAAATGTCCGGATGTTCCTGGTCTGGCAAAATATAATGGTTGTCCGATTCCAGATACTGATGGAGACGGTGTCAATGATGAAACAGACAAGTGTCCAAATGAGAAAGGGTTAGCTCGCTATGAAGGTTGCCCTATTCCGGATACAGATGGAGATGGCATTAATGATGAAGACGATAAATGTAAAGACAAACCGGGCGTTCCTGAAAATTTCGGATGTCCCGAGATTCCCAAAGAAGTCATTCAGAAAATAAATAAAGCAGCAGATAACATTGAGTTTGCTACGGGAAGCGACCGTTTGTTACCGGCTTCTTTCAGAGGACTTGATCAAGTGGTTGAATTAATGAAAAATGATCTAACATTGAATGCCACTATTGATGGTCATACGGATTCCACCGGTGGCAGAGCTCGTAATATGCAGCTTTCGGCCAGCCGCGCCAAAGCAGTTGTGAATTACATCACATCTAAAGGAATTGAGGCATCACGCCTTCAGTCAAATGGATACGGCCCGGATCGTCCGATTGCCCCTAACAGAACGGCTGCTGGTCGGTCGAAGAACAGAAGGGTGGAGATTCTTATTCGAAACTACTAGTAAGTACTTATCAAGTATAAAAAAACGGGGCATCATGGCCCCGTTTTTTTTTGGATGGATACATACTAACGGTATTCATACTGCATGCTTCCAAGTAATTCCCCTTCCTTGGTGTACAAATCTTCTGTTTTTTTCAGGAATCCCTCATACGCATACTTCCACACAACAAAGTTATTTTTCCCTCTTTCAGTGGTTATTTGACGTGTGATGTTTCCTTCCTCATCGTACGTTAGCTCATAGTCGAGCACCATTTTACCTAACACATCACTGTAGTGGACGATATCAGTAAGTCGATTGTAATCGTCGTAGTAATAATAATAAATCAGACCTGTGACCAGGTTTTTCTCTACGGCAATCCGACCTTCCTCATCTGTTGCAAATATGACCGTATTGGACGCTTTTCCACGAATCAACACGTCCAGCGACTCCAATTTTCCGGTACTGGAATATTGATAAATATGCTCTTCTTTGTTTTGGTTAATGAAATCATCATCCCGGGATATCGATTCGGTGGTTATGGACATTGGCAAGGTATCGTGTTGGTACGTATAAGTTGTTTTTTTAATAAAATTCGTTGAACTGTCGTATACCTGAATTGGATATCCTTTTGTATTAAAATCGATAATCATAAGCGATTTTCCATCAATGACGGTGCGGGTGTGGATGGTATTTCGCAGATAGTCTTTTGTTATCTTTTTTTCGCAAAAAAAATCTTTTTTTGGTTCGCCGCTTTCATCCAGGCTCGTCAAGGTAATTTTTTTTACGCCGGCCTTTTTAAGGCAATTTTGTTCATTGGCGGTCAGCTGGTTGGAGAAGATATCTTTATAATAATATTGTCCAATGGCTGTGTGAAAAAGTCCTTGAATCAGGAAAAGGAAAATGCCTGCAGTGATGGGATATGTTGATTTCATGGCAGTAAAATTACGGCAAATGACTAAACCGTGACCGACGTGTCATTTTTCATGATGAATCTTTACTACATTTAACAAATTCTATTTCATGGATCAATCAAGCAATCGCTCTGAAAAAAGGTGCGAAAACTGTGCAATACCACTCGTAGGTCCTTATTGTCATCGTTGTGGCAAGCCGCACGTTGAAACACCGGGTTATCATTTTGAACGGCTACTCGGCATTATGGATGAATTGAGGGAAAAATGTCCATGGGATCGTAAGCAGACGATTGAGTCGTTGAGGCCCTTGACCATCGAGGAGACCTATGAGTTAGCCGATGAAATCATGAAAAAAAATTGGAACGGAATTTGTGAAGAATTAGGGGATTTGTTGTTGCATATTGTTTTTTATGTCCGAATAGCTTCGGAACAACATCAGTTTGATATAAAATCAATGATCAATGGTATCTGTGATAAGTTGGTAACCCGTCATCCGCATATATATGGCGATCTGGTCCTTGAGGATGACGAATCGGTAAGTCGGAATTGGGAAAAAATAAAATTAAAAAGTGGAAAAAAATCAGTTTTAGAGGGGGTGCCCAATGGATTGCCAGCCATGATCAAGGCCGTCAGGCTCCAGGAGAAGGCCTCTAAAGTTGGATTTGATTGGGAGCACATTGAACACGTTTGGGCAAAAGTAGAAGAAGAAATACGTGAGCTTAAGTCCAGTATATCGAATAGCGATACTCTAGGCATTCAAAAAGAAATGGGGGACGTTTTTTTTGCAATGATTAATTACGCCCGTTTTTTGGATGTAGATCCGGACTTTGCATTGGAAAAGACTAATCAGAAATTCATCAGCCGTTTTTGTTATATCGAACGTCAAGCAGCAGCCAATCAATTACAAATACATGATTTAACACCACAAGAGATGAATGAATATTGGGAGGATTCGAAAAAAGAAAATCCATAACCTGTTTGCATCTAAAATCTCGTATATCAACTAAAGTATGGTGGCTTCTGATCATCGCTGCATGGTCTTACACTGTTTCGTTTATTATTGATAATTATTGGTCCGTCAATGCCAGTGTGCAGTCAGTTCAAGCGGTGTTGCAAGATGAAATCAGGGATCAAGAAAACAAATTCCTGCGCTTTTGTGATAATGCTGATCGAATCAATCGATTGATGGCCGGCGCTATTGAGGATAGCGATTATGCGTATTGGTCGGATGGGAAAGGCTTCTTTTTTATTATCCAATCTTATACATTAAAACAGCCAAAAGCTGTTTTTTGGACGACTTCCCGGGTTATACCCTCGTTTTCGACTATTTCGTCGATCGCATCATCCGGATTCGAACGCGGCAAACACCTTTGGTATGTATGGAAGAAAAAGCCGCTTCGAGACGGATTTTCTGCTCTTCTGGTGGTGCCCGTCAAACAGCATACCGGGGTATACCAGACGGTCGGCAATAATCCGTTTGTTTCCGACAAGATTTCATCATCATTATTTGATGTGGTGGATATTTCTGACTCAAAAACGACGGTTTCATTCCGTGACTCTAAACCACTTTTTGCCGTTGCACAGATTGGTGAGGATACTGTTTTTTCCAATCATCCTGTCTCGCTAATTTTTATTGTACTGGCTATTGTACTGCTCTTTATTTTTATTTACAGGGTATCAACTATCATCTATGAGCAGTATTCACTAGTAGCGGGTTTAACCACTTTGTTTATACTGTTGCTTTCGGTACGGTTGCTTTTTGCGTTCAGTCATGTACCTATTGATATTCATCAATTCAAGTTATTTAATAATGATTTTTTCAATGTCGGCTTTTTGATGGAATCGCCGGGTGACATATTGGTTTCCTTGTCATTTATTCTTTGGTTTGTTTTATTCGTTTTTGTTCGGATAGCTGATAAAAAGGTATTGATTCAATCGCAACATGCGGTTGGTTCGATTGTTTACTCGATTATAATTGGAGGATTTTTATTGGTCGTATCATATGTTTTTGCCTCCCTGGTGAGATTGATCGCGAAACATGCGGCCGTATCGTTTGAAATTGCCGATTTTTTCTCACTTTCTTCTACTACCATTTATGGGTTTTTAGTGATAGCCTTGAGTTTCATTATTTACTTTTTTGTCTTTGAAATCATATACTCGGTATTTCCGGTTCCTATTTTCCGGTATGCTATCTTTTGGTCGGTTGGTATTATGGTAGCCGGTTTGTTGATGTTGACCATATCTCCTAATCTGATGGGAGACGGCTACTTTCTCTATGCGTTGATCTGGGTTTTTTTGTTTTCATGTATATTGTCTACTCGCCTGTTACATATCAGGTTAAATGAGCTCTTT
>CAZZJF010000026.1:0-16870 GCA_964654325.1 uncultured Ferruginibacter sp.
GCTTATAGCCACTCTTGAGTGAGGGATATCGCCCACGATTAGCACTTCTTTTCCTGCTATTGCGCCGAGTTTTTCTTGTATCGAACCTCCGCCGAGTAATGCCTGGGTCGGATGTTCGTTGATCCCGTCGCCGGCATTGATGATCGCGGTATGGGGCAGTTCTTTGGCGAGAAAATGAGGCGCTCCGCTCGCACTGTGTCGCATGACAACCATATCTACCTTCATGCTAAGGATGTTATTAACCGTATCGAGCAGGGTTTCTCCTTTAGACACGGAGGAACCGGATGCGGCGAAATTGATCGTATCTGCACTGAGTCGCTTTTCAGCTAGCTCGAAGGAGATCCGGGTTCGGGTCGAATTCTCGTAAAACAGATTAACAATGGTAATATCGCGCAGTGAAGGAACTTTTTTTATGGGTCGTTGGAGAACGTCCTTGAATTGACGGGCTGTAGCGAGAATACGCTGTATATCCTGTGATGTGAGGTCTTTAATGCCCAGCAGATGATTGGTGGATAGTTGCATTAAAGGTCGAAGTTAGGGGAATTCCTCGAATTGGATGGTTAATAGATGACAACTTCCTTTCGGTCCCACTCCACTTTTACGCGCTGCGCCAGGGTGGTATCCGTATCTAAGCCGCAATAATCGGGCTGGATGGGCAACTCGCGGTGTAACCGGCGATTGACAAGCACGAGCAACTGCACTTTCTGAGGCCGCCCAAAGTCCTGTAAGGCATCGAGTGCAGCCCGTATCGTTCTGCCCGTATGCAACACGTCATCGATGAGAATAACCCGCTTTCCTTCCACAGAGAGAAAAAGGGAGGTTTCTTTGGGTGCGTGCAGTTCTGATCGAAAATCATCGCGGTAAAATGTAATATCCAAGGTACCATACTCAGGCCGTCGGCCTTGATTGAGTTCCGACAGAATATCCATCAATTGATTACCAATCCACACCCCTTTTGTTTGTATGGCAACAAAAACGGTATGATCCAAATCCAACCCGTCTTCCATCAACTGATGGGCCAGTCGTCGGATTGTCATATCCAGCTGTGTCGACGTCAGAAGCACCTGCATGATGCTAAATTAGGAAACCTTTGTGTAAATCAGGCATCTACCGGTTTGGACCTATTTTCCAACGAGAACTGCAGGGCAGCCAACCCTTTCCAGTCGCCGGCAGCGGCTAACTTAGCCTGCTTGGACCAGCTGGTGTAATATCGGGCTGTTTTTTGTAAACCGGCTTCATTTAAAATGAGCAATAATTTTTTCATGGTGCAACGGCCTAATTCCTTGAAACTGCCAATACCTTCTTTTTTCAGTAAATCAGCTGTTTTCCGGCGAATACCCAATATGTTGGTAAGGTCATCTTTTGAGTATGGCATCACTTCGTCTTTTCCGATGCGCTTTGCCCGGCTTTTTCGGATTGGCCGTTCCGTCAATGATTGACCCATTCCATCGGTAACAACCGGCACGGGCGAGATTGATTTTCTTCGAGTACGCGGAACCGTAATGAAGCAATTTTCAACCACGTGCCCATAGGCCTCGGTTTGTATGGTTGGCCGATCGTCATTCACCCATTGATTATTATCAAGCCAGTAACGATATTGAACGGTTTTGCCTGCCTCGAGGGGCACCTCAGCAAAAAAAGAACCGTCTTCCAATTTTATCATTTCAAACCCATCGGCTGTATTCCAGTGATTGAAATCACCAACAATCCACACCCGAGAAGCATGCGCTGCTTTTGATTTTGTGAGAATAAAGGATACGTTTGTTTTCATGTGTTTGTTCTTCTTCCGATTAGTTCATTGATGATACAAATGTTGTACAAGAATCCGAATCATCAGCTGATAAGGCCCATATACCTAATTGATGCACATCATTTTTCCAGCATAAACGGATACCCGAAATCGACCGGAGGCACAAAGGTCTCCTTAATGGTTCGGGCGCTCATCCACCGGTATAGGTTAAGCATGGAGCCGGCTTTGTCATTGGTACCACTGGCTCTTGCTCCACCAAATGGCTGTTGTCCAACTACAGCGCCTGTGGGCTTGTCGTTGATATAGAAATTGCCGGCCGCATTGCGCAATTTATGAACCGCCGTTTCAATCGCAAAACGATCCTGAGCAATAATCGCTCCCGTCAGTCCGTATGCTGACGTTCCATCAACAAGTTTCAAGGTCTCTTCGTATTTATTTTCATCGTAGACATAAATCGTCAGTACCGGACCAAACAATTCCTCACACATGGTTACATAGTGTGGATCGGTTGTCTCAATGATTGTTGGCTCGATAAAATAACCACTCGACTTGTCGCATTTTCCACCTACCCAGATTTTGGTAGGCGACCCTTTTTTTCGGGCGCCGCGGATATACCCTTCCAACTTATCAAAACTCTTTTCATCAATTACGGCTGTTATGAAATTGGAGAAATCATCGATCGCTCCCATCTTCATCGACTTGACCATCTCAACTAACTTACGCTTGATTATTGGCGCGAGGTTGGACGGAATATACGCCCGGGAGGCTGCTGAACATTTCTGACCCTGAAATTCAAACGCTCCTCTGGCCAGCGCGGTGACTACAACTTCGGGGTTTGCCGATTTGTGAACCATCACAAAATCTTTTCCGCCCGTTTCACCCACAATGCGCGGGTATGTTTTATAATGTCCAATGTTATTCCCGATGGTTTTCCAGATGTGATTGAATACCGTGGTACTTCCGGTAAAATGCACCCCGGCTAAATCCGGATGCGCGAAAACGACCTCACCCAATGCCGGACCATCGCAATAAACTAAGTTGATCACCCCATCGGGCAATCCGGCCTCTTTCAAGATACGCATGATGAGTTGGGCACTGTACACTTGGGTATCGGCGCATTTCCAAACAACCACATTGCCGCACATCGCCGCGCTGGTTGGTAAATTACCGGCGATGGCCGTGAAATTGAATGGCGTGATTGCCAATACAAAACCCTCAAGCGCCCGATACTCCACCCGATTATTCATTCCGGCCGGACTGATTGGTTGCTGGCGATAGATTTCACTGACGTAATGCACATTGAAACGAAGAAAATCAATTAACTCACAGGCCGAATCGAGTTCAGCCTGAATGACCGTTTTGCTTTGTCCAAGCATAGTCGCCGCATTGATTTGATAGCGGTATTTTCCGGCGATCAGGTCAGCTGCTTTTAAAAATATATTGGCCCGGTTTTCCCAGGACAGGTTTGACCATTTTTCGCGAACCTTTAAGGCAGACTGAATCGCTTTACGTACATGAGAAGCCTCTCCTTTATGAAAACGACCCAACAGATGCTTGTGTTCATGTGGCGGACGCATATCCTTCAAGGTGCCGGTTCTCACTTCGTCGGCTCCAATGTACATGGGAACATCCAAGACCTGGCTTTTCAACGATTTAATGGCCTCTTTCAGCGCCTTTCGTTCAGAAGATCCAGGCGCATATGCATACACTGGTTCGTTGGCAGGAAGCGGATAATAAAAATCGCCGAATTGCATAACTGTAGATTTAAGGTGATTGAATATGGAACGACTAATGAACGCGTTTGAATGTATTATTGGGTGGAATCTTCTTTTTCAGTCATCAGGTAGGCCTTAATGAAACCGTCAATTTCACCGTCCATCACCGGCCCCACATTGCCCACTTCGAAATCGGTTCGATGGTCTTTGATCATCTTATAGGGATGAAAAACATACGAACGAATCTGGGAACCCCATTCGATTTTTTTCTTCTGCGCGTTTTTGGAATCGATGGCCTCTTGTCGCTTGCGCATTTCTTCTTCGTACAACCGGCTTTTCAGCATAGCCATGGCCTTCTCTCGGTTTTCCCCTTGTGTTCGTGCCTGCTGACATTCGACAATAATTCCACTGGGTTTATGCGTCAACCGTACGGCCGTTTCCACCTTATTTACATTTTGTCCGCCCGCACCGCCGCTTCGGAAAAAGGCCCATTCGATATCCGCCGGACTGACTTCTATTTCCACCGTGTCATCTATTAACGGATATACATAGACGCTGGCAAACGAAGTATGACGCCGGGCATTACTGTCAAACGGCGAAATACGAACCAGCCGGTGAACACCCGACTCCGATTTAAGAAAGCCATAAGCGAACGGACCATCAAATTGATAGGTACAGGTTTTGATACCGGCACCATCACCCCACTGCCAATCGATCTCGGTTACTTGCCAACCTTGTTTTTCACCATACATGCGATACATCCGGGCAAGCATTTCTGCCCAATCCTGGCTCTCTGTTCCACCGGCACCGCTGTTGATCTGTAAAATAGCCGGCAAGGCATCGGTGGGATCATTCAGGGTACTTTTGAATTCTGCGTCTTCGATATCCTGTATCGCTTTTTGATGAGCTGTTTTAACCTCATCTTCTGTAGCTTCCCCCTCTTTCCAGAATTCGAATAAGACGGCAAAATCCTCCACAGAGTTGTAGACCGTCTGATACATATTCACCCAATACTCATTGTTTTTGAGTTCTTTTAGTATTGACGTAGCGCGGTTATTATCGTCCCAGAAACCGGGAGACAGCGTTAGTTGTTTATCATTAAGGATCTTATGTTCGCGGTTAGCGACGTCAAAGAAACCTCCTCAAGACCACCACACGGTCTCTCATATCCTTTAATTGCTCAATTGTCATGCAGCAAAAGTACAGCATTCACTCCTGCCTGAGAAAAAGAATCCTTTGTATTTCTATGCACAGGTTTTGTACATTTGGTCTATCCAAATACATCAAGATGAAAAAAATCTACCTATTTTTTGCCATACTGGCAATGACCGTATTTAACCAGGTAATTCTGGCACAGCAGTCATTTTTCAGCGATATCAAGTCGAGCGATATCCGAAACAACACGTTAACCAGGGCTATTGTACCCAATGCATTCCGCTTAGTACGGGCTGATTTGCGTGCGCTTAAGTCCTTTTTGTGGGCGCTTCCCAATGAACAATCGGTTCGCTATCAGCGAAACAGCGCACCCATTTTGACGTTGCCCTTACCGGATGGAACGACCGGTCGTTTCAGGGTATGGGAAAGCAGCATCCAGGAGCCCGGACTGCAAGCTCAATTTCCGGACATTCGCACATTCAATGGTCAGGGTATCGATGATCCCCGGGCGACTATTCGTTTTGATCTGACCTTACGTGGATTTCATGCACAAGTGCTGACTCCGGAGAATACATGGTACATAGATCCGTATGCTGTTGGAAATACGGAGGATTACATTTCTTACTTTCGTCGAAACAACCATCGTCCCACCTTTTTTCATTGTGATGTCAACGAAGAATCATTGGCTGCACGTCCCACGAATGTGCAAGCACCTTGCCGGGGTACAGACCTCCGGACATATCGGTTAGCCGTTGCCTGTACGGGTGAATATGCGCAAGCACCTGGCATCGCAGCCGGCACCAATGCGGCTATTCTGCACTCAGCTATTGTGACGTCGGTTAACCGGGTCGTAGGGGTTTATGAAGTTGAGTTAGCCGTTCGATTAGTGCTGGTTGCCAATAATAATTTAATTGAATACCTCAATGCATCCACCGATCCATTTACCGGTAACAATAATGCGAATACCTTGATCAATGAGAGTCAGACAGTCATCGGTTCAAATATTGGTTTGGCCAACTTTGACATTGGACACACGTTCAGTACCGGAGGCGGTGGTTTAGCCGGATTGGGCGTGGTTTGCAACAATTCCTCCAAAGCGAGAGGCATAACGGGCAGTCCCAATCCTACCGGCGATGGCTATGATATTGACTATGTGGCGCATGAAATGGGCCATCAGTTTGGCGGTAACCATCCGATGAACGGATGCGGATCTTCACCTAACACCACCAAATACGAACCGGGTAGCGGAACCACCATCATGGCTTATGCCGGGATATGTGGAGCACAGGATATTCAACCAAACAGCGACCCTACATTTCATGCAATCAGCTTTGATGAGATCAGCAACTACCTTGCCGCCGGAGGAGGTTCTTGCGGTGTTTCAACCCCTACCGGAAATACATTACCTGTGATTGACCCACTTCCCTTTACAACACTCAGCCTACCACCCAATACACCTTTTACGCTCACTGGTTCAGCTACTGATGCCAATGGCGATGCGCTCAGTTATTGTTGGGAACAATGGGATTTAGGAAATCCAGGGGCCGGATGGAATGTTGGATTGACCGCAGGCGCTGGCAATACGGCACCGCTCTTCAAATCGCGTTTACCTAAAACAACGGGATCCCGAACCTTCCCAGACATTGCGGTGATTCTAGCCAACTATCCGACCAATCCGGCCGCAACCATGGGCGGACTAAAAGGTGAAATCCTTTCTCCCGTTGAAAGATCCATGAAATTCAAATTAACGGTAAGGGATAACCGCGCAGCCGGAGGCGGTGTCGTTTCGGCTGGATCCGGAGGTTGTCAAACGGCAGCAACCCTTCAGTTGAATGTTGTCGGCACAACACCGTTTACCGTTACAACACCTAATGGCGGCGAGACTTGGGGAGGCGGAACCTCGCAAACCATTACCTGGAATGTATCAGGTACCAGCAGTGCGCCAATCAATACACCAACGGTTAAAATCACTTTATCAACAGATGGTGGACGCACCTATCCCATAACTGTACTCGCTTCAACGACCAACGATGGCACGGAAACCATAACGGTTCCTAACAATGCCACGACGCAGGCTCGTATCCGGGTGGAAGCTATCAACAATGTGTTCTTTGATATCTCCAATGCTAATTTTACCATTACGGCAGCCGTTGCGGGCTTCGCGTTTGATAATCCGGCGACCACCAACACGACTTGCGGATCAGCTGCTTCTGCCTCCGTTAGTCTGGGTACGGTTTCACTAGCCGGATTTACCACCCCTATCAACTTATCTGCATCCGGAAATCCTGCCGGCACGACCGTTACTTTCAGCAGTAACCCCGTAACCCCTGGTAACAGCACTACGGTAACGTTGAATGGCGTCAATACGTTGAGTCCGGGTAACTATACGATCACCATCACTGGGGTGGCCGGTTCGTCAACACAAACGCGCAACCTGACATTCAATGTCACGCCGAGCACACCCCCATCTGTAACCACTCAACCAACGGACGTTTCCATCTGTTCGGGTAACAATGCAACCTTCACAGCTGCTTCTGGAACGGCTGGTGTCACATACCAGTGGCAGGTCAGTACTGATGGCGGCACCACGTATACCAACATAGCCGGCGCAAACAACGCCAGCTATACCGTAGCTGGAACAACTACGGCTCAAAACAACTACAAATACCGCGTATTGATTGCTACACAATGCGCATCGGTTACATCAAATGCCGCTACCTTGTCCGTGACTGTCGCGGCCTCTTTCAGTGCTCAGCCTACAAACGTTACTGTATGCTCAGGTAGCAACGTGAATTTCAGCGCAACCGCTTCCGGCACCAACCTAACTTATCAGTGGCAGGTGAGCACCGATGGTGGAACTACCTTTACCAACATTGCCGGCGCCACAAGCAGTAGTCTCAGTTTGAGCAATGTATCTGTGACGCTGAATAACAATCGTTACAGACTGGTTATCACCGTATCTGGAGGCGCTTGCCCGGGTTCATTGAACTCCAACATCGCCACCCTTGTGGTTAACGCGTTACCAACGGTAACGGCGAACAGCTCTGCGAGTTCCGTTTGTACAGGAACGGCTGTCACTTTAACAGCCGGTGGTGCCAATACGTATAGCTGGGCCCCCGGAAACCAAAACGGATCCAGCATTACAATCACACCAACGGTCAATCCAACCAATCCCGGCGCACCCGTTGTCAATACCTATACGGTTACTGGATCGACCACGGCGGGCTGTACGGGTACGGCATCCGTAAACGTGACAACCAATCCACAGCCTACAGTAACCCTGACGGCTAACCCGGCTGTAACGGCCTTATTCCCCGGGTTGTCTACCACGCTGACCGCTCAGGTTACGCCTACGTCTACCAGCACCATTTATCAATGGTATCAGAATGGTACTCCCATTAGTGGCGCCAATACCAGCAGCTATACGGTTAGCGTAGATCAGCTTGGGACTTACCGTGTTGTTGTAAGCATTGGAACCTGCAATGCTACGTCATCAAACCTATCCATAACCGACTCACTCAATACCAGTTTGTTCATCTTCCCGAATCCGAACAGAGGCTTGTTCCAGGTTCGATATAATGATAAACTCAATGGCGTATCCAATCCAAGAACCCTCACGATATACGACGGTAAAGGAGCACGGGTTTACAAACAAGCTTTCAATGTAAACACGCCGTTCGGCAAGATGGAAGTAGATCTGAGACATGTTGCATCCGGCATCTACTTTGTAGAACTTACCGATGCAGCTGGCGAACGTCTGAAAGCCGGCAAGGTCATCATTTCCCAATAAAACAAAACCCACATAATAAAAAAGGCGTCCAAGTGGACGCCTTTTTTATTATGTACCATTATTAGCTGTAAGTAGCAATTTAAAGCAACATAAAAGCACTGTCACTAACGAACTAATGATGAACAATATACAATTGCTTCCAATTTGACTGTCGTTTGATTATGAAATGAACGAATTTGGACGGCCGCGCTCGGTTATGTAAATGAATATGACAATAAAACTAAAGCACTATACTACGGCATATTTTCAGGTGGACCAGCCGTTCTTTCAAAAGTCATAACGCCCGATGTGATATTGATATTTTCTGAAGAATATTTTTTTTCAAATTGAACAATTAGAAATTCTTTATCTAACTGCAAGATTGAAAATACTACTCTCGATTTTTTATCACATAGATTTTTGAATAGGATAACCGACGTTTTAAATTCATCGAATGGTTCAAAAATGTTGAATCCGAACGTAATGTCGGTTTCTTTCTTATTTATTATGTCAATCAAGGTAAAATTTGATTGAATCTCATCGCTGCTAAAGGTCAATCGCTCAATACAATAATTTTTGCCATCTTTTGAAAACTCAACTTTCTTTTTTTGGCTCTCGATCAATTGCCAATTACCCACTATTAAATGCGGTTTAGGCTTGTAGCTGAAAGAAGTGAGGATAAATAAAGAAAAACTGAGGAAAATGGTTGCTTTAAAATTGCTCAATGTTGATATTAAACTGCGTTATAACCATTATTGACATTACACCGTCAGTCGGTTAATACAAACGTGAATTACTGCATGAATACCCAATGGCTGGATCGAACGGGTTCACCAGCACTGGTTTGCGCTTGTATCATTATTTTATGCAAACCAGGTGTTGTCGGTGGCGGTACAATCAACTGATTGGATCCGATCGGTGCGCGTAATCTACCCGAACTCAGTCTCCGTCCGCTGACATCAAACCAGGTATACGTAGGCAGTACCAGATCGTTACGAAGCCATTGAATCTTTACGACCTCTCCTAACCGAAGCGGATTTTGCAACACCTGAAACAACGCCTCGTTATTATTAGATAATTCGCTTAAACGGATGATTTTGGAAAATGTGGTTGATCCATCCCACTCGATTGCTTTAATTCGCCAGAACGGTGATTGGCGCAGTATTTCCGGAATCAAAAACGAATACGATTGCACACCGCCACCGGAAGTAGATTGTGCATTGATCGATTGCACGTGTTGAAACGTCCTACCATCCGCAGCCTGTTCCACAACAAAAGAGCGCAGCTGGTCAGTATGATCAACCGTCCAGCTCAGCGTAGACTGGTTATTTTTCGTTTCTGCATCAAACGCAGCGAAAACAATAGGAACCGGTCCGGCTGCCGTGATAGTTGTTGAACCGGAATAAATGAAATCTCCGGAGCTACCAAGATTATTGGCGGCATTACCTACGTAGTAGAACGTGATGGTTTGATTATTGCCAGTTGTCGAAGCAGGTGCAGTCCAGCGTAAATTGGAAAACGTATAGGACGATTGCGAAGTTGTCGTTGGCGCCGAGAAATGGCTGAGTTCATTTCCATTGACTGCTGCGTTTGGATTGGTGCTTGAAAATGTTCCAACAGGCGATCCGGCACTATTCAGAGCAATGATTGAAAATCCCCACCGGCTGCGATTCGCAACCGAGTGCTGAATGGTCAAGCTGAAATCATACACTCCCGATGCGACATAATTTCCCAGGGGCAGTCCGATGGTAGAAACGGATCCACCTGTTGTATTCAATGTATTGCCGCCATGACAATTAGTACAATAAAGGCCTGTTGCACCGGTATAGCCTCTTGGTGGTATAAAGGAGCTGTTTGGTGAGTAGGCGGTAAAGCCTAGTAGCAAAATACCAGCGAAAAAGAACAGTCCAAGCAGAGTGACTTTTTGCATACCGTTTTATTTAGTTGTCAACGTGTGATCTAACGCTTTTTCGTCAATTGCATGGTTTGTACTGAGATAGCCGGCATGCTTAGCACCTCGTCAGGTGAAGCCGGATTCTTGTCTTTATAGACAGACAATTCCATTTGAAATACTTGATCACCAACTTCATTTCGGCTCACAAAGGTCATACCACCTGTCCGAAAAACGGAGGTCCCTACATTGTCAATCACATCCATGATCAGTTGTATCCCGTCTCCCTCATCAATAACATAACGATTGAGGTCCTTGGTTTGTTTACGCAACAGGTAATCTTTTATCACCGGTCTGGTTTCCGATCGATAATCGGTTTTCCAGGTCCAGGTTGTATCATTGAGTTTAGTCACCGTGAAGACAACGGGTACCTGATCCCGACGAACACCACTTGCATAGATATCCAGGGTGCCCGTCCACTCACCTATACATCGGTCGGCAAAAGAAACTTGCGCAAGCAACGATTGGCTATACCCGGTTAGGACAAAAATCAAAATACATACACGAAAGAAGATTGTCTTATTCATTGTTGAGTCCATTATTCAAAAAGTGCTCCTTGATTACCACCGGCCGGTTTCTTTACCACCCATTCCATTTCGGTTGATTTGGTAAATTCAGCCAGTTTTGATCCAACGGATTTCCAACCGGTCACTTCCACCAAGTCGGCTACTTTGATATTTTTTTCCGTAGTTTGTTGCCCACGTCCTGATTTAATTCGAATGACGGGCTTTTCATCGGTGGTGACTGCTTCCACATAATTATCTTTCCCTTCTTTGATGAATAAGAATCGGGTATTTTCAGTGGTCGTCTCGATTTTGAAGCGTTTGATATTATACTGTAGTTTTTCCTGATCCAGGTAGATGGCTGTGATCACGCCATCGGGGTTATGCTTTTCTATGAGCAGGATCTTTTCTGGATCAAATCGCTGGGTCAGTTCCTGGGATACAATTTCATAATGACCATCATTAAAAATAACGAGTATCCGGTCATCAGGATCGAACATGCCCAGGTACTCTCCTTTTTCGTCCACATTTAATCGCCCGTACACATCATCAAACCACATTTTTTTCGCGCTCAAGGTAGACACACCGGCCTCTTTGAATTTGACCGACTTGATCGGATATTTGGTAACCTGATTGCCAATACTTCCCCGGCCTTTGATTTCCAGTTCCTCGAAATAGAAATCCAGTTCTTTGTTACGGGCCGAACAATTCGGGCTCAATAAAACCCGCACCTGTTCCGCTTCCCCATTGGGATTGGCAGTAAAATAATGCACCTTGCTGCGTTCAGACCCTTTTGTGAGGTCGTATTCCTTATCGCGGGTCACACCAGTCACATTGAATCGCTTCGCATAACTGACACCGGTTTTACCATCGGCGTAAATCATGTTATACGTCGTTCGTTCATCGTTTTTCTGAAAAACAGCCGCATGAACAATATCCTTTCCGATAAAGGCCTTATCAGCTACTTTGACTACTTTCATGATACCACCCTTGGTAAATACGATGATATCATCCAGGTCGGAGCACTCAAAAAGAAGTTCATCTTTTTTAAGTCCGGTTCCGATAAACCCATCAGCGCGATTGACGTAGAGTTTTGTGTTGGCGATAGCCACTGTTTTGGCCTGAATAACATCAAAAAGTTTGATTTCTGTTTTACGCTCACGTCCTTTCCCGTATTTCTTAAGTAGATTCTCATAATAGGCCACGGCATAGTCTGTGAGATTCGCTAGGTCATGTTTCACTTGTTTGATATCCGCTTCCAATCCTTTGATCTGGTCGTTAAGCTCATCGATATCCAGCTTATATATTCGGCGTACAGGCTTTTCCGTTAGCTTTAGAATATCTTCCCGCGTGATCGGCCGTTTAAGCTTCTTTTTAAATGGCTCAAAGGCCTTGTCGATGGCCACAATCACTTTTTCCCAGGTCTCGTGTTTCTTCTCCAGCTCTTTATAAATCTTCTCTTCAAAGAATATCTTTTCAAGGGAGGTGTAATGCCATTTCTCCTGCAGCTCGGAAAGACGAATCTCCAGCTCTTTTTTCAACAACTCCTTGGTATTTTCAGCAGAAACCCGAAGCAATTCGTGCACTGACAGGAATCGGGGTTTCTGGTCAATAATCACGCAGGCATTGGGCGAAATACTTACCTCACAATCAGTGAATGCGTAGAGCGCATCTATCGTAATATCGGGTGAAATGCCGGCAGCAAGCTCGATGATAATTTCAACATTGGCCGCGGTATGGTCGGTTACTTTCTTGATTTTGATTTTACCCTGATCATTGGCTTTTACGATGCTTTCCATGAGTTGGGTGGTTGTAACCCCAAACGGCACACTGCGAATGACCAGGGTCTTTTTATCCTGTTCCTCGATGGCAGCCCGAACACGAATTTTACCGCCCCGCTTACCTTCCTGGTAAAGCGTTGCGTCCATTGTACCACCAGTTTGAAAATCGGGTAGGATTTCAAATTTCTTTCCCCGTAGTGCTTTGATCGACGCATCGATGAGTTCACAGAAATTATGCGGAAGAATTTTAGTAGCCAGTCCAACGGCAATGCCCTCCGCACCTTGTGCCAGCAATAAGGGAAACTTCATTGGCAACGTAACCGGTTCGTTTTTCCGACCATCGTAGCTTAATTGCCATTCCGTTGTTTTGGCATTGAACGCCACATCCAGCGCGAATTTACTCAGTCGGGCCTCAATATACCGAGGAGCGGCTGCATCATCACCGGTTCGTACATCACCCCAGTTGCCCTGGGTGTCGATGAGCAGGTCTTTTTGTCCGAGATTGACAATCGCATCCCCGATACTGGCGTCTCCATGGGGGTGATATTGCATGCTCTGACCGATGATATTAGCCACCTTATTGTAGCGGCCGTCATCCATTTCCTTCATGGCATGCAAAATCCGTCGTTGAACGGGTTTTAGTCCGTCTTCGACAGATGGTACGGCTCGTTCCAGAATAACATAACTGGCATAGTCCAAAAACCAGTTTTTGTATTGACCGCTGACACCACTGTCGCTGTGCTGATACGCCTCGGTTGATTTTTTTGCCATAGCTTCAAATAAATTATGCGGTCTCTTCTACTGTTTTAGATTTGTATTTCAGATCGAAATCTTTCATTTTTTCGACCTTGCCGGAGACCTCATACTGACCGGAAGCAGCCAGTAATTTTAGTTTCCACAAAACATACGCTTCGGGTACCCGGTGCCGTGATTTATTCATGAAATTATGCAAAATCCGACTGGCCTTCTGCGCATCGGGCATGATGTATTTTTTTAAGTCGGCCAACAAAGACTCGTCTGTTTGTTGAACGAGTTTTTTGCCTCCTTCGAGCACACGAATTTCGCCCGGCTGTCGACTGAGCTTTTCCCATTCATCCGGATCCACCTCGAGTTCACTGAGGGTGATGGGACGAGCCAGTTTCTGTGCTTTTAGAAATTCGCGGGCGGGAATTTCACTCAGCTGTACCGGATAGAACACGGCACCTTTATCATTGATAAACGGAAGGTTATTGAGGAACAAGATGTGTACACGTCCCTGATAGGGCTTTAGATATGGTAGCAGCCAGTAATAGCCACTCACATCGCGAGCATTTTGGGCCACCCAAATCCATACTGTTTCTCCCTCATCCGCATTCAATGCATCGATCAAGCCGGCCATTTTGGCCTTGTCCTCGGTTATAGTCGCTGATAGTCCTTCGAAATCACCACCGGCGAGCACGTCGGTCCACCACTGTTGCCGGTATTCAACCCCTACATCGGATAATAATTCTTGTACCGGCCCCACGCTTAAATCATCATTAAACACCAGGATGTCGCCGGCGAGGGTTTCATCCTGTGCCATCGCCTCCTGCAACATGGCCGTCGCATTGATATCAAATACCAGATGAATCATATTCTTTGTTTCGTTTTATACTGTTTGTAATGAATTCTACTTCTATCTATTTCTTGGTAAGGGATGATTGAATCGGTTTTGCTCAACGCTGTATGATGAACAGAAAGCCTATTTGTTGTCTTTTTCTTGTTCTGCCTCTTCAATCAAATCCAATTCAACCCGTAAATTTTCTATGATGAAATCCTGCCGCTGGGGCGAGTTTTTTCCCATGTAATATTCCAGTAGCTGGTTCAGGTGTTCTCCCTGTTCGAGAATGACCGGTTGTAGCCGCATATCACTGCCGATAAACCGGGCAAATTCATCCGGACTAATCTCTCCGAGTCCTTTGAAACGAGTGATCTCCGGCTTGTTTCCCAACTTCCGCACAGCAGCCTGTTTCTCTGTCTCATCGTAGCAATAGATCGTCTCTTGTTTGTTACGCACACGAAACAGCGGTGTTTCCAGGATAAACACGTGGCCATTCTTGACGAGGTCCGGAAAAAACTGTAGAAAAAATGTCATTAACAGCAGTCGGATATGCATACCGTCCACGTCGGCATCCGTGGCAATAACAATATTATTATACCGTAAGTCCTCATAGCTTTCTTCAATATTAAGTGCGTGTTGCAAGAGATTGAACTCTTCGTTCTCGTATACCACTTTCTTGGTCAATCCAAAACAGTTCAGGGGTTTACCACGTAAACTAAAAACTGCTTGGGTATTTACATCTCGCGCTTTGGTTATCGATCCACTGGCCGAGTCTCCCTCGGTGATGAAAATCGTAGATTCTTTCTGTTTCTCCAGCACCAGCTCTTTATCTTTTCCGGTGGCTTCGTCATTGTAATGATATTTACAATCACGGAGCTTTTTATTATGAAGATTGGCCTTTTTCGCCCGTTCGTTGGCCAGCTTTTTGATACCGGCCAGTTCTTTTCGCTCGCGTTCGTTTTGCTCGATCCGGCGTTTCAGCGCATCGGCTACCGTTGGGTTTCGGTGCAGAAAATTATCCAGCTCACGCAACAGGAAATCTCCCACAAAATTCTTCATCGTGGGTCCATTCTCATACACATTCTGCGAACCCAGTTTGGTTTTGGTTTGTGATTCAAAAACGGGCTCCTGTACCCGCACGGAAATAGCTGCACAAATACTACCGCGAATATCGGCGGCATCATAATCCTTTTTAAAAAACTCTCGAATGGTTCGCACATAACCTTCACGAAAGGCCGCCAAATGGGTGCCTCCTTGGGTGGTGAACTGCCCGTTGACAAAACTGTAGTACTCCTCACCGTATCCGTTTCCATGAGAGAGCGCCACTTCAATATCTTCTCCTTTGAGATGAATGATCGGATACCGGAGCTCGTCTTCATTGGTTTTGCGTTGCAGCAAATCCAGCAGGCCATTCTTGCTGACGTATCGTTTGCCGTTGTACGTGATAATCAATCCGGCATTCAGGTAACAATAGTTCCAAAACTGATTGTCGAGGTATTCGGTGACAAAATGAAAATGCTTGAATATGCTGTCATCCGGAATGAAGGTTACCGCGGTTCCATTGCTCTCTTTGGTTGCGGCTTCTTTGTATTCTTTCTTCAGATCCCCTCGTTCAAATTCGGCGGTTTTTTCACGGCCATCCCGAAAGGCGGTCACCTTGAAATAATTACTCAACGCATTTACGGCCTTAGTGCCCACGCCATTCAATCCAACACTTTTCTGAAAAGCCTTGCTGTCGTATTTGGCACCGGTGTTGATTTTACTCACGACATCTACCACTTTTCCCAGCGGAATACCTCGGCCATAATCGCGCACCGTTATGGTTTTTCCATCAATGGTTACATCCACTTGTTTGCCGTAACCCATGGTGTGCTCATCGATACAGTTGTCTATTACTTCCTTGATCAGTACATATACCCCATCATCGGCACTGCTGCCATCGCCCAGTTTTCCGATATACATGCCGGGGCGAAGCCGGATATGCTCTTTCCAGTCAAGACTTCGTATGCTTTCTTCCGTGTACTGATTCGTTTCTTTTTGCGCCATAAGGGGGTTAGATCGAGTTTTAAAAGGGCGGAAAATTCGGTTTCCAACCCGCGAATTTAACTGAACATCAGCCATTTTAGGGTTTCCCATTTATCCACATTAACACGTCTATGTGCGTAAAAAATCAGCGCTAAAGCCGGTATCTTTGTTCAAAACCTAAATACGCCCATCATCAATCTCATAACGGACGCTTCCGAACTGACCCAATTGGCCGAAAAAAGGGAATCTGAAAACAGGGCTTTTCGAGATTTCCTCATGCACCTGAATGAAGATGCGTTGGACAAGATGACCGCTTCCATCAACAACGAGGTGGCACCACAAATTGATTGTACTTCTTGTGGAGCCTGTTGTCGAAACCTCTTGATTCATGTTACACCGGCAGAAAACAAACGGATAGCGGATACCCTGAATATGTCTACACAGGCATTCGAAGATCAATATGTTGAGTCGGGTAGCTCCGGCACGCAGATCATCAATGCGGTTCCCTGTCATTTTTTATGCGACACCAAATGTCGGGTATATGAACAACGATATGCAGATTGCCGGGCTTTTCCTAATTTAGATCAACCACGATTTAAAACACGCTTGTTCGCCACCTTAATGCATTACGGTATGTGTCCG
>CAZZJF010000027.1:0-16732 GCA_964654325.1 uncultured Ferruginibacter sp.
GCCGGTGATTTTCCGATTTGTGTGGTGCCGATGATGTACCAGGATCTGGAATGGCATGATGTGCCTTTCTGGAGCTATTTCTGTCAGATCAGCGATTCGACAACTTCCTACGGTTCATACTCCGGTGCCGTGCCCAACGAAAAAATTACCTGGGGCAAATTGGATGTAAACACGCCAAAGTATATCGTGGAAAGCGATGCCACCATCGTAGCACCTCTGATTTTTGCCTGGGTGCTTGGTTGGTAGCGCTGCTTCTTTTCGTCTATTCGTTTACATCATTAAATGATGGTTATGCGTATTACCTTGTTTAGTTTATTGCTGTTGTTGAGCTCGATGGGTTTATATGCTCAATCGTTTTCTGTAGAGAAAACCGTGCCTTACACGCCGGTAAAAGACCAGTGTCGATCTGGAACCTGCTGGAGCTTTGCGGCCACGTCGTTTATCGAAAGTGAATTGATCCGTATGGGCTATGGCAAACAGGATTTGTCTGAAATGTTTTTTGTCCGCAAGATGTATGAAGAAAAAGCCACGATGCACATTCGCATGCAAGGCAAGAACTTTCTGACACAGGGTGGACAGCCGCATGACGTCTTTCGTGCCGTTGCCCGCTATGGATTGTTACCGGAAGCCGATTATCCCGGTGTTAAAAATAGCTTGGGGGATTATGATCACATGGCCTTCTTCGATTCGGTGGTCAATTACCTGAAACCCTTTGCCAGAGAGGACTCAGTAATCCGTGAGCCCTGGAAAATCGAACTTTCTAACAAACTGGATAAAGCCATCGGCCCTTTGAATTATGACGAAGTAAAAATAACCGAAGCGCAAGCCTATCGGCGCCAGTTTCCATTGTTCAATCCCGCCGACTATGTTCATGTTACATCGTACTATCATCATCCGTTCTTCAGAAACTTCATTCTGGAAGACAAATACAACTGGAGCCTGTCCAATTATTTCAATCTTCCGATTGATGATTTTTGCAGACTGGTCGACACAGCCCTTCGAAACGGCTATTCAATTTGCTGGAACGGTGATGTTAGTGAACCCGGATTTGATTTCAATAAAGGCCTGGCCTCCGTTCGTCCGCACCCATCCACCGCAACCGACCGCTACCTGCGGCAACGGCAATTCGAAGACCACAGCACCACGATCGATCATGTGATGCACCTGGTTGGTCTCGCCCGTGATAAAAACAACACGCGGTACTATATCATCAAAAACTCCTGGGGTGAACAAAATCTGTATGGCGGCATGATGTTCATGTCAGATGAATACTTCCGGCAAAAAACCGTGTCGTATATGGTACACAAGAATATGCTCAAAAAGATTTATCCCTCGTATACGGATTGATGCCTTACTTTTAACGACTTATCTGTTTATATGGAATGGACTTCCTTTCCGAAGGTTGAACTTCATCTGCATCTCGACTGCTCGCTGAGTTACGAAGTGGTGCGCGCGCTCGAACCCGGCGTAACGCGCGAAGAATATGCCCGTTCGTTTAAAGCACCGGCCGATTGCTGCTCGCTGCTCGACTATATCCGTTGTGCTGAACGTCCAATTTCATTGATGCAAACAGCGGAACAGCTGCGTATGGTAACACTTGACTTATTCAACCAGCTGAAAGCCGATCACGTGGTCTATGCTGAAATACGCTTTGCTCCGTTACAGCATCTGCAGCAAAAACTCACGCCGGAACAGGTCGTTCAGATTGTAGACGAGGCCACAAAAACCGGGATACAAAAAACCGGTGTGCAGGCAGGTCTTATTTTATGTACTCTTCGGCATTTCACCGAAGAACAAAGCATGCAGACGGTAAAATTGGTGGAGGCCTTTCGCGGAACAACCGTTGTTGGATTTGATATTGCCGCTGATGAAGTAGGCTATCCGGTGGATGCACACATTAGCGCATTTAATTATGCCCATCAACACGCCATTCCCTGCACAGCTCACGCCGGGGAAGCCTGCGGCGCATCCAGCGTGTGGGAAACCATGAAGCATTTACGTCCTGCCCGCATCGGCCATGGTGTTCGCAGCGCGGAAGATCCACTGTTACTCGAACACCTGAAAACGAATGGTATCCACCTGGAGGTTTGTCCAACCAGCAATATTAAAACAGGGGTTTTCACTACTATACAACAGCACAGCGCACCGATTATTTATCAGTCCGGTGTATCCATGAGTCTCAACACCGACGGACGGGCTATTGCCGATACCACGCTTGCCCGGGAGTATGCGTTGATGGAAGAGGTTTTCCAATGGAATCTCGACCATTTCAAAACATGCAATCTCGAAGCGATCGCACATGCATTCGCACCGCCGGAGGTTAAACAACAAATTCGTCAGTTACTGGAAGAGGCTTACCGATAGGCCTGTTGTTTTTTTAACGCACAATATTGATTTTGGGCAGATCTCGCTTCAACAGGTTCTCCCGGTTGGCCATTTCCCAGGCCGTGTAGAAAATCATTCTAGTTCTTTTCTCGTACAATGGCCAGGTAATTCGCTCCACATCGTCTGTGGGTTTGTGGTAATCGCCTTTCAGCATACCATCGTAAAAGAATAACACAGGCACATCATACCGTGCAAAATTGTAATGGTCGCTGCGGTAATAAATGCGCTCGGGGTCATTAGGGTCATCGAATTTGTAATCTAGCGTGAGTTTGGTGTATTGATTGTTGGCACCCTCGTTTACAATCGGCAGCTCGCTGCTGATTTTATCATGCCCGACCACGTACACATAGTTGAGTGTATCGGCTTTTTTACGTTCCGTATCTACTCGTCCGATCATATCAATGTTGAGGTCTGCGGTGGTATTTTCCAGCGGGAAAAGCGGATGATCGGTGTAATATTCGCTGCCCCAAAGTCCCTTTTCTTCGCCGCTTACTGCCATAAACACAACGGTTCGGCGTGGGCCATTCCCTTCTTTTTTGGCTTTGGCAAATGCTTCGGCCATGAGCATGATCGCACAGGTACCGCTTCCGTCGTCGTCGGCACCATTGTATATTTTTCCGTTACGAACGCCCAGGTGATCATAGTGTGCCGTTACGAAAAGATATTCGTTTTTTTTGTCGCTGCCTTCTACCAAACCAATAACGTTTGAGGCTTTGATATCGGCGCTCCATTTTCCAATCAGGTAGGAACATGATATGCTATTTGATTCGAAGACAACGTCACTTAAAGGTTGTTTTTTCTTGCCCATCTCGAGAATTGATTCGGCATTGGTGCCAATTAATTGGTTGAATATGGCTTTTGAAATGACGGCCACATTACATCGGTCGGTTGGCTGTTGCTGAATCGATGTAAAACTAAGATCTGTTTTCCGATTCCATTCGGCGGTTGACTTGCTAATGGTGCCGTAAACCGGATCCACACAAAGAACGGCAACGGCTCCATTGTTGTAAGCGGCTTCTTGTTTTTTCTGAAAATCAGTGGACCACTCCGAGGGATAATTGAATCCGCTGATCAGGGAGTTTCCTTTTTGATATGGTTCGCCATCCACAATCAAAACCACTTTACCGCGTACATTTCGGTTGGCATAATCAGAGTAAGCCGGATCATCAATGCCATATCCAGCAAATACGATGCCTGTTGCACTAGCTTTTTGACTGATGCATGTTCGGATCGGCAGGTAGTAGTCTTTGCCAAATGTCAGCGGCAGTTCGTTGATACGCAAATCGGAGCGAATGAGACTATCCTGAATCAAGGGATAGTACTGTTGAAAATCGGGCAGTCCATCCGGATGACGCAATCCTATCTGCCTGTATTGATTTTGAATATACGCAGCGGCCATGCGCTGACCGGCCGTGCCGGTTTCACGACCCATCATCGAGTCGTGAGCGATCGCAGACAGGTGCTTCTTTAATCGGTCGACCGTAATAAATTCGGCATAGGGTTTCGGATTTTTCTTTTGCGCGATGGTAGGCGAGACGAAGAAGATGCCCCAGAGTACAAATGCAAGTACCAGACTTTTACGTAATAGCATATCAGATAAATTTATTGTTGAGTAGATAAACCGATTTTTTGAACACGCGTTGCATGCCGGCCGCCTTCAAAAGACGCTGTCAAAAAAGCGTCCAGGATGGCCAGGGCTTCGCTGTCTGAAACAAAGCGGGCCGGAACACATAGAATGTTGGCATCATTGTGTTGGCGTGCCAAGCGGGCAACATCCGCATTCCAGCAAAGCGCCGCACGAATGCCCTGGTGTTTATTGGCCGTTATGGCAACCCCATTGGCGCTTCCACACAATAGGATGCCCAGGTGCGCCTCGCCTTTTTCTACGGCGGCAGCTACCGGATGGGCCATATCGGGGTAATCGACGGAAGAATCGGAATAACATCCGAAGTCGTTGACAGTATATCCTTGTTCATGGAGGTTCGCTACAAGCTTTTCTTTACACGCAAACCCGGCATGATCAGAACCGATGGCAATAACGTTCATGGTTAAATGATTTATGGAATTTTATCGACGGATGGATCGCCCGTATCAACTCCACTCTTTCGGTTTATTTGTTTCAACCCGTTTACTCACCCTAGTCGCAATCACTACACTCAATTCGTACAGTAAAAATAGGGGTAAAGCAACGATTATCTGACTGGTCCAGTCGGGCGAAGGTGTGATGATCGCCGCAATGATCAAAATAATTACCACGGCAATTCGGCGGGACTTTCGAAGGGTTTCGCCGCTGATGAGTCCGATACTGGATAATACATATGATAAAACCGGCATCTCGAAAGCGATTCCGCATCCTAAAATGATATTTTTCGTCGTATCGATGTAATCGCCCAACGTCGGAAGGTATTGATAAGCGCCTTTGCTGCCCAGGGTGAAATTGGCTAAGAAATTCAGGGTGAAAGGGGTGACAATGAAGTATCCGAAACTGGCGCCGGCAAAGAACGAAATCGTGACCCAGAAGATGCCTCCATAAAATCCTTTTTGTTCTTTGTCTGAAAGGGCGGGTCTTATGAAAGACCAGATTTCCCAGAAGATATAGGGAAACGCAACGATCAAGCCGCCAACCATAGCGATGGATAGCGCGGCCATGAACGGTCCGCTTACGGTATTACCTTGAAACTGCAGATTCACCGGGGGCATACATAACGCATCGCCCAGCTGTAACCATCGGCCAAGTTCACAAAACGCGCGATACATGATGAAGTCACTTTGGGATGGGGCAAAAATCACGTTGTCAAAAAGCCAGTCGACGTTGATAAATAAAACAACAGTCATGCATAACCAAACCAGCAATGCCCGAACGAGATGCCAGCGAAGGGCTTCCAGATGGTCGGCAAAACTCATTTCGGCTTTTCCATCCGTGGATTTAAATCGGCTCCAAAATGATTTTTTGCTTGATGTGGCCAAGGCGTTGTTATTTTATTGGTTGAATAAAAATACGTTCTGTTAAGATTGATTCGTCATTTTTTCGGCGTTTTCGGCAAACTGCAAGGCCTCGATGAACTCTTGAATATCACCATTCAAAAATGCATCAAGATTGTATGATGTTAATCCAATCCGGTGGTCCGTAACCCGCCCTTGCGGATAGTTGTACGTGCGAATTTTGGCACTGCGGTCGCCGGTGCTTACCAGTGATTTCCGTTGGCGGGAGATGGCCTCCTCGGCTTTACGCACTTCTTCATCATAGAGTCGGGTACGCAGCATCTCCATCGCTTTTTCGCGGTTCCCAAGCTGAGTCCGTTCGGTTTGACAAACGACTGTGATGCCCGTTGGTTTATGGGTTAGAAAAACCTTGGTTTCTACTTTGTTTACATTTTGCCCGCCGGCGCCACCACTTCGGGCAGTTTCCATTTTGATGTCGCTTTCTTTTAGTTCCACATCCACCTCTTCGGCTTCCGGCATGATGGCTACGGTTGCCGCGCTGGTATGAATACGGCCACTGGCTTCTGTGTCCGGAACACGCTGCACCCGATGCACGCCGCTTTCAAATTTGAGCGTTCCATAAACGTCATCACCCGTTACCTCCACCTGTACCTCCTTGTAGCCCCCCACGGTTCCTTCGCTTTCGCTGAGGATGGATGTGCGCCATCCTTTTTTCTCACAGTATTTCAGATACATTCTGAGCAAATTGCCCGCAAATAGCGAGGCCTCATCACCACCGGTTCCGGCACGTATTTCCAGAATGGCATTTTTTTCATCAAACGGATCTTTCGGAATCAGAAGTGTTCGGATTGTTTTTTCGAGTGCTTCTTTTTGTTCTTCGAGCGGGGGCAGTTCCAGCTTGGCCAATTCCCGCATCTCTTCATCATCCGAGGCCAGCACTTCTTTGTTAAAGGAAATTGCTTCCAGGTTGTTCAGATACGCGTTGTGCACGTCCACAATCTTTCCCAGACTGCGGTATTCTTTACTCATCGCACTGAATCGCTTGTTGTCTGCCACGATTTCCGGATTGGTCAGCGCTACGCCCAGTTGATCGAATTTTGCCCGAATGGCCTCCAGTTTGTCCAGCATCGCGTACTTTTATTGTTCGGACCGCAAAAGTACGGCTTAACATTCATTCTGTTGTACCGCAAACTCACATCCCGTCGTCTTTTCAATGGGTTTGAATACCTCTCGGAAGATGCTGTGCTCATCCTCAACAAGGATGGGGTGGTGATGGATATCGTACCCACCGAAGAAGCCGGTGATGAGATTGCTTATTTTGATGGTATTCTTTGTCCCGGATTGATCAATGCCCATGGCCACCTGGAACTCTCTCACCTCAAAAACAAAATACCCAGGCATACCGGGCTACCCGATTTTCTGTTTCGGGTGATGACATCCCGCGAGGACAACCCGGAACAGATCCGTCAGTCCATGATCGAGGCCGAGCAAGACATGCTGCAGGCCGGTATTGTTGCCATGGGTGATATCAGCAATACCACAGACAGCATTGCGGTGAAGCAGCAACGGAAAATGGCCTACCGAAATTTTATTGAAGCCGCCGGGTTTGATCCACAAATGGCCGATAAACGGTTTCAGGACAGCCGGATGGTTCAACAGGCATTTACCGAAGCCGGTCTTGAATCGGCGATTGTACCCCACGCACCCTATTCGGTGTCAAAGCCGCTCATGGAACAGATTGTCAAGCAGGCTGCCGGACAGATCCTGACGATGCACAACCAGGAAAGTGATGCGGAAAACCATTTTTTTTTACATAAACAAGGAGAGCTCCGGACACTCTACCAGCGACTGGGTATTTCAACGGATCATTTTCAGGAAACCGGCACCTCCTCCCTGCAGGCAACTGTTTCAGCGTTTGCCAACGTCGATAAAATGATTCTGGTACACAATGTCTTCACTACTGAAGCAGATATCGAGTATGCTACTACGTTAGCAAGCACTTTTTTTGATTCGCTGTATTTCTGTCTTTGCCCCAATGCCAATCAGTATATACAGGAATGGATGCCGCCCGTTAAGCTGTTATTGGATCACGGCTGCCATATGGTAATTGGAACTGATAGTCTGGCTTCAAACCAACGGCTAAGCATATACGAAGAAATACAAACGCTGCAAAACGCTCATTCCGATATTTCTATTGAAGCGATGCTTGGTTGGGCTACGCGGCAAGGCGCTATCGCGCTGGGGTTTGATGCATGGCTGGGTACATTTGAAAAAGGCAAACAACCCGGTGTAGTGTTGCTGGATGGGAGCGAAGCGCGATTACTGGTTCCGGCCGCTGTTCCATAGTAACAGGCTGGTTAGGATAAAATTTCCCGCACAATTGGCAGGCTTTTCAACTGATTCATGCCGCGAACATGATTGGCCATATGCATTTGCAGGGCGTCGAGGAGTTTATGGCGGTCGGCCCGGCTAAGCGGAATGTCAGTCAGTTCATCCGGATGCATCACACAAAGCAGTTCGCTCAGGGAAGCGGTTAGCGTATCGTCGGTGTAGTGAGGGTGTGCCGGTCTGTTTCCGGTAAAATGACCTTCCTGGTAATCCCAAAACGGTTGTTCCGGTCCGGCAGGAGCGGTGACTCCGAATCCGAGGATGCGCGAGAGGTGAATCAAGAAAAATAAATTGATCGATGCCGTGGTGGTTGGTTCAGCACGATCCAACACGATTAACATATCCTCGCAAAACGAAAATAGCGGCGTATTGGGTTCGGGTTCCTGCAAACATTTCTGCAGGATCTCCATCCAGTACAGGACGATACAGTTTTTAACCACATCGCTGAGCACCGCTGCCGGCACATGGCTCCAGGCACATTCCCGGATCCGATGCAATTGCTTGCGTTCACTGTGATAGACATCCAGTGTTAGCAGAGCGCCAGGTTGCAACATGATGGCTCGCTGACCCGCTTTTCCGCTTTTTCGCACACCCTGTACGAGGTATGATTGGATGCCTAGCATTTCGGTAAATACGGTAACCACTAAACTGGTTTCACCATATTTCACCGCGCGCAGTACAATGCCCTTTGTTTTGGTGATCACGCCACGAAATTACTCCGGCCATTGGCTTTTTATCAAAATATCTGATCGCTTTCCATCAAATGACACATCTTTGCACCGATTTTTTATCGCCTTAAACGGAATACGAAACATGTGGAAACAACTGGCTGCGTTGGTCCTTCGAAATCGCCTGCTTTTTCTAATCAGTATGGGCGCTCTCACGCTCCTTATGGGGTACTTCGCGTTCCGGGTGCAACTCAGTTATGAATTCAACCGGGCTATTCCGACCGATAACCCCAAATTTGTTGAATACCAGCAATTCAAATCCATTTTCGGCCAAGACGGCAACGTGGTAGTCCTGGGGGTTACCGACAGTGGATTTTTCAACCGCGACCGCTTTGCCAATTATCGTCGGTTCACGGAGGACATCCGCAACGTGCCCAATGTACAGGGCGTGATGGCCGTTCCCGGTGCGGTGGTGATTGAACGCGATCCACTCAATCCGGATAACCTGATTTCACGAACATTATTTACAGACAGTATACTCACCAGTTCATTGTATGATTCTGCCGTGGCTGCATTCCATCGGCAGCCATTCTATCGGTCTACACTCTATAATCCAACCACCCACACGTATATGATGGCGGTCACGCTCAACAGCGACTCGGTCAATTCCAAGGCACGAGCCGGCATCATGCAAAAGCTGCAAACCGTGGTTGACCAATACGAACAGCAAAGCAAATCAACCGTTCACATTAGTGGACTGCCTTGGGTGCGAACCGTCATCGCGGAGCGGGTTAAAGGGGAAATGGGTGTGTTTTTGATCGGATCGCTGGTGTTGAGCCTGATCATCCTGTTTTTGTTTTTCCGCTCCATCAACACCACCCTGATTTCCATGGGGATTGTGCTGGTGAGCGTGATCTGGTCGGTTGGGTTGATTACTTTGTTTGGGTATAAGATCACGTTACTGACAGCCCTGATTCCGTCGCTGGTGGTTGTCATTGGCATTCCCAACTGCATTTACTTCATTAATAAGTACCACACGTCTTATTTACAAAGTGAAATGGCCGATGAAACCCAACGGAAAAACGAGGCGCTGGTTACCATGGTCAGCAAAATGGGCATCGTAACCTTGTTCTGTAACATCACTGCAGCTATTGGGTTTGCTGTGTTTGCCCTTACGCGGAGCGCGATTTTGCAGGAGTTTGGGGTAGTATCCGGACTTGCGATTTTATTCATCTTCATCATTTCTTTTGTCTTGTTGCCGGTTTTGTTGAGCTACGCACCATCCCCCTCGAAAAGGGAGCTGCGTTACCTTGATAGCCGTTGGATTGCGGGATTCATCGGAATGATCGAACGATGGGTGTTTAATCACCAGAAGGTGGTGGTTGGCTGTACTGCCATACTGCTGGTTTTCTCCGTAATGGGTATAATGCGACTGCGCTCGGTTGGGTTTATTGTTGATGATCTGCCCAAATCAGATCGGGTATATCAGGATCTCAGGTATTTTGAGACCCATTTCAAAGGCATCATGCCACTGGAAATACTGATTGATGCCAAAACCCGTCGCGGATTACAGAAGAAAGATTACAAACTGTTTACGGCTATGGACTCGCTGGCAGAGGCGATTGCGTCCATGGAGCAGATGAATCGACCGCTTTCGATCGCAGAGGGAATGAAAATCGGCAATCTTGCGTTTCAGGGCAACGATGCGGATTCCAATTACCGGCTTCCGGGCGAAATGACCGGTCCCACCGCAACCCGAAAATTCTGGAGCAGTCTAAAACAGCGGTTACAGGATTCTGCAGCCGGTTCGTCTAACTCGCTTAAAGCATTAACCCGCTTTATTGATACCAGCCGCCGTTACACCCGCATGAGTGTGAACATGGCGGACGTGGGTACTGAAAAACTACCCACGTTGCTGGCCCGGGTGGACAGTGCCGCCCACCGGTATTTTGACACGTCTTATACGGTGACGCTGACCGGAAACGGGATTACCTTTTTAGAAGGCAGTAAGTTCATTATCAATGGATTAAAAGAGAGCATCCTTTGGGCATTCGCATTGATTGCGGTTTGTATGCTCTACCTTTTCCGATCGCTCCGGATTCTGTTTTGTTCCTTGATTCCCAACTTGGTGCCCTTGGTCGTTACGGCCGGCATTATGGGATGGGCCGGTGTGCCGCTGAAACCGTCTACTGTATTGATTTTCAGCATAGCCTTGGGTATTGCCGTGGATATAACCATTCGGTTTCTGGTCAATTACCGACAGGTTTTGCCTGACCAACAGGGGAATGTAGAAAAGGCCGTCCAGGCCACAATACATCAAACCGGTTTAAGTATAATATATACTTCATTGGTTCTCATAGCTGGTTTCATTGTTTTCTGTGCCAGTCGGTTTGGGGGGACGTTTGCCCTTGGCTGGCTCACGTCCACAACGCTATTAGTGGCCACGCTGACCAACCTGGTTTTACTGCCGGTATTACTATTGCTTTTCCGCTCTGCCAAGCAAGCCAAGAACGGATAATTGCGCCTCGTCAAGATCTTCCCATAAAAATTTTAACAAACCGATCATAAATTCAGTTTCTGAACTATATTTGTCCGTCTAAAACAAAAATCGCATATGAGAAAACTTGTCCTAACCTTATTGGTTTCCATGGCGGTAACATTGGGTGTCTTTGCCCAAAAGACTGTTACCGGTAAAGTATCAGACGCCAGTGGTAAACCAGTAGCCAACGTTTCTGTGGTCGTGAAAGGAACCCGTACCGGCACTCAAACCGGTGCCGACGGTTCGTACACCATTCAAGTACCAGCCAATGGTAAAGTATTGGAATTCAGCTCGGTGGGTTTTGAAACCCAGTCGGTGACCATCGGAAATAAGATGGTAGTTTCACCGGTGCTGGCTGCATCTGACTCAAAAGACATGCAAGAGGTGGTTGTAACCGGTATCAGCAAAATCAAAAAGAGCCAATTTGCCGGTGCTACCACGAAAATTGACGAAAAACAACTGAAAAATCAGCCGGTCGGTTCATTCGACCAGATCCTGCAAGGACGTGCGCCCGGTATCACGGCGTTGACCGGTAGTGGTGCGCCCGGTAGCCCGACGAATATTATCATTCGTGGTACGGGTTCTATCCAGGGCGGATCTTCACCGTTATATATTGTTGATGGAATTCCGGTGGAAGCCGCTGTTTTCCAAGGGTTTAACCCCAACGACTTCGCTTCGATCGACGTGCTCCGTGATGCCTCTTCGACGTCATTGTACGGTTCTCGTGGTTCGGCTGGTGTAATCGTTGTAACTACCAAAAAAGGAAGTGGTGGTAAAATGAAATTTGGTTACTCCGCTCAAATGGGTGTGAAGTCTAAACCAGAGTTTGCTTTCCGTCCGATGAGCACTGCCGAAGTACTGGATGCCCAGCGTCGTTTCGGAGTGATTGTTGCACAAGGAGATGCCACCAGTCCGGTTGCGAACAACGTGAACATTCCTGGTTTCTATTATTCATCGTCGAATCCGCGTTACGCGGCGTTGAGTGCAGCACAAAAAGCCGATGCCGATCGTCGCCTGGATTCTATTTCCAAAATCAACTCAAACTGGGCGGATGAAATTTTCCGTAACGGTAATTTCAGCAACCACCAGATCACGCTATCTGGCGGTACCGGAAAAACGCGCATCTTCAGCAGCTTGGCCATGTACAATGAAGAGGGTATTACCCTTCGTTCAGATATGAAGCGGATCACCTTCCGCAACAACGTGGACTATGCCGATGACAAATTCTCCCTCTCATTAAATTCAAACTTGGGTTATACAAAGCGTAACTTCCAGCAGTCTACTGCCGGAAACAGCTTGGGTAATCCATTCCTGACCGCTGCTGTTACCATTCCGTACGCAAAGGTTCGTAAAGACGACGGATCTTATGCAACCGGTATTGGTACTGCATTTGCCGGAGCTAACCAGCTGGATCTGACCAAATATGATCAGAACTACAACAACCAGCTGAAAGCAACCTTAGGAGCTACAGCCGGTTATAAAATCACTGAAAATCTGACAGCCGGTGTTACCACAGGTATCGATTTCCGTGAGACACAAAACACGAACTATGGTAGCAAGTTGGCATTTGTGCGATTGACGTCAACCAGCATTACCGGTCGTGCCGGTTTCCAAACAGAAGGACTGACCCGTTTCTTCCGTGCCACGGTTCGCCCGAACATCACGTATAGAAACACATTCAAAGAAAACCATGACGTGGAAGTTTCTGCCTTCGGTGAATACATCCGTGAGTACAGCAAGTCGTTGAGCATGACGGGGTATGGCACTGATCCGAAGCGTCCGAACACAATGGCTGCCATTACACAAGGGAACGCCGTTAACCAGCTTTATGCTGTTGTTGGTGGTGGTAAATCAGAAAATGCCTTGCTGTCTGGATTATTGACTGCTCGCTACACGTATGCCGGAAAATATACCTTCACTGGTTCATACCGTCAGGATGGATCTTCCAAGCTGCCTGTTGACACTCGCTGGCAAGGATTCTACTCTGTAGGTGCCATCTGGGATGCGACCAAGGAAGACTTCATTAAAAACATCAAATTCATCAATACACTTCGCGTGAAGTTGAGCTATGGTGGATCGGGTAACGCCGATAACTTCCCTGGCGGTGACTACCCTTACCAAAACGCCTACACGCAGGGTAACTACTCTGGTCTGAATACCATTTTAGCCAGCTACCCCGGTAACCCAGGTTTGAAATGGGAATCAACATTCGTAACCAACTTTGGTATCGATTTCGAATTGATGGATCGCCGTATTTATGGTGATATCAACTTGTACGACAAGCGTACCAAAGACCTCTTCGTACGTAAAACCCTGACTGCACCTGCCGGTTTCGGAAATGGTGCCGCACTGGACATCAACGCCGGTGAACTGGGTAACAAGGGTGTCGAAGTGAGCTTGAATGGTGAACTCGTTCGCAAAAAAGACCTCAGCGTAACCGTATTCGCTAACTTCGGTTACAACAAAAATGAAGTACTGAGCCTCGGTGGTGAGCAACCATACGAAGATGGTACCGAACTGATCAAAGAAGGCTACGCTCTCGGATCACATTATGAAGTTAAATGGGCTGGTGTGGACGCTGCTACCGGTTTGCCACTATACTACGACAAAAACGGAAATGTAACTACGGTTTACAGTGCCGATAACCGCGTACAGGAATTCGGAACATGGGAAGCTCCTTGGAGAGGTGGTTTCGGTGCCAATGCCCGTTTCAAAGGGTTTGACATCTCCATCTTGTTCAGCTGGCAGCGTGGTGCTACTAAAGTGGACAACCTCGAGTACTTCGTAGAAAATCCAGTAGGCTTCCTCGCCAACGGATACAACCAGTCTTCAGATCTGAACTTCTGGCAAAATCCGGGTGATGTCGTAAGCACGCCTAGCCCGCTCTACAGCACAAACTTCTCTTCTAAATTGATTCACGATGCTTCATTCCTTCGTTTAAGAGACCTCCGCTTGGGCTATACTGTTCCCAAGAAGAGCATCGACCGAATTAAATTTGTATCAAGCCTCAGCTTCTTCGTACAAGGATCCAACTTGTTTATGTGGACCAAATGGAGAGGATATGATCCTGAAGCCGGTGCTTCTAACATCAACCTCAGTGAGTTCCCTAACCCACGCACGGTTACTGCCGGTCTTGATATCAACTTCTAATCAATTAAACGAACGAACATGAAACAAATGAAATATATCACCTTCGCACTTGCTGCCGCCGTTATCGGTTTCAGCAGTTGTACCAAGGATCTGGACCTACAGCCAACAGATACCTTCAGTGAGGCAAATGCCTTCTTGTCAATGGCTGACATTCAACTGGGTGCCAATGAGGTTTATGGCCGCTATGGTACCTATGGTAACAATCTCTACGCCAGTGCGCTGATTGCCGACGAGGCCAAGCTGGGTGCTGACAACTCCGGTCAGGGTGCGCTTACGTATCGTTACCAGTATGCATCTGATAATACATCCGGTGGTGATGTGATCGGAGCCTGGGGAGGATACTATCGCGTGATTGACCAGTGTAACCGCGTTATTCCAAAGATTCCAACCGTAACAGCTACACCAGCTGAAGAGCCTCGCCGCAATATCATCAAAGGCCAATTGCTGGCCATGCGTGCGATTTCACACTTCGGACTGCTCGAGTCTTATTGCAAAAAATGGAACCCGTCAGACAATCGCGGTGTGCCCATCATGCTGGCCTCTGATCCGCTGGCCAAACCGGCCCGGAACACACAGGCGCAGGTAATGGCTCAGATCGAAGCCGATCTGCTTGAAGCAAAAACACTGCTTCCTTCGGTAACGTCAGCTACATTTACCGATACCGTAATGAACCGTGTGAACATCGCAGCCTATCAGGCTCGTATCGCCCTGTACAAAGGAGACTATGACAACGCGATCACCTATGCGACCGAAGTCATTTCGTCCGGTATTCGTCCGTTAGTTTCTGGCGCCCAGTTCCAAGCTATCTGGACAGATGATGTGTTTGATGAAGTGCTTTTCCGCATTCGCTATGCAACCAGTACGGCTGTGGGTGGTTTATGGACAACAACCGGTGGCCAGGTGTACATCGCACCATCTGATAAGTTATTCAACTCATACAGTGCATCGGATGTTCGTCGCACCGCTTATATTGGAACGAATGCATCCGGCAACCGATATGTAAACAAATATTTCGCTTCAAGCCGTGGTGGCCGTGTGGTTGACCTAAAATGCATCCGCACCGCCGAGATGTTCCTCATCCGCGCTGAGGCACGTGCCCGTAAATCATCTCCTGATTTAGCCGGTGCTGCTGCTGATCTTAACCTGCTTCGTTCAAACCGTATTAACGGTTATGTAAACCAAACATTCAGCAGTGCTTCCGTATTAATTGATGCCATTATGGAGGAGCGGTTTAAAGAATTGGCGTTTGAAGGTGCTCGTTTGTTCGACCTGAAGCGTAACAGTTTGCCTGTTCAGCGTCTGTCATCCGATGCCAGTGCAGCATGGCAAACCCTGCCTGCCAATGATTATCGCTTTGTATTGCCTATTCCAAATACCGAAATGCTGGCTAACCCCAACATGGTACAAAACGATGGTTATTAATTTCTGCAAATCACACAATCAACCAATAAATTGTTTTTTATGAAATACACAAATGCACTGTCACTGTTCGCTGTTGCAGCCATCGCATTTTTGCTGGGCAGTTGCGACAAAACAAAACCCTACGACACAGTCGTTGCGCCTCCGCAAGCGCATTTCGTGGGTGCGAAAACACAAACATTGTCTGCCGTTAACAATCCTGTACCGGTCTACAATGTGATTGTAGGCACAACGGATGTATCTCAATCAGACCGTACGGTTACGTATAAGGTAACGTCTCCTAGTGGCGCAATTGGTGGTACACACTATACCATTGCCTCCGGAAACACCACCGGTACGGTAACCATTCAGGCTGGTAAAGCCAGAGCCGATATCGCTGTTCAGGCTATTTATAGCGCGTACAGCTCCGGTCGTAAAGACACACTCGTATTCACCTTAGCAGAGCCTTCTTTGAAACCATCCGGTTTCCTGGATACCGTTAAGCTGGTTATCCGTGGCGCCTGTTTCGAAGGAAATGTAAACCTGAATAACTTCCTCGGAGTATATGCAAACACCAATGAATTGTTCGGAACATCGGCTTATGGCCCTTATACAACCACTATTACCAGTGTTAGCCAAGTAACAGCCACTACTGGTAAAGTAACGGTTGATAATATTTGGGATAATGGTTGGGCGCCTATCACGTTTGACCTAGACTGGACAGATCCTGCAAACCGTATCACCAGTCTGGTTCAACAAGACAATATCGCAGACGGATCTACCGTAAACCCGCAGTATGCCGGTTCTTCTGTAACCGTCACCAATCCAAGTGCAACCGCCTTCCCGAATCAGCGTGGTACGTTCTCGATCTGTAACCAAACATTACAGTTTAAGATGCGAATCTGTTTGCTTCCACTGGGTTGCTTCAGTTCAACACTGTACACGGTTAATTTGGCCAGATAATATCAAACCAACAACTATAAAAAACAGGCTGTAGCAATACAGCCTGTTTTTATTTAGGGATCATCTAACATTGATGTTCAAGTGTTGAAAAGAGAATCAAGCATTAATTTTTCCAGAATACACCTTCGCATGTGTTCAATGACGGAGCAGGATGTTATTTCAATGAAACAACAGCATGGTTTCTGCACAACAAAACAAGCCACTCAATGACGGATTATTGTTAAATCAACGGGTAAATCAGGCAACAAGGTAATTTGGCGTTATATTTTTAGGGCAATACACTTTCCAGCTTTTCCTC
>CAZZJF010000028.1:0-16602 GCA_964654325.1 uncultured Ferruginibacter sp.
ACCCTTTCGGCGGGTACCAGTATGGCTTTCAACAGTGGTAACAACCAGGATCCAACGACCTTCGTGCGGGTTACCCAAAACTATTTGTCGGCCGGCATGCAACTCCAGTCGAGTGCCGAAATTTTCAATTTCTACCGCCAGCGGCTGGCCATCACATCGGCCTCCTGGGAACTGATGGCCTCCCAGGCATCTGTTGATAAGGTGCGTAATGATATAGCCCTTTCAACGGCCAATGCGTTTTTACAGGTCTTACTGGCCGAGGAGCAGGTGAAGATTGCGGCGGTGCAGATCGTGCAAACAACCAAACAACTGGAGCAAATCCGTAAACGAGTAGCGGCTGGAACATTGCCTGAGCTCAATGCGACGCAGTTAGAAGCCCAGCTCGCGCAAGACAGCAGTAACCTGATTACGGCGAAAGGCTCATCAGTACAATCCGTTTTGTTGTTGAAACAGTGGATGAATCTGGATCCATCTGTTCCGTTTGAAGCGGAGAAACCCGATCCGTCGCTGATTCCGATGGAGTCGATTTCGGATCTTCAGCCGGAATATGTGTTACAGGAAGCGCTGAAAAATCAACCACAACAGCAAGTCAATCAGTTTCGATTAAAAGCGGCCGAATATGCCTCCAAGTCGGCCAATGCGGCTCGTATGCCCGTTATCTCGGCTTTTGCCAGCTTGGGTACCAGCTATCTTGCTTTTGAAAAGAGACCGCTGTACGAACGCATACTTTCCGGCTATCAACCAACCGGATTTATCGTGGATGCCAATGGGGTTCAGTATGATGTGCAGGCGCCCATTTTTACGAATGGTCCGGTAGCCGGCTACCTTCGCTCCGGTGCTTTTTTCAATCAGCTTGAAACCAATTTCCGGAAAGCGGTAGGGTTATCAGTTAATATTCCCATCCTCAACGGCGGCTCCACCCGCATGGCGTATGAACGGTCGAAACTTAATATTCAGTCGGTGAAGGTGCAGCAGCAACAGGACGAGCAAAAACTTAAACAGGATATTTATCAGGCGTACCAGGCGGCTTTAGTGGCTATGCAGCGCTTTCATGCCGCTGAGAAATCGGTTGAGGTGAACGAAAAAGCATACGCCTTCGCTACCCGCCGGTTGGAGATTGGTGCCCTGAGCACCTATGATTGGATCACCACCCAAAATAACCTCTTGCGGGCACGGCTGGAACGAAGCTTGAACCAGGTGGACTATGTATTCAAGATGAAAGTATTGGAATTCTATAAAGGAAAGGGATTAAAACTCTAACAAAGGACGTATGGGAAAAAAGACCAAATGGGTACTCATTATTGCAGCGGTATTGATTGTGCTGGCTATCATCCTCCTGAAAGCCGGGGTGTTCAAAAAAGAAAAAGGTGAGCGTGTTGTCGTTGAAACCGCAACAACCCGAACCATCATCGAAACCGTGAACGCGACCGGCAAGGTGTATCCGGAAGTAGAAGTGAAAGTAACCCCAGACATCAGCGGCGAAATCACCGAGCTGACCGTACAAGAAGGGGATACCGTGAAAAAAGGACAATTACTGGCACGCATATACGCTGATATCTACAGTATCCAGAAAGAGCAGGCCAGTGCCGGGGTAAATCAGTCGGAGGCCGTTGCCGACAATTCCCGGGCAGCATTGGATGCGCTCAAGGCGCAGCTTGATCAGGCACAACGCAATTTCGACATGCAAAAACAACTGTATGACGACAAGGTTATCAGTTTGAGCGAATTCAATGTGGCTGATGCTTCCTTGAAAACAGCCCGTGCCAATTATGATGCCGCATCCAAAGGACTCAAAGGCAACGATGCGGCCATCCGGTCTGCACGCGCCAACTTAAGCCGGGCCAATAAAGACCTGGGACGGACACAGATCACAGCTCCGATGGATGGCGTAGTCAGTTTGCTCAATGTAAAAAAAGGAGAACGGGTGGCCGGCAACAGTTTTAATATCGGCACCGAAATCCTGCGCATCGCCAACATGAATATGATCGAGGTCCGTGTGGATGTAGGTGAAAGTGATATTCCTAAGGTAAAATTGGCCGACACGGCGTTGGTTACCATTGATGCCTACAGCGACCGTAAATTCAAAGGGATCGTTACGCAAATCGCCAGCTCCAATAATGGTGCCTCATTACAAAATGGGTTAAGTGCCGCCGGATCGGATGTTACGCAGTATAAGGTATATATACGCTTGTTGCCGGAGAGCTATATGGATTTAATCGGCAAAGGCAGTTTTCCGTTCAAGCCCGGTATGAGCGCCAGCGCTGATATTCAAACCCGTAAACTGGTGAATATACTCAGTGTGCCCATCAATGCGGTTACTACCCGCGAAAAGGATGGGATCATCAAACAAACAACGTCGGAGGCAACGGCTGAAACAAGTAAAGAAACTGTTTCACAAGATGAGCTGGATGTAGTGGTATTTGTGGTGGGCAAAGATAACCGGGTCAAAAAAGTGAGTGTCAAAACCGGCATTCAAGACACCTATTATTTGCAGGTAACCGAGGGGCTTAAACCGGGTGATGTGGTTGTATCCGGGCCTTATGATGTGGTCAACAATATCCTTAAAGACAGCACAATCATTCGGATTGTTGATAAGAAAGACCTTTACTACGAGAAGAAATAATCGCCAAACTTGCCCTTGCACATCCGTTCCTTTTTTCTGTTGATGATCATGGTCTTCGCCTATCCGGCGATGTCTCAATCACATCGTGTTGAACTACGGTTGAACCAGGCTGAATCGAATGGTCATCCCTCGGTGCTTTGCGTACACGTACCCGATTCTGTGGTTTTATTCAACGGCATGTTGAAAAAAAATCGTTTTCTGGAAACCCGGCTGGGTGAATCCTATCGCTTGAAGGCCACACATCTTGGAGTGACTATCCTCGATACGGTGTTTCAGGTGACCAATCAGCTGATGCATCTGAATGTTACGGTACCCACGTCGATTTCATCCATGAAAACGGTCGTTGTTGTCTCCAAAAAACCGCTGATCAAAGAAGAAGACGATAAAACCATAGTAGATGCGACGGTGCTGAGTGAAAGCAGTACCAATGCATTTGAGGTACTTGAAAAAACACCCGGTGCCATTATCGATCAAGACGGCAATATCTATCTGAATAGTACCACCCCGGCCAGTGTGTTTATCAATGGTAGAGCGATGAAGCTCAGTGCGGCTGATATCAGTTCCCTGCTGAAAAGTCTGCCGGCCAACAGCGTGCAAAAAATTGAAATCCTGCGAACCCCATCCGCCAAATTTGATGCGGCCAGTTCCGGTGGTATTGTAAATATTGTTTTGCGGAAAGGTGTTCGGTTGGGTCGGGGCGGTAGTGTAAACATCGGTTATTTTCAGGGCGTCTATGCCACCCAAACGGCCGGCTTTACCATGAATAACAGCGCTGGTCAGTCCAATACATACCTCAGCTACCAATATACCAACCGCACGAATTTTGAAGAGATCATCAGTGAGCGGTATTTTCAATCCGACAGTACGCGTTTCAAACAATCTTCGTTTACCCGTTATCCGGGAACGACCCACTATGCGGCCATTGGAACTGATTTTGCCCTCCGGCCCCAATGGAATCTATCTCTCGACCTCCGCTATACGGGCACCAAAAACAACAGTGAGGCGGAAAACAACATCGATGTGTTACGCGGTTTCAACAATAGCTCGCTTGGAAACACCCGATCGGTCAGCAACAACGATAACTACTCCCATTTTCTGGCTCAAACAGCACAGCTAAAATATAAATTGGATTCACTGGGCAGTGAGTGGACAACCCAGCTGGAATATAGTTTTTACCGGTACAGCAATGATCAGCAATACACCAATCGTTCAACGCTCGTGAATGGACCCTCGACGGCCGGAACAGGTGAGCTGCTGACTAAAAAAAACATCGTGAGTATTCAATCGGATCTGGTGTGGAAGCTGCCCCGAAAATTTACGTTGGAACTGGGTGTCAAATCGGGCATCACGGGCAGTCAGAATAATGCCGCTTTTTTGATAGATACCGGAAACAATGTATACATCACTGATCGCTTTCAAACCAATCGGTATCGGTTTCAGGAGCAGATACATGCTGCCTATGTTCAGGGATCGCGTACGTTTGGTAAATGGGTGATCAAGCCCGGCGTTCGGTTTGAAATCACTGATATGGAGGGCCGTCAGACGATTCCCGGGGATACGTCGTTCTTTATCCGGCGAACCGATTTCTTTCCATACATCTATATCAAACATCCTATATTGAAAATGTATGGTCAAACCCTGATGGGTAGTTTGATTTTTCGCAAGAGCATTCGTCGGCCGTATTATGAAAGCCTGAATCCGTTCCCTCGCTTCATTGATCCGTTTTTGTTTGAAGTGGGTAATCCGAATTTAAAACCTCAGTTTACAACCAATGCTGAATTCAATGTGACATTCAATGATATTCCGGTGGTGGCGGCAGGAATCAACCGCACGCGATCCATTTTCAATGGGGTGGTTTATCAGGACGATGTGACTAAAATCGCCTATCGCACGTTTGATAACCTGGGCGAAAACGATGAGGTTTATTTTCGACTGATTACCGGTATTCCGCCAGGCAAACGATATTTCTTTTATTTGGGCGGGATCTATAATCACACCCGCTATGATGGGTTTTTCCAAAACCGGCCGTTTCAATTCCGTCAGGGCACGTATACGCTGTTTACCTATCATGAGTATAAAGTCACTAAAAAGTTTACGGCCAGTATGCAAGGCTTTTTCCGTTCCAAAGCCATTCAAAATCTTTACACGCTGGATGATTTTGGCGGGATGTTTATCTCATTCAATCACGCCTTATGGAATCGGAAGGCTAACCTGATTATATCCTGTAGCGACGTATTCAGAACCAATCGTGCTGATTTCCGGTTTGATCAGAACAACCAGCAGGTTTCCGGTACACGAATCAATGATACACGCCGACTTGGGATCACCTTGCGTTATAATGTTGGTTTCAAGCCAAAGGAGGAAAAGAAGCCAGGGTTTGATCAGCCGTCTGAAACAAAGGATTAGTGTTTATTCAAACAGTTTTTCCGCTTCGAGGAGTCGTTCGGTCGTACCAACATCCATCAGTTTATCACCACTGTGTTCATAGCCCATGATGCGGTATTCGTTGGCGAGGCTCAGGTAGGTTTCTGTGAGCGAAAATTTTCCGGTTTGCGGGATGACATCGAAAATGGCCTGATCGAAAACGGCCACACAACTATAGGCGAACAGGTTCAGGATGGAGGCGTTTTGTTTGATTTTTTCTTCACCGGTTTTTCGGTTTCTCCATCCACAGAGTCGCATCTGTTCATCCATCAGAAATCCCCGGCTTGATTCCCGGCGTGTAACCGCCAGCGTTATGAATGATTGCTGTTGCTGGTGAAAAGTCAGCAGGTTATGCAGGTTCAGGTTAGTGAGGAAGTCGGCATTGAGTGTGATAAAAGGATCGTTGTCGGCGAGCAGGGGAGCGGCTTTGAGCAGACCGCCACCTGTTTCGAGGACCAGGTCGCTTTCATCACTGATTTGGATTTGGCTTCCCCATCCATTGTTTTGGGAGATGGCTTCCCGTAATTGTTCCGGGAAATGATGGATATTGACAACCACGTCGTAGATGCCGTATTGTTGAAGGTATTCGATGTTTCGCTGGAGCAGTGATTTTCCGTTGACGATGGCCAGTGCTTTTGGATGATGGTCGGTCCACGGTTTAAACCGTGTCCCCAATCCGGCCGCAAAGATCATAGCTTTCATGTGTTCTTGATTATCAGCGTTGGGTGGATGAAGGGAGCGTTTTAACCCAGTTTTCGCGGTTCAAATGAAATAGTTCTGTTTTAACACCATAGGTTTCGCGGATATGCCGTTCAATGGTTTCTGCTGCATACACACTGCGGTGTTGTCCGCCTGTACAGCCAAAACTGATTTCGAGGTGCTCAAATCCGCGCTCGATATAATTTTCAATGGTAATGCCAACACTGTCTTTGATGTGTTGGATGAAAGCGGGCATGCGGGTTTGTTCTTCCAGGAAAATTTGCACGGGTTTATCCTGACCGGATTGTGTTTTGTATTCGGTGATGCGTCCGGGATTTAAAATGCCGCGGCAATCGAATACAAAGCCACCTCCATTGGCGTGGGTGCTTTTCGGATAGCCGTTTTGCAGGTAAGAAAAACTTTGTACACGCACCGTCAGCGGGGTATGCTCATTGGCCCGTATGGGTACAAACGTTTGTTGAAAGGCCTCGTTGGTAATGGCTTCCAACACTTTTTTCAGGGTTGGGTACGTATTGGGAATCGGATCATGTGCTAAAAAAACGCCCAGTTGTTTCAAGGCCGGTGGAATACTTTGAATAAAATGACTCTTTTTTTCAAACAACCCTCTGAAACCATAGGCTCCCAGGGTCTGCAACATGCGGAGGAGTATACATTGCCGGTAGCTGGTTTGAAGAACGACCGGATCAACAGGGGTATTCGATACCTTGGTCAAATGCTCCCGATAGGTTTCGAATAATGTATTTTTCCATGCATCCGACAAGCCGGCTTTTGCCTGCCAGAGTAACGATGCCAGGTCGTATACCAGCGGTCCTTTCATCCCGCCCTGATAATCGATAAAGGTGATTTTGTCGTTATTTACCTGAATATTCCGTCCCTGAAAATCACGATACATGAAGCCGGTGGGTTGTTTGAAAGCCTCGCTGTTGCTCCAGTTCTCCAACTCTGTGAACAATGCATCTTTTCGGTATGCAATGCCCATCGGATCCAGAAAATAGTATTTGAAATACAGCAAATCGGCGAGGATGGCTTTTTGATCAAATGCAGTGGTGGCCAAACAACGACTATAATCCAGTTGCTGGTCGGCACAGATCTGTATAGTAGCCAACTGTCTTACGGCTTGCTGGTAAAGGGCCAAAACCTGTTCAGTATGTCCTTCGTTGATTAGTACATCGAGCAAGCAACGGGTTCCGCCATCGTCTTGAATGTACAGGGTCTGGTCGGCATTATATGCCAAGACCGTCGGTACAGGGGCCTGACAGGCTTGCAATACGGAGGTGAAGTAGTGAAAGGTGTCGTTCTCAGCTTTATCCGGATTCCAGGTGGCAATACAGGTGCTTCCGTCGGTATGATTGATTCGGTAATAACGGCGATGACTACCCGCAGGAGGGATCAATTCGATATCCTGAATCGTTTTTTTTATTGCCGATGCGTGCAATGTGCAGATTTGGTCGTGAAGGTCAATCATGATCTGGTATAAAGATACAGCTACTGTCGTTTCGCTGGGTTGGTTCGGTTTTTTTGTTTCGTGTTTTATCGGCCATGGCTTCAGGGTTGATTCGTTGCAAGCTGGGTTTTCGTTCCTTTTTTGAAACGAATCAGGGTCTTTTTTTCGTCACGGAAATCGCGTATTTTTACACACCTTTCAGCCATAGTGAGCAGTTGTTTACGCATTTGACTCGCTACAGCGAACGCCTGCAGTTTCTATGAAACATTTTCTCAGTGACCTGATACGCGTTGGCATGTCCAACCTGAGCATCATGCTGTTCGGCGTAGGCACATCTGTGCTTACGGCACGGTTGCTGTCGCCGGCGGAGAATGGGGATATATCCGCGCTGCTGGTATATCCTTCTTTATTCATGGTGTTAGGGTCTCTGGGCATCCGGCAGTCAACCACCTACTTTGTAGGCAAAGCTATTTATCCGTTGGAGGTTATTCAAAAAGCGGTAGTCCAGATCTGGATGATCACCGCTGTGCTTTGTATGGTCTCTTGTTTTGTGTTGATAACCTATTTCACCCATCATAACTATCCAGCCTCATCGGTTTGGTTATCCATTTTATCTATTCCGTTTTCATTATATAACACTTATTCATCTGGTGTTTTTCTGGGAAAAAATGAGATTAAACAATTCAACCGCATCAACTGGATACCCAATGCGGTTACGTTTCTGGCAACCGGCGGGTTACTTTATTTTTTTAATCTTCGGCTTGATGGGGCTTTACTGGCGCTGTTACTCGGCCATGTATCTATTTTCGTCGTGTTGATTTTCCGCGATCGGTTTTTTTCGCATTTGAGCCTGCGTGTGGATACCGTGGTGATCAAAAGCATGCTGTCGCTGGGTATTGTTTTTGCACTGTCCTTACTGGTATCCCAGTTAAACTATAAAATAGATGTGATTTTGTTGGAGAACATGAGCAGTTCGTATGAACTCGGTATCTACACCAAAGGAACCAGTGTGGTGCAATATCTCTGGCAAATTCCAATGTTATTTTCCACGATCATTTTTGCCCGCAGTGCGGTATCCAAGGATTCATTGACCTTTTCTAAAAAAGTGTGTCAGCTGCTCCGAATTTCCCTGGTACTGATCGGCCTGTTGTCGCTGGGTATCGGATTGCTGGCGTATCCTATCATTCACCTGTTGTTTGGATCCGCGTTCGTTGAAAGTGCGCCGGTGATGCAGATTCTTTTACCCGGTGTGGTTTTATTAACGGTATTCAAAGTAATGAATATGGACCTGGCCGGTAAAGGGAAACCGTGGATTTCCCTGAAATCGATGTGGTTACCGCTCATCTTGAATGTAATACTGAATGTCGTTCTGATACCCCGCTACGGCTCGGTAGGAGCGGCGGTTTCTTCGTTGATAACCTATTCGCTGGCCTCCTTTTTTTTCCTGCATTTTTACAGCAAGGAAACGGGCATACCGATTGCTGACATGCTGCGGTATCAAAAATCCGATTGGGAACCTATCTTGTATCTTTATCATAAACTCGTTAAAAAGCAATAATGTACCTCTACGATCGCGAACGAACCGGTCGCGTACCTCATGCTGCTGAATATAATAAGCAACCTCAACAGGTTTGGGAAACCCGGTTTAAACAATGGCCGGTCAGTTGCGCGGAGTCCACGGCAGTAGAAGACGAAGCGGGAAATCTTTATTTCGGAAATCATGATGGTTGCTTTTATAGCCTCGATCCAAACGGGTCTATTCGCTGGCAATGGGTGACCGACAGTAAAATTTATGCCAGTCCGCTGCGCTATAAAGACCGGCTCTATGTCAATGTCAGTCGCGCGAACCTGGCCTGTTTGAATACCGAAGGTCAACTGCAATGGATTGTCGATGGCACGGAGGGTATGAAATCCATGTCGCGGATCAGCCGGTATATTCAACATCGAATGGCTTATCATCATTACGATTATGAATTCAAGAAATTCATGAAGTTGAATGCCTGGGCCTCACCCAACCAACTGCACGATGGCCGTATTGCGGCGGTTCTTTATCATAAAGGACTTGTAGTGGTTGATCCGGTTACCGGGAAAGAAAGCTGGTCGTACAATCCAGGTGGACAGATCTTTCATATGGCCGGTGTTGCTATTACGTCGGTAAATGGAGAAGACCGCCTTTTTTTTGCTTCGCAATCCAATGGATTACATGTACTCAATCAAGCCGGACAGCTACTATGGAAAACGCCGTCACGTCGTAGGCATAATGCCTGGGCTAACCCATCGGTGGATGTAGCAGAAGGCATGGTTTATCATTCGGAAAGTTATAAGAACCAATCATGTGTCTTGTATAAATATAGTTTAGAAGGTATGTTGCAGTGGAAAAAAGAATTTCCTTTTGGATGTCGATCAACGGCAGGCATCACAACCTTATCGCATATTGTATTCCTGGGGTTAGATGGCAAGGCGTATTATATCAACAAAGCCGACGGACGCGTATTACAGTCCTTATCCATTGCCACCTCCGATCGCGGCTTGTGGACATCGCCGGCCATTTTGAAAAATGGCAATGTGCTGGTGAACACAAAAAAAACCGTCAAAAGCGGTTCGCTCATTTGCTTGTCGCCGGCAATGGAGATCTTGTGGGAAATTCCGTACGGAAAAGCCTTGTCGACGCCTTTCATCAATGCGCAGGGCGCATTGTTTACTGGTACCTGGAATGGTGATTATTTCAAATACCAAGAAAATCCGAATAAATGAAAATAGGTATTCTGACGTATCATCATGTGATTAATGATGGTGCTGTGCTCCAAACACTCGGTCACCTGAATTCCCTCCGCGAATTATTTCCGGATGCCCGGGTGGAGGTCATTGATTATCGGTATCGAACGATTGAGATCCGGGAGTTGATTGATGTATTGCAGGCCTTTGTCAGGTTTAAAAAGAATGCATTTTCGAAACTCCGAAAGCATCTGGAATTTAAGGCGTTTGTGAAGAAAAGCCTGATCTTGTCACCCGACTCGATCACCACCGACGATACGGAAAAGGCTTGCGCCTTTATTCAGAAACAGGCATACGATGTGGTGATTGTGGGCAGTGATGAGGTTTGGAAGATTCTGGATAAGAAATATGCCCGACAATTTCCCAATATCTACTGGTTGCCGCCACAACTGACCGCCGTGCGCATTGGATCAGCAGTATCGGCTAACGGAACGGATGAGTCGTTGTTGAGTAAGCCGTCCGTAGGGGACCATATCCGAGCCTGTCTCGCCGGATTTACACGGATTGCTGCGCGTGATCAGTTTACATACGATCTGGTATCGAGGTATTTTAACGAGCCGAATAGACTGATTCAGGTGCCGGATCCAACTTTTGGGGTATCCTTTGAGGCTGATATTACCGACAAACTGGCTAGGCTCGGCGTTGATACGCAAAGGAAAATCATGGCCCTTTCATTTTCGTCTGGTCCAAAACCATTTGCCCGTCTGGCCGCAACGATTCGAGCCTACGCCGATCAGCATAACATCCAGCTCGTAGCTATCGGTCAACAAAATAGCTATGCGCACCTCGATCTCACCGGTCAGTTGAATCCGATTGAATGGGCGGTATCTTACCGGCATTTTGATTTTTGTATTACCGACCGGTTTCATTCCACCATATTCAGCATGAAAAACCAGACGCCCTTTTTAGCCATCGAGCTGCCATCGAAATATAAAGGATCACACAAAGGGAAAATCGTAGACCTATTGCAGAAATCGAATCTGATACATCATCATCGTTTCGTGCACGATGACATGGATATTATTGCTGAGATCGAACAGGTGGAAGCCGGTTTCAACAAAACGCAAGTGCAAGCCATGGTGGATCATTTTCGAACGATCTTTCGCGAGCATCTGTTGGATTGTATCAAACCGAATCCGATTGTGTCGTGAGGATCTTACAAGTCATACAGAAAATTCAGTTACGGGGAGCCGAAAACTTTGCGGCGCAGCTTTCGGCACACATGGAAGCACAAGGGCATGAGGTCTGTATGGTGGCATTGCTTGACGGAACAGATGAACTGCCTTACAAAGGAGCGATTCAGGTTTTAAATGCCCGTCTTGCCCATCGCTTTTGGGATCGGAGCGCCTGGAAGTGCCTCGCCGAGATCATCCGTACGTTCAAACCTGATATTGTGCAGGCGAATAGCGGTGATACGCTGAAGTATTGTGTATTGTCCAAAAGGGTCTTTTCCTGGAAGGTGCCCATTGTGTTTCGCAATGCCAGTGTGATGAGTCGTTACCTGAAAGGTGGCGTTACTAAATCCATCAATCGATGGCTATTGTCCAAGGTCGATCATATTATTTCGGTCAGTGAGGCCAGTCGTGATGACCTGCAATCGCTGTTTTCAATTCCGTCTTCGCGTTTCTCGGTACTCCCGGTAGGCATTGAACGTGTTGTATACGGGCAGGTGGCTGCGATGGATCAGCCCGGCCCACATCTGGTACATGTGGGCGGTTTTAGTTTCGAAAAAAACCACACGGGGTTACTGCGTATTTTTCAAACCGTGCGCGCGCATTTCCCGCAAGCACAGTTGTGGCTGGTAGGCGATGGTCCTTTGCGTGTATCCATTACCGATATGATCAATAGTCAGTCCTGGGCGGAAGCCGTGCACTTCACCGGGTTCATCCGAACGCCCTTGGATTATATCGCCTCGGGTGATGTGCTTTTGTTGCCCAGTGTGATTGAAGGTTTCCCGGCTGTGATTCCGGAGGCATTTTATTGTGGCTCGCCGGTAGTGGCTTATGAGGTTGGGGGTATCGGTTCCATACTTACGGCCGGTCAAACCGGTTTCCCCATCAAACCAAATGATGAAGACGCATTTGCCGATGCGGTTATCCGCGTGTTGCAAATGAATGAAGACCAGCGACGTTCCATTACCGACAGGGCCCGTAACCTCGTAGAATCAACGTATCTGAATGAACAGATCGCTGATGCGTTTATTCGCGTGTATCAGCAAATCGCTCCATCAACACCGTAGTACGACATTGAGTTTGTTTCTTATTCGGCCTGATTATTTTTTTCGGGACGCATCATCGGAAACAGCAGCACATCCTGTATGCTATGCTGGTCGGTGAGCAACATGCAGACCCGGTCTACGCCGAAACCGATGCCGGCGGTGGGTGGCATACCGTATTCCAGCGCTCTCAGAAAATCGTGATCGATGAACATGGCTTCATCATCACCCCGCTCCATGAGCTTGACTTGTTCCTCAAAACGTTCCCGCTGATCGATGGGATCGTTGAGCTCACTGTATGCATTAGCGATTTCTTTACCGTTGATCATCAGCTCAAACCGCTCAACGAGCCCGGGTTTAGACCGGTGTTTTTTGGTCAGCGGACTCATCTCCACCGGATAATCGGTGATGAAAGTAGGTTGTATGTAATGATGTTCACATTTCTCGCCAAAAATTTCGTCGATCAGTTTGCCTTTGCCCCATTTTGGATCGGCATGAATACCCAGTTGGCGACAAACATCGCGGATACCGGCTTCATCCATGCCCGAGCAATCAAATCCGGTATGTTCCTTAATCGCATCGAACAAGGTGACTCGACGATAAGGGGCTTTGAATGAAATCGCTTGTCCATTAACGGTACATTCAGTGGTGCCATTTACGGCGATGGCGGCATGTTCCAGCAATTGCTCCGTCGTTTCCATCATCCAGGTATAATCTTTGTATGCCACATAAAATTCGAGGATAGTAAATTCGGGATTGTGCGTGCGATCCATGCCTTCATTCCGGAAATTACGACTGAATTCATACACCCATTCAAATCCACCAACCACCAGACGTTTCAGGTAAAGTTCATTAGCGATACGGAGGTACATCGGTACATCCAGCGCATTGTGATGGGTGATGAAGGGACGTGCGGCGGCTCCGCCGGGTATACTTTGCAAAACCGGGGTGTCTACTTCCAGGGCGCCACGGTCGTTCAAAAACTGCCGAACGGCATTCATGAATTTCGTGCGCTTGATGAATACCTCCTTGACGCCGGGATTAACAATTAGATCGGCATAACGTTGCCGGTATTTGAATTCCGGATCGGTGACTTCATCAAAAGCTTCACCGTCTTTTTCTTTGACGATGGGTATGGGCCGCAAGGCTTTGCTCAATAATGTGAATTCGGTGACGTGGACAGAGGTTTCGCCGGTTTTCGTTGTAAAAACATAGCCTTTGATGCCAATGAAATCGCCGATATCGATCAGCTTCTTCCATACTTGCTGAAACAGCGATTTGTCGTCGCCCGGGCATATATCATCCTGCTTGATATAGAACTGAATTTTTCCGGTTTCATCCTGCAGTACGCCAAAATTCGCTTTACCCATATCGCGGATACTCATGATGCGACCGGCCAGGCATACGTTAGTGAAGGCAGCTTTATTGTCCTCGCCAGTATAGGTTTCTTTGATATAGGCGGCTGTTTTATTGACGGGGTAGAGCGCCGCGGGGTAGGGGTCGATTCCCAGTTTTTCCAGTTCAGTTTTCTTTTCGCGACGGATGATTTCCTGTTCCGACAAATGCTGTGTGCTCATGCGTTTTTGCTTCAATAAATAAGGTCACAAAGGTAATTGAAAGCAGGGAGAAAGCGGATGATCAGGCATGGGTAAGCAACACTTGCCAGGCCGCTTCTGTTTTTTGTTCCCGCAGGAGGTTCTGTGCGTATCGATGCAGTTCGTTTTCGAGCTCATCCGGTTGTAGTGCAAAATACTGAACGATTTGCCGAACATGGGCGTCGTTGAAGGCGGGATCCGGTTCGGGCAGTTGATCAGTATTAGCCAGCATACCCAAATCGTTGCCCGTCAGGATGGTGCTGTTTCGAACCGATGCAGGGAGCTGATCAAATCCAATACCCAGTTTCACATTTGGTTTTTCGACTTCAAAGAGACTGTCTTTTGTGACGCGCGTATACCAGTTGCCGCCGAGCCGGGCCACAGGTTCGTACCGTGTTTGGTCGATGTTATTGTTGGCATCCAGGATGGAAGGGTCGATATGCAGTACCAGGATTTCGGCGAGTACAAGGTTTCCGGCGCCACCTTCCTGACCAAGCGGAATCACTTGCCGAACGATGCATTCCATCTTGACTTTACTTTCTTTTACCATCGGTGGTTTAACGCGCGTGGCGGGTTGTTCGGTTAATCCGGTTTTGATAAACTCGTTTACTGATTTGGGGTATTCGCAGCTACTCAATGACATTTGCTGCACCAGGTCATAATCGACCATATTGATCACCACCTCACCGGTTTCCTCGATATTTTGCAGGGTATGTTTAGTGGTATTATCGCGTACCCGTCGTGCCGGCGAAAAAACGGCGATGGGTGGATTCGATGAGAACAGGTTGAAAAAGCTATATGGACTTAAATTGACTTGTCCTTGTTTGTCGATGGTTGATGCAAAACAAATAGGTCGTGGAGCGATGGCATGCTGCAGGTAGTTCTGCGCTTCGGCCGGTTTCAGATCAGACAGGTTGAGTGAAAGCATGGACGTTGGGTTGTGCTTACAAAGGTAAGGCGCTTTTGATCCTGGCCCATGTGCGGGCAAGCGCGATGCCGCTGTGCAGGATGGTTCGGGCGATAGGGCGATTGGAGTAGTATTTCCGAACGAAGATGTCCATGGCTCCGTAAAAATGCCGGATGTAGTTGTTTGTTTTTTGGGAACTGCTTTGTCCTTTCAGGTGAATGATGCGGGTATCGCCGAGATAGTAAAGTGGGTATCCGGCTTGGCGAATACGGCAGCACAGGTCGATATCTTCACCATACAAAAAGAAATTGGTGTCAAAGCCATTCACCTGCCGATAGACGGAAGCAGGCATCATCAGAAAGGCACCAGTGAGTACATCAACGACTCCGGTATCGGATTCAGACAAGTGTGGGGCGTAATAGCCGGCCAGCCAGGCAGAGCGTGGAAACAGGTGGTGGAGACCGGCAAAGCGGCACAGCGAGTGTCGGATGCCCGGAAAGCCCCGTTTGCTCTCGGGTCGGAACTGGTTATGTTCATCGGTCATTTGTACACCAAGAGCGCCCGTTTCCGGATGTTGGTTTAAAAAAGCGAGGCAGCGTTTAATCGTGTCCGGTAGCACGATGGTATCGGGATTGAGTAGCAGCAGGTATTGTCCTTGGCAATGCGGTACGGTTTGATTGTTGGCGACAGCAAAGCCCGTGTTAGTGGTGTTTTGAAAAAACCGAATCTTGGGAAATCGGGTGATAAGTTCGTTGATTGGACCTTGGGTGGAGGCATTGTCTGTTACGATGATTTCATGGGGGATTTGGTCACAGGCTATTTCCAGCGATTGCAGGCAGGCTGTGAGCTGTGTCGGTACGTTAAAATGAATGATGACGATACTGAGCGTCAAGCGATTTCGGTTTTCGGCTGATTGAAAGTGGAAAGTTCGGTAAAAGCGTGGAAATGAGTTTGTTTGGTGGCGGTGGGTACCGTTTAAACGGTACCCTAGCCTATTTTTGAGAAAATCACCTCAACCGCACGGGTAAAACACATTCAAAATCGACGACCACCATTTAAACGGTGCTCAGTGAAAAAAGCAAACTGAATGATTCATGCCAGCCAACCATTTTTAGCCTACCTTGTCCCAAAATCAACGAATGCAACCAGTACTGGAAATCAAACAAGGGAGAGTGGGTTATTTACTGGCTGCATTAGCCGCTGCTTTTCTGGGCTTTGTATTTTTTGATATCGGCATTAATCATGCAGCTCTGTCATCGCGCTACCTCAACGGCATAAAAGCAATCGACAAGGAATCAGGCATGCAATTCCTGCCCTATATGGTGCTGGTGATGACCATACCGCTGACAATCATATTTACCTATAATGCCATAAAAAATCCAGTCATTTTTGCTGTGTATCACGATGGACTGCTGGCCAACACCAACGGTATCAGCACAGGACTTGTACCCTGGAATCGCATAACCAGCCTGGAAGAAGTATCCATGACGGTAAGACGAAGCGCCGGATTTCGCGAAGAAGCCGTATTAGCCATTTACGTGCAAGACGACCCCGCTGTTTCGAATGCCTATTCCAGCCTGACCCGCCTGCTGAAAAAGATCGCTACCCAACTGGGTCGTCTAAATCCCAATCAGACCGTTATGAATAAAGAGTCACAGGGCTTTCCAATTCTGATTCCAATATCCACGTTTGGCAAGCAATATGCGGATGTCATCCGTTGCATCGAACAACAGAGCAACCTGCGCATCCAAACAGCCAATGCTCCTTTGAAAGCCGCCTGATAATGCCCTGTTGGTAGGTCAAAGCGGGATCGCCGGAATCAAAAACATCAAATTGATTGTATCATGCACTGGTTATGTGCTTTTATTTAATTTGAAACTGTTGCACCATCCAATGTTT
>CAZZJF010000029.1:0-16586 GCA_964654325.1 uncultured Ferruginibacter sp.
CACCACACATTCCGTGGTCAGCAACATACCGGCAATCGAAGCAGCGTTTTCAAGCGCTACACGGCTAACCTTCGTTGGATCAATAACCCCGGCCTTGAACAGATTCTCGTAGGTTTCGGTGCGGGCATTGAAACCAAAATCACCTTTCCCTTCCTTGATTTTTTGCACCACGATGGAACCATCGATACCGGCATTAGCCGTCAAGGTACGCATAGGTTCTTCCAGGGCACGACGTACAATTTGCATACCTGTTTGCTCGTCAGCGATTTGACCTTTTACTTTTGCATCCAGGCTATTGAGCGCGCGCAGGTAAGCGACGCCGCCACCAGGCACAATGCCTTCTTCTACGGCTGCACGGGTTGCATGCAGGGCATCGTCAACACGGTCTTTCTTTTCTTTCATTTCCACTTCGGTAGCAGCTCCAACATACAGTACAGCTACGCCACCGGCTAATTTGGCCAGACGCTCCTGCAGTTTTTCGCGATCGTAATCGCTGGTTGTATTTTCGATTTGTGCTTTGATTTGGTTCACACGGGCCGTGATGTCGGCTTTCTTGCCTTTACCGCCGACAATGGTTGTATTGTCTTTATCGATCGTTACCGAAGCTGCTTGTCCGAGGTAAGTCAGATCAGCATTTTCAAGCTTGTATCCCTGCTCTTCGCTCACCACGATACCGGCTGTAAGAACGGCAATATCTTGCAGCATTTCTTTCCGACGATCGCCAAAGCCTGGCGCTTTCACCGCGGCTACTTTAATGGTACCGCGCAGTTTGTTCACAACCAATGTTGCCAATGCTTCACCCTCCAGATCTTCGGCAATGATCAACAGCGGACGACCGCTTTGTGCTACTTTTTCCAGAATGTGCAGAATGTCTTTCATGGAAGAGATCTTCTTATCGTAGATCAGAATGTAGGGATTCTGCAATTCGGCTTCCATTTTCTCACTGTTTGTAACGAAATAGGGAGACACATATCCACGATCAAATTGCATACCTTCTACGACTTCTACCGTTGTATCGGTGCCTTTGGCTTCTTCCACCGTAATCACCCCTTCCTTACCTACACGGGCAAATGCTTCGGCAATCAGCTTACCGATTGTTTCATCGTTATTGGCGGAGATAGTTGCCACCTGCTGGATTTTTTTACTGTCGTTACCAACCGTTTGTGATTGTTCTTTCAGATTGTTCACAATGATGGAAACGGCTTTGTCTATACCGCGTTTCAGATCCATAGGATTCGCACCGGCAGCCACCATTTTCAATCCTTCGCTGATGATCGCTTGTGCCAGTACAGTAGCGGTGGTTGTTCCGTCGCCGGCAATGTCAGCCGTTTTGGAGGCTACTTCTTTCACCATCTGGGCACCCATATTTTCAACCGGATCTTCCAGTTCGATTTCTTTGGCTACGGTTACACCATCTTTGGTTACTTGTGGGGCACCGAATTTCTTTTCGATGACTACATTTCTTCCTTTGGGACCGAGGGTCACTTTAACCGCGTTGGCTAATGTGTCAACGCCCTTTTTCATTTTATTCCGACCTTCATTGTCGAAAAATATCATTTTAGACATGTTGCTTTTATTTTAGATTGATTCAAAATGGTTATTTCTTTTTCGCAAACAGGATAGATATCCGGCGAGTTGTTACTTTTTGCGTATTCAGATTGATGCCTCTTTATACGATAGCCAGGATATCACTTTCCCGCATGATGAGGTAATCAACTCCTTCAATGCTGATTTCCGTTCCGGAATATTTTCCATAGAGAACCATATCACCGGATTTCACCGTAACAGGTTCATCTTTTTTACCGGGACCGGCCGCAACAACGGTTCCACGCTGAGGTTTTTCTTTCGCCGTGTCTGGAATAATGATACCGCCAGCTGTTTTTTCTTCTGCGGCAGCAGGTTTCACGATCACGCGGTCGTGCAACGGGGTAATGTTCACTTTCTTCGCCATAACAGATATAGTTTTTTGATGATAGTACTCCCTTTTTTAGGGCACGCAAAGGTAAGCGAATATCATACCACCGCGCATAAATGGTATTTGTTGTCACGTGCAGGCTTCATATTGTCAGTTTTGAACAGCCGAAACCGACAAATTTTCACTTCAACGCTTTTTAATCTATATGTTGAAGGTGAATAACGTAATTTTGCCGTCAATTCAAAACGCCGAATGATCAGCCGAAGAAACATACGAATTAAGGTAATGCAGGCACTGTATGCATTAGACCGGATGGAAGGCGATGTTCCGGAGACGCTACCTCATAAAATGCTGCAGCAATCCTTTCAGCAAAGCACTTCGTTGTTTGCTTACTTGGTGCACCTGATTCGTTCGGTTTGCCAATATGCGGAAACCGATGCCGGTATCCGCGCTTCCAAGCACTTGCCATCTGCAGCAGACTTAACCGTAAATACCAAGATTGCCGGCAACTCTATCGTGGAGTCAATTGCCCACAATGCGTCCTTCCAAGCAGCTCAAAAAACATTTCATTTTGACAAACTGGATGACACTGAACTGGTTCGTACGTGTTATAACCAATTGACCACGCATGAGGCTTACAGTGACTATATTGAGCTACCGGAACGAATCAAAAAATCAGAAAGACAGATCCTTGAAACCTTGTTTCATGAAATCATGTTGCCCAATCCTGATTTCATTGCTCGTGTGGAAGAGCTCTATGTTCAATGGGATGATGATGCCGAGAACATGATCGCCATTTTATCGAACTGCCTGCAAAAACCGGAGACATTTCGATTTGACAATATCATCGGTCGCGAAAAATCTGAATACGCCTTTGGCTTGTTGAAAACCGTCGTTGGAAAAAAAGCGCACCTGCTCGAGATCATCAAACCGAAATTAAAGAACTGGGAGGCAGAACGTGTCGCACAACTCGATTTGATCTTACTTTGCCTCGGCGTTGCCGAATTTTTGTACTTTGAAACCATTCCAACCAAAGTGACGATCAATGAATACATCGATTTAGGAAAATCATACAGCACACCCCAAAGTGGGCAGTTTATCAATGGCCTTTTGGACAATATTTTGAAAGACCTGAAAACTGCAAATAAAATCCATAAAATTGTATACAAAAACAGCACTTTATAAATCGCTTCTATTTTTATGAAACCCTTTCTCGCCACCTCCCTTTTTTCACTGCTCGCGCTCATCGGCTGGCAGTCTTGCGACATCCGTAATGAGGAAACCAATCAATCCTCTTCCGGCAAAGCCGCATCGAAAATAGACACTTCTGCCCGAGCCAAACCAACCACGGTTCGGCTCCTGGATTCGGTGTATGATTTCAAACAAGTCAACGAGGGCACTGATGTCCGATTCAGTTTTCGATTTGAAAATACCGGCACCAACCCGCTTGTAATAGAGGAAGCCATCGCAAGTTGCGGATGCACCATTCCGGAGAAACCCGAGAAACCGGTTGCACCCGGTGAAATCGGCGTAATTAAAGCTGTGTTTAAAACTGATAAACGCCCCGGCCAGGCCGAAAAGAAAATAACCGTCTCATCCAATGCCATTCCCGAATTTCCGCAACTGGTCATCCGGGGTACCGTCATCGGTAAAGAACAGTAATTGATCATCCATTTTATAAACCAACACAACAATGCAAGCAACATTCAACGTTTTATTACAATCGGGCAAGGGGACAGACCCCATATGGAATATCGTTCTGATGATAGGTATGGTACTCGTTTTCTGGTTCTTCATGATCCGACCGCAGTCTAAAAAAGCCAAAGAGCAGAAAAATTTTGTCAACAACCTTCAGAAAGGCGATAAGATCGTTACGATTGCCGGTATTCATGGTGTGGTAAATAAAGTCAATGAAGATGGTACCTTGTCACTGGAAGTTAGTCCGGGCAGCTACCTGCGCATTGAAAAGTCAGCTATCAGCATGGAGTGGACGGCCAATATCAACAAGCCGGCGCCAACAGAGACAAAATAATCCAATCGATAAGACATGATGCTCAAAGTCGGTTTGACAGGCGGAATCGGCAGTGGCAAATCCACCGTTGCATCCCTATTCGAATTGATTGGTATTCCCGTCTTTTATGCTGATCTGGAAGCCAAAAAACTATTGGCCGAAGATCCGGACGTGAAAAATGAAATCATACGTTTGATTGGCGAAGAGGCCTACACCAAACAGGGCCCAGCTAAAAAAGTAATTGCTGATGCCATCTTCAACGATCCGGATATTCGTGGACGCATCAATCAGCTAATCCATCCCAAAACCATCGCCCGGTCAAAACAATGGATGTCGGAACAACAGGGGCCCTATTCGATCAAAGAAGCGGCTCTTATCTTCGAGAGTGGGTCAGAAAAAGAGTTGGATTATGTCATTGGGGTTCGAAGTCCTGAACCACTTCGTATACAACGCATTCATCAACGAGACCAAACCCCTGTAGCGGATATCATCCGTAAGATACAAAGCCAGCTTCCGGAGGAGACGAAACTGAAACGATGCGATCTGATTATTGATAACAACGAAACAATGCTTTTGATTCCACAGGTCCTGTCGGCCCATCAATGGTTGATCGAACAATCAAAAAATCGGAACTAACTAAGACTCTCGAGCGCGGTACGGATACGCGTCATGCCTCTTTCAATATTTTCAGTATTGTTGGCAAATGATAGCCGAACACAGTTTGGATCACCGAAAGCGGTCCCGGATACGGTCGAAACATGTGCTTCATTCAACAGAAACATGCATAGCGCCGTGGCATCGGTTAGCGTTTCTCCGGATGGTGTTTTTTTGCCGATGTACATCCGCATATCGGGAAATAAATAAAAAGCGCCGTCGGGTTCCACACAGGGTACATTAGGGATAAGACGGAGCATATCTAACATCAACGTTTTCCGTTGAGCAAAGGCTTGTCGCATTTGCTCGGTAGGGCGCATGTCGCCAAGCAAAGCTGCAATGGCCGCCTTTTGTGCAATACTGTTGGTGGCGCTTGTAAACTGACCTTGGATCTTTTCGCAGGCTTTCGCCACGTCGGTTGATCCGGCGAGGTAGCCCACCCGCCAGCCAGTCATGGCATATCCTTTACTTAGCCCGTTGATAACCACTACCCTGTTTTTCAGCGAATCGATGGAAGCGATTGACGCATGTGAATGACCGTAATTAATATACTCGTAAATCTCATCACTCATGACATAAACATCCGGATGTTCTTCAAAAACCACCGCAAGAGCCTCTAATTCTTCTTTCGTATATACGGAACCGGTAGGATTGCAGGGAGAGGAAAACATGAACAGTCGTGTTTTCGGACTCAGGTGTTTCTGCAGTTGGTCGGATGTGATTTTGAAACCCGACGCTAAGGTGGTGGGCACCAGTACCGGTATCCCTCCTGCCAGCTTGACAATTTCACTATAGGTCACCCAATAAGGTGTAGGAATGATTACTTCGTCACCAAGGTCTACCACTGCCAGCACCAGATTAGCGATGCACTGTTTTGCGCCGGTGCTAACCACAATTTGATCGGGGTGATAGGCCAAGCCGTTATCCCTTTTCAGTTTTTCACAAACCGCTTCCCGCAAGGCCGGGATACCAGGCACGGGTGTATAGTGGCTAAAATCCGCATCGATGGCCTCATGAGCCGCTTTTTTAATATGGTCCGGCGTGTTGAAATCCGGTTCCCCCAGGCTTAGGTCAACCACATCCACCCCACTGGCGCGAAGGGCTCTGCCTAATTTGGCCATGCGAAGCGTCTCCGGCTCCTGGAATCGTTGCAGCAAGGAAGAGAACATACCTGTCAATTTGAACAAATCTAACCAAGATTGAAAAAAAACGCAACGCACCCAACCGAAACGAATCTATCAAAATCAAAAAAAACAGAACAAAATAGCCTATATTCGATCTCAAACGCGATTTTATTTAAAATATTGGACTATTATTGCATTTTTTTTAATAATTAACCTAGTCTGATAAGGCCTGGCCGATGGAAAGGCTCGGCGTATAAATAGCCCCCTCAACGCATGTGTTTTTCCCATATCTTTGCAAGCCTTAAAAAAGTCTACGTTATTACCAACATTGAATACTCAATCCCATGCAACTCAAAGGTTTAGTTTGGTTTTTTACTATCAGTCTATTGATTATTTCCGCCTGGATACTTTCGTATACGATTGCTGTTCGGAATTTTGAATCGAATACCTATGACAAAGCACTCAAGCTGGTCAAAAAGAAGTATAAGAATCTTCCACAGGATCAATTCAATGCAAAAGTAGAGTCCGTCAAGGATTCAATGTTGGCTGCTTCAAAAGATAAAGTAATCTACCTCGGTTCAACCTATCAAAAATGCAAGGAAACCGAATTGAATCGCGGCTTGGATTTGCAGGGTGGCATGAGCGTGACCATGGATGTGAACCTACGGGAGATGGTCAAAAAATCGTGCAAACCCAATGATCCGCGCGTAAGCCGTGCTTTGGCTGCTGCCGACAGTGCGAAACTGGTCAGTGATAAAAAATACACCACCTTATTTTGTGATGCCTTCATCCAGCAAAACGGTTCTGGAAAACTAGCCTCGGCATTTTCCTCCGGAAAAAGTTTCAAGCCGACTATGTCGGATGATGCGGTTCGCGATGAATTATCGGCAATCTCCAACGGCGCGATTGAACAAACGTATCGCATCATTCAAAAACGGATCGACAATTATGGTGTAGCGCAGCCCAATGTAAACCTGGATCTCAACAAAGGCATCATCAATGTGGAACTTGCTGGTGTGAAAGACCCCGAGCGTGTTCGAAAAAAGTTACAATCTTCTGCCAACTTGCAATTCTGGGAAGTGTACAATATTGACGAGATCGGCAATGCGCTGGTGTCGGCCGACAAAGCACTGGAGAATTACCTGAATGCTCAGACAGACACCTCCAAGATTGATTCGGCAACAATCAAGAAAAACGCTAATCCACTTCGTCGTTACCTTGCAGGATATGTTACTGACGCAAAAGGCGGGTTGGTGCCCGATAAAAACGGAAAACCACAATACACCTCTCAAATTGGCTTCGTGCCACTGAACGATACCGGAGTACTCAGTAATCATATCAAAAATTCCATTGTAACCAATGTGCTGCCATCCAATCTGCGCTTCTTGTATGGCATGCCAGAGGAAGATAACAAAGGAAAGAAGAGTTTTGTCATGCTCTATGCCATCAAAACGCAACCTGGCACCGACAAGGCTCCTTTAGAGGGCGACGCCATTGATAACGCCCGTCAGGACTATGATGAAAAAGGTAAGCCCGCAATCAAGATGGAAATGAATCCCATGGGTTCTTCCAAATGGGCGGCATTGACCCGCAAAAATGTTGGTCATCCGATCGCCATTGTGCTGGATGACATCGTTTACAGTGCACCCAATGTTAATGGCCCCATCGAAGGCGGCAGTTCTGAGATTTCCGGAAACTTCACCATTGAAGAAGCCCAGGAATTGGCCAGCACCCTGAATTCAGGAAAAGTGGATGCCCCAGCCCGCATTGTGGCTGAACAAATCGTTGGTCCTACCCTCGGACAAGAGGCTGTCAATGGCGGTATGATGGCTTTTTTGATCTCTTTTGGCGTTATTTTCCTGTTGATGTTGCTATACTATAGTTCCGGCGGATGGGTAGCCAACCTCGCCCTGATTTTGAACTTACTTTATACGTTAGGTGTACTTACAGCCCTTGGTTTCACCCTCACCGCTGCCGGCATTGCCGGATTGGTACTTACTATTGGTATGGCGGTTGACACAAACGTAATCATTTTCGAACGTATCAAAGAAGAATTGATCCGTGGAAAATCCTACCAACAGGCTGTCGATGACGGTTACAAACGTTCCATGGCACCCGTGCTCGATGCCCACGTAACCTCTTTACTGACCGCTATCATTCTGGCTTTCTTTGGTTTGGGCCCGGTACTTGGCTTTGCCATCACTCAAATAATCGGTCTTCTGTTATCTCTTTTCTGCGGAATCTTGGTTTCACGACTGATCACGTCAGTTGGCACCAGTAAAAACAAACATTTCAATTACTTTACCTCACTCTCTAAAAGTATTTTCAAAAAATCGAATTTCAAGTTCATCGAAAAGCGAAAGTTTGCGTATGTGATTTCCAGTCTTGTTTTGATTGCCGGTGTCGCCTCGATTTTCAATGGGTTCCATCTGGGTGTTGAATTCAAGGGTGGACGCTCCTATACGGTTTCTTTTGAACAAAAGGTGAATGCGAGCGACGAACTCCGAACATCACTTAAAAATAGTTTTGAAGGAGATAACATTACCCTCAAAACAGTTGGCAACGATGGCAAACAGCTGAATATTACCACCTCTTATCTGATTGGACAGGAAGATAAGGACAGTATCGTTCAACAACGATTGATGGACGGATTACGAGGCGTATTACCCAAAGATCTTACCTACTCCGGTTTCGTTGCCAATCATATCAAAAGCTCGATCACTGTGCAACCAAGCATTTCAAAAGACCTGAAACGAAATGCGATTATTGCGACCATTTTTGCAACGTTGATCATCTTCATGTACATTTTTATCCGTTTCCGAGATTTCCGTTACTCCGCCGGTACCATCCTGACTATACTGCATGACGTCTTGGTTACGCTGGCCGTATTCTCTTTCTTAAAAGAAATTGTGCCTTTCCCGTTGGAGCTGGACCAACACTTCATTGCTGCGGTCCTTACGGTTATCGGCTTCTCCATGAATGATACGGTGATTGTGTTTGACCGTATCCGTGAATATAGTCGAGACATGAAAGGTGCTGAAAAATCAACCATCGTAAATGCTGCTATCAATGATACCTTGAGCAGAACGGTTATGACTTCGTTGACCGTATTCCTAACGGTGCTGATCCTGTTTATTTTCGGTGGTGACGTCACCCGCGGTTTCGCGTTTGCAATGTTGATAGGTGTACTTACCGGAACTTATTCTTCGATTTTCGTGGGTGCGCCGGTTCTGGTGGATATTGCAAAAAGCAAGCCGTTGGGTGCTGCTAAAGAAGAACGTAAAAAAGAGAAAGCACCAGAATTGTAACCCGTTTTGGCTAACACTATTTCGACTAAAAAATCCCGGCTTACCCGGGATTTTTAGTGCTTGTATCTACGTGTCGTTGAATATTAAACAGCAAAGCTTGTTCCACAACCACAAGTACTGGACGCATTTGGATTGTTGAACGTAAACCCGCGGGCATTTAGTCCTCCTTGCCAATCCACCTCCATACCCATCAGATAAAGTTCGTGCGATGGATCTATAATCATAGGAATACTACCCCATAAAAAATGCTTATCGGCAGGTTTAGGCTCATCGAATTCGAGGACATAAGTCATGCCGCTGCAGCCCCCTCCTTTTACGCCTACTCGTAAAAACCCTTTCTCGATAGCTGAGGCATCCGTTTGGAGCAAGCGCAGCACTTCTGTTTCTGCCGATTTCGTTAATTGAACAGGTGTTAGCATGATCAAAACAATATTTATGTAAAATTACACAGAAAGCCGTAAAAAGACGCGTGTTCTTCTTCGTTGCAATTCCTACTTTTGCAGGGTCATGATAGAATCTTATTTACTTTACGGATTGGTACTGACCAGCATACCCACCCTGATCCTGGTTACCATGATGTTTCGGCAACAGATCCGGAAACAAGCCCCCACGACATCCTCCAAACAGTCCGGCGAAGGGCTTGCTCTTCAACTACAGGCTTTAGAGCGACTTACCTTGTTTGCCGAACGGTCGACGTTGAAAAACCTGCTGGGGAGAACCGCTATGCAGGGATTAAGTGCCGCTGATTTACACCAACTCCTCACTGAAACCATCCGTCAGGAATATGAATACAATCTGAGTCAACAGATTTACGTGAGTCCGGAATTATGGAATGCCATCACCCGGCTAAAAGACCAGAACATCTATATCATTCACCACATAACAGCCAGTCTTCCACCACAGGCCGGCGCCATGGATCTCTCCCGCCTGATTCTCGAATACACGGAAACGCCCAATGCGGAGATGAGCGCCGTGGTATTGGATGCCCTCCAATTTGAAGCAAAGAAACTTATGCAATAGTCGATATGTCCACTAAAAAAATACAGACGGATTCAGGAATAGAGATTCAGCCGGTTTATACTGAGCCGGAACAACAAGCGCCACTTTCGATTCCCGGCGAATTTCCGTACACCCGGGGTGTACAAGCCGATATGTACCGGGGCAAGCTATGGACCATGCGTCAATATGCCGGGTTCTCCACCGCCGAGGAAAGCAACAAGCGTTACCATTATCTCCTCTCACAAGGTGTCAGCGGACTGAGTGTTGCTTTTGATTTACCTACCCAAATCGGGTACGACAGCGACCACCCGCTGGCCGACGGCGAGGTTGGTAAAGTGGGTGTTGCCATCGACAGCCTCGAGGATATGGAACTTCTATTCAAAGACATTCGGCTTGAACAGGTTTCTACTTCCATGACCATCAATGCCACTGGCTTTATTTTACTGGCATTTTATGTAGCACTTGCCAAAAAACAAGGCGCCGATTTGAAAAAAATAACAGGGACCATCCAAAACGATATCCTGAAAGAATACGCTGCCAGAGGCACCTATATCTACCCGCCTCAACCCAGCATGCGCATTATCACCGATATTTTTGAATGGTGCAGTATTAACCTGCCCAAGTGGAACACCATTTCCATTTCCGGCTATCACATTCGAGAAGCCGGCAGCACCGCCGTACAGGAAGTAGCTTTCACCCTCAGTAACGGTAAAGCATACGTGAAAGCAGCCCTCGAGAAAGGACTCGATATCAATGTATTTGGCAAACGATTGTCTTTCTTTTTCAACGCGCACAATCACCTGTTTGAAGAAGTAGCCAAATTCAGAGCTGCCCGGACGATCTGGGCACAACTGATGAAAGACCTAGGCGCCACCGATCCCAAGGCCATGATGCTTCGGTTCCATACCCAAACCGGTGGCAGCACCCTTACGGCCCAGCAACCCATCAACAATATCACGCGTGTAACGATACAAACCTTAGCCGCCGTACTGGGCGGAACGCAATCCCTCCATACCAACGGCTTTGATGAGGCCTTGAGCCTGCCTACCGAAAACGCTGCCCGAACGGCCTTGCGCACGCAACAAATTGTCGCTTTCGAAAGCGGCGCCGCCGATACCGCTGATCCGCTGGCAGGCAGCTATTTTGTAGAATCGTTAACCCGTGAGGTGGAAACAAAAGCGTTGGCCCTCATGCAACGAATCGACGAGATGGGCGGCAGTGTAGCCGCCATTGAATCCGGATTCATGCAAGATGAGATCGCCCGTTCGGCCTATCAGTACCAGCAAAGCATTGAAGCCAATGAACGGATTATTGTAGGCATGAACGCGTATCAGTCCACCGAAACAGACCAAATCCCCGGTTTTAAAATTGATGACCGTATTCAAAAAGCACAATCAGAGAAACTGGCCGACCTGCGCGCCCGTCGCGATGCGGCAACAGCTGCTCGTTGCCTTCAGGCAATCGAACAGGCCGCCAAGGAAGGGCAAAACCTGATGCCGCCGGTGATTGAAGCCGTAGAACAATTATGTACACTGGGTGAAATCGCCGACACGCTGCGGAAGATCTTCGGCGAATACCGGTAACGATTACACGCACCTAAATACTCAATGGGCAAAATCAGCGGTGAATGAACCGCGGATACGTTCGATAGGCGGATTGAAATACCCAAACTTCAGCGCCGGAAACTCCTCCTGCAATAATTGCATCATCTGACGCACACCCATGCATTCACCGGTATCGGCTACGCCAATTTTCTCCAGGTACCAATCGGGATCAATGTTAAAATTACGCCACTGAATCATATTCAGTCCGGTGTCGCGGATGAGGGTTCGCAGGGCTTCGTATTCTTCAATACTATCGGTCATCCCCGGAAACACAAAATAGTTGATACTGGTCCAACCTCCGGCTGCATGTACGGTTTTTAACGATTGAACGATGTCTTCAAACTGATAATTGTTGGGCAGGTAATAAGCCGTATAGATGGCCTTTCGTGCTGAATTCATGCTGACCCGGATACTGTTCAATCCGGCCTCGCAGAGTACCTTGACCGCATCAGGTTTTGAGCCATTGGTATTGATGTTGATGCTACCCTGTTGCGTATGTTTCCGCATTTCGATGATGGCATCGCGGATGGTTTCCCACATCAACAAGGGTTCACCCTCACAACCTTGTCCAAAACTGACAATCGGATACGGCGCGGTTTGCAGATGCGGAACGGTAAATTCCACGATTTCCTCAACGGTAGGTTTGAATGTGAGTCGGTCTTGCGTGCTCACAATCGATTCCGATTCGGGCTGAAAGGAAATACAACCGATACAATTGGCGTTACAGGCCGGTGAAACAGGTACCGGACACTCCCATCGGCCCATGGCCAGGTTACGCGCAGCAGGGCAAGTATAGGTCATGCAACAGTTCTCCATCAGGTGCGTGACTAATCGATTGTTCGGATAGGCTGATAACAGCCGGTCATGGCCGTTTTCAATTTGTTGATCATCATACCCGGCGCATTCCTGACGGATATCCTGTTCAATTCGTACAGCCGAAACCCAGATTCCGTCGTTCGTCCATCCGGCAGCGGTGTAACAAAATAGCGGCAACGTAGGGGCATCCGGCAAGGTTTCATAGGCCGCGAGAAAAAGTCCGGTATGAGCTGGCGGGATAAACGCAGCAACGGCCCATCCCTTTTCACAGAGTCGCATTTCACCGGTTTGTACATCGATGCCAATGCCTCTGCGACCGGGCAGTTCATAAAGTTGACCGCCATCGGGTAGCGGTATCCATTGATCATCCGGAACAGGCAATGCGTCCCAGCCGCTTCTGCCGGTCACGAATAGACTGGTATCCTCAAAGATATTTCCCTGACCGTCGGAGTAAAGCAAGAAAGGTGAAGGCATCGTCGTTTTTTTTAAAGTTTTGCAGCGGATCGCCGGATTTTACTTCGGGCGATTTAAACACCGTTGGTAAAATCGGATGGTTCGCAATTCAACCCAGGAACGAAAAGCCAATAACCGTCAGGGATAATGTAACCCCTCATGTTGTTTTTTGACTTTTCAATTGTTCCGCCACAAAAGTATTAAATACACGCTCATCCAATGCCGGATTGTCTTTTTCAGCAATCCGAAATTGCATCAGTTTATTGTTTTTCAGATCAATCGTCAAGATACCATCTTTCAGCAACAGGTTATCCACCTCGCTCCAATTCAGTTTTTGAGCGGGAATGGACGGATACACAATACCAGCATGACCGACGACAACCAATAATGTTCGAATGGCCATCATGGCCAGCAAGGATACAACCATCAGTGAAATTCCGGCTAGGACAAAACCGAGCATGAACCAACCAGTACAGGAAATCAGGATACCGGCAATCATACGATGGCTGTGACGGTCTTGACCCTTTTTCGCAAAAAGCCAAAGCAACAAAGGGGCGGATGTAGCACCGATAGCTCCGGTTATCATGTAGCCGGTGAGCGAGTCAGTGGGCATGCGGAACTTGAACAAAGAAAGCATGACAATATTGATCAGGCTAATCAACAGCAACAGCATCCGATAGGTTTTAATCTTATCGTTGGGCAGGGTGATCGTGAATTTATCCATTGGTTGTATGACTGGCCGCCAACAGATTGCAAAGTTTATACAGGGCCCGGGCTCCTACGTTTTCATCCCATTCATTACTGCTTACGCCCACCTCGTTCAAGTCGAATCCAATGATTTTTTTTCCGGCGTGATGCAATTGTTGAAACAGATAAAAAACCTGTTCAAGCTCCAGGCCACCGGGAACCGGCGTTCCGGTATTGGGGCACAATTTGGGATCCAGTCCATCAATATCAAAACTGATAAAAACATGGGCTGGCAAGGCTGCGATAATTTCTTCCGTTATCTTTTTCCAGGACTCCCCTTCAAATTGCCGGCGTTTCATATCGCGGTCGAAGAACGGTTGAATACGGTTAGCTTGCGCATGGATAAAGGCGGCTTCCTCGTCGCAGTAGTCGCGTATGCCTACTTGCACCAATCGCGTTACGGCTGGAATCTCCATGATCGTGTTATACATCACCGAGGCATGTGAGTAATGAAAGCCTTCATAGGATTGGCGAAGATCACAATGCGCATCGATTTGCAGGATACCAAATTGTTGGTACTTCTCCCCTATGGCTTTGAAGAATCCGAAGGGAGTACTATGGTCGCCACCAAGTAACCCAACCAACTTCCCCTTTTGCAGTAAATCAGCTGTTTGTTCGTAGACCCAGTTGTTTAAGAAAAGTCCACCCTCATTTATCTCACGAAGGGTTTTGGTCATGAACTTGTGATTTTCAATTGATTCTCCCTGTGAAATGAAGTTTATATACAATTCGGCTTCCTTCCGGAGGTAATCACTTTTAATCAAGACCTTTTTATCAGTTGGTCGCATGTAATACCCGATTTTCCACATTTCCGGGTAGTCCGGGTCATAGAGATCCACCTGCAAACTTGCATTGAGGATATGATCCGGTGATCGAGATGTACCAGCCCGATAGCTAACGGTTACTTCCCAGGGCACCGGTAACACAACCAATCCGGCATCTGTTTCGTTGCTTGGTAAGCCAAAAATATTGTTGTTGGGATTGCCTACCGAATTGGGGTCAAAGCCCGCCGTATCCATACTCATATACTCAGTTATGGACACAAAGATATATGAACGGCGGGAATGAAATGGAGTTGAAACAGCGAACCATTTGAACTACCTTTGCCAAAAGAAATAACCATGAAGAAGACGCATATCGTTCTGCTTATCGGAGTGGCCATGCTCATCGTAGGTTTACTTGTGTTTTCGGCGGATTTTTCAACCTATGACAGCATTGAAACTGCGAAAAAAAAACCAGGCACCTTTGTTCATGTTATCGCATCCCTTGACACCAGCAACCCGGTTCAATTTGATCCGATTCGCGATCCCAACCTGTTGATGTTTATGGCCAAAGACTCGTTAGGTGGCGCCATGAAAGTAGTTTACAAGAAAGGAAAGCCGACCGACTTGGAGAAAAGCTCTCGCTTGGTGCTCAAGGGGCGTTGGGAAAATGATCATTTTGAATGTCAGGATATCCTCTTAAAGTGCCCGAGTAAATACAAAGACGACCCGAACAATATGAAACGGGATATTGAAACTAATTACTCGACCGGCGCTCAACAATCGTAACACGCATGGAATTTCTTGGTGAACATCGCTTGCCCGGCCAAATCGGCCATTTCTTTATCGTAACCGCCTGGGTGGCCTCTCTGCTGTCGTGCATTGGTTATCTTATTTCGGCCCGATTACCACTCGATTCGCCTGAGAAGAAACCATGGGGGCGTTTTTCGAGGATCTGGTTCATGATACACGCACTCAGCGTCCTGGTCGTTTTTGCCTGCCTGTTCTATATCTGTTATCAGCATTATTATGAATACCATTATGCCTATAAGCACACCTCCAATGAACTGCTTCCCAAATACCTGCTGGCAAGTATCTGGGAAGGACAAGAAGGCAGCTTCCTGCTCTGGTCCATCTGGCACGCGGTTTTAGGCTCACTATTCATCTTGTTGGCTCGCAAACAAAAGGATAACACATGGGAGGCGCCGGTGCTTGGATTTATCTGTACAGCTCAGGTCTTTCTGACATTAATGATCATGGGGGTTTACCTGGGCGACATCCGCATCGGCAACAGCCCCTTCACTCTAACGCGACACGAAATTAACGCCCCGATTTTTGAGCGGGCCAATTATCTACAGTTTCTACAAGATGGTATGGGACTCAATGTCCTGCTGCGAAACTACTGGATGGTCATTCATCCACCCATTTTATTTTTGGGTTTTGCATCTACCATCATCCCGGCTGCCTTCGCCTGGGGAGGCGTTTATCAACGAAAATATGACCAATGGGTTAAACCGGCCCTACCTTGGGCGTTGTTCAGCCTACTGACCCTTGGTGTTGGCATCATGATGGGTGGAAAATGGGCTTATGAATCCCTCAGTTTTGGTGGTTACTGGGCCTGGGATCCCGTAGAGAATGCTTCATTTGTACCCTGGTTACTGTTGGTAGCCGGTATCCATACCATGCTCATCTTTCGGAGCACCGGACGCAGTTTGAAAAGCAGCTACCTGTTCATCGCACTCACTTTTGTCTTTATTCTCTACTCCACTTTTTTAACCAGGACCGGCATATTGGGAGACACCTCTGTTCATGCATTTACCGAAGCCGGCAGTGTAATCAATATACTGATTGGTGCGTTTGTGTTGTTTTATGTTTTGCTTCTGTTGAGCACTTTTGTCATTCATTCCCGACGCATGCCTTCCGTACATACAGAAGAAGGAATGGACACGCGAGAGTTTTGGATGTTTTTGGGCGCCCTCCTGATTTTTTTAACGGCATTGTATATTATCCTCCTGACTTCGCTTCCGGTGTACAACAAAATCCCGGGACTCAACAGTCTGATTAAGCAATGGAACGGCGGCCCGCTGGCCTTACCACAGGATCCGGAATTTTTGTACAACAAAGTGATGATCCTGGTTGCGATGCTCTTGGGATGCTTTACGGCGATTGCTCATTTTTTTCGATATAAAAAAGC
>CAZZJF010000030.1:0-16338 GCA_964654325.1 uncultured Ferruginibacter sp.
TTTCCATGATCCACGTGACCGATGGTTCCAACGTTAAGATGGGGTTTATCCCTCTTGAATGATTCTTTTGCCATTTTTTAAATTTTAATTGTTGTTTTGAAAAATTGTTACTCGCATTTTTTAAAGTCTGCGAACTTTGACTTTTTTCCCAAAGTTGTAAACCCCTGAATGAATGTAGAGCCATAGGTGAGAATCGAACTCACGACCCCTTCCCTACCAAGGAAGTGCTCTACCCCTGAGCTACCACGGCATAACCCGATCTGCATCGGGGGGTTGTGGATGAGCGGAAGACCGGGCTCGAACCGGCCACCTATAGCTTGGAAGGCTATCGCTCTACCAAATGAGCTACTTCCGCGTGAACATGCGTTTGAAAAGAACCGATGCTCCATTCAAACCGTTTGGATCAACCTGTGGGCAGTGGTGGATTCGAACCACCGAAGTCGAAAGACAGCGGATTTACAGTCCGCCCCATTTGGCCGCTCTGGAAACTGCCCCTTTTGGAGCCGAAGAAGGGAGTCGAACCCCCGACCTACTGATTACAAATCAGTTGCTCTACCAACTGAGCTACTTCGGCATATGATCAGATATGAAGGTGCGTATCCCGGAACAAGTCGACCTTTTTTCCGCCCAACCAAAGAACTTTCCAAGATAGGCGCAGCAAAGCAGGCCCATTTTTGGGAATGCAAAGGTAAGAGAATTGACTAATTGTAACAAAATCTGTCGGGAAGTTTTTTTCGGTCGGAAAACAAAAAAAGGGCCATCGGCCCCTTGAATATTGGTTGTCTGTTTCTCAAACAGCCAGCTTCTCTTTCCGTCGCTTGATCTGATTGACAATGGCGCCCATCGCCTCATCAAAACTTTGCTCGAACGACTTACAGGAATATTTGACAAAAAATTCATGCTTGGGCACCGCCACTTTAATCTCCACAATCTTGTCTTTGATCGTATGTACGAGGTTGTCCAGCTTTAAGTAAACATCGACCTTGGTAATCCGATCGTGAAATTGTTGCAGTTTTTCTAGTTTCTGGGTGATGTGCGATTTTAGCTTGCTGTCGGCGTCAAAATGCACCGTTTGGATGTTGATGTTCATGCGCGTTGAGGATTCTAAGGTGAAAAATCGATTGACTCCCGCAGGGGGAAAAGTAATTTACGACAATAAAACGGCCAACCCGTCGAAAAAAGTATGCGACCGAAAAAATTTAACAATCACGCCTTGGGATGCGCTTTTTTGTAGATGTCTTTCAACTTTTCAATGGTATTATGGGTGTATACCTGTGTCGCGGCCAGACTGCTATGACCCAGCAATTCCTTCACCGCATTCAAATCTGCGCCGGCATTGCTCAGGTGCGTGGCAAACGTATGACGAAGAATATGCGGACTGCGTTTTTCTATCGTGGTGATCAAACTCAGGTATTGTTTGACTACCAGATATACCCATTTCGGATAAAGGGGCCGGCCATCCTCTTTAACCAGCAAATGCACGGTGTCCGCGTGTTCGAACCGGTCTTTTTTGGCCTGTTCATAGGCGCTGATCAACGCCAGCAAATCATTATTAACCGGAATAATCCGCTCCTTCCCGCCTTTTCCTAACACCTTGATGTACGATTGCGCATGATCAACCTGATCGGACCGAAGGCCTACGAGCTCAGCCTGACGGATGCCGGTGTTGTAAAGGATCTCCAATATCAACCGGGTCGTGATCCCTTTCCAGTCATCGGTAAACGAAACGTGTGAAAAAAGGGTTTCAGTGTCTTTCACTTCCACAAACATGGGCAAGCGCTTCGACTGCTTGGGTGCCACGATGGATGCCATCGGAGTCGTGGCAATCACCCCGTTTCGCATGAGGTGTTTGAAATAGGATTTTAAAGCCGAAATTTTACGATTGATGGTTTTTGCTGTCTGCCCGTCAGCCTTCAGCGAGGCCAGCCAGGATCGTACCAGGGCCGAACGGACTTCCTTGGGTTCGCAAACTTGAAAATCCGTTTGCATAAAATCCCAAAACCCACGCAAATCTGTTTCGTACGAAATCAGGGTATGACGCGAATACCGTTTCTGAAATTTCAGATAATCCAGAAAAGAGAGCACATGGGTTGTATTTTTTTCGGGCATAAAAAAAGCATCCGAAATTACGTATTTTCCAAATGCTTTTGAATTGTATCTTGTAAACAATAAATCAGGACTCGAATTTGCCCGAAGCCACCTGTTGGCGATAGACCGCCTTCAAGACTTGAGTGCGACGTCTAACCGAAGGTTTCGTGAACGACTGACGCTCGCGGAGCTGCAGCAGTGTACGGCTTTTCTCAAATTTCTTCTTGTACTTTTTGAGGGCTTTGTCAATGTTTTCGCAATCTTTGGAATCGATGATGAGCATGTTATAATACCTCCTTTGGTGAAAAATAGTTTCGCAGTCTCAAATCTGCGGGACGCAAAAGTAGGCGATTTCGCTGATTTTTACAAATTAACCACTCAATTTCACGAAATTTGACCCATGTTTACCGGAATCATTGAATGCCTCGGTGTAATCAAACACATTGAACAACAGCAGGATAACCGCCGTTTCCTGATCGAATCGGTAATCAGTCCGGCGCTGCACATCGATCAAAGTGTTTCCCACGACGGGGTTTGCCTAACCGTAGAAACCGTTGACGACACCAGTCATTTCGTCACCGCCATTCGTGAAACCCTTTCCAAAACCCGGCTAGGCGAATGGAAAACGGGAGATCGGGTCAATCTCGAACGCTGTATTTCGTTACAAGGTCGTTTAGACGGCCACCTGGTTCAGGGTCATGTGGATACAACCGCAACCTGTCTCTCGGTGACTGAAACGGGTGGCAGCTGGTTATTCATCTTCCAATTCAATAAGCAATTTGCTCCGCTACTGATCGAAAAAGGATCGGTTTGCATCAACGGTATCAGTCTAACGGTCTTCGATGTAGGAGACGACCGCTTCTCCGTAGCCATCATACCGTACACGTACGAACATACCAACATCAATCAGATACAGGCCGGTAGTACGGTCAATATCGAATTCGATGTGTTGGGCAAATATGTACAACGAAATCTATCGCTGCTAAACATAGGACATTGAACCCGGCACTCTCCATCATCATCCCCCTCCGCAATGAAGCCGAGAATCTCTCCGAGCTGTATCAACGGCTATGCAAGGTCTGTGATAGCCTGTCTGTGGCCACCGAATTTATTTTTGTAGATGATGGCAGCACGGATGCTTCACCGGTTTTACTGCGCAAATTGAACCGACAGGACCAACGGGTACGTTACATCCGTTTCACCCGCAATTTCGGACACCAGATTGCTTTGTTTGCCGGACTCGAACAGGCAACCGGCGATCGGATCGTGTTTATGGATGCCGACCTGCAGGATCCACCGGAGTGCCTGCCGGCATTCTGGGAAAAAATGAACGACGGAGCCGATATGGTGTATGGGAAACGAACGCAGCGTGAGGGCGAATCCTGGTTCAAGCGAACGACAGCGGCGCTGTTTTACCGTCTACTAAACCGAATGACACGCTTTCATATTCCTAGCGATGCCGGTGATTTCAGAATGATCTCCAGGGATGTTGCCCGTGATTTGCGACTGATGCGGGATCGCACCAAATTCCTCCGAGGGGAGCTGGCATGGCTTGGATATGCCGAAGCGGTGGTGTATTATGATCGACCGGCCCGAAAAAAAGGGAAAACCAGTTTTGGACTCGCTTCCATGATCCGTTTGGCGCTTGATGGTATTACCGCATTTTCAGATACCCCTCTTCGTTTGGTCAGCACCATTGGTTTGTTTGTGTCAGTTTTTTCATTTGGGATGATCGTCTATGTATTACTGGCTAAATGGGTATGGCATCAAACTATTTCAGGATGGTCCTCTCTCATGGTCACCATTTTATTTCTAGGAGGCATCCAGTTATTAAGTATCGGTATCATCGGCGAATATATTAGCCGGATCAATGATGCCGTTCGTCAACGTCCACTCTACGTCATTGCCGAAACAGAAAATGACTCAGCGACGGATCAGCTGTAGCATATACTGACCTCCCATCGGCAACCAACCTAAACGCTTTTCGAATGGCAGCAGCCAGCGAAGCCAATGAACCCGAGGAAAAAAGAGCAGATAGCGGCATGCCGTTTTTTCAAAGCCATGGCGTTGGAACAACCGGATGGATCGCTTGGCCGTCAACAGCGTTACGCCCACATCAAACGGACAGGTACGAACAAAGTACCTGGTTACCGGATTGTACGGATTGTGCTCGAAAAGGTAGACCCGGCCACCGGGCCGTAAAACCCGGAATACCTCAGCAATCAGCGAATCCTGACGATATTCCGGCACATGATGTAAAACAGAAGCCAGCATTACGATATCAAAATGGGCTGTCTCAAACGGCAACTCACTGGTTTCCTGCACATGATAACGGGTACGAGAAGACGAACGACTTCGGGCTACCTCAATACTGATTGCCGACGGATCAATCCCATCTAGGTCCCACTGCGGAAATATATGTTCGATGTATTGATCAACCAATCCATCACCACAACCCAGATCCAGAAAACGGAGCGACTGGTTTTTTTCATAAAATTGAAGTTGTTCCGCTTTGAAACGAGCGAAATAGGCCGAATCGGCGCCGGATAGACGCACATTGGCCGAATGCAACGACCGGTAATCCGAAGCAAACGCATCAAAATCAGTAGGAAGTTCAGGTTGCATTTCTGGTGAATGCCGTACATTTGGCACTCATGCAAGATAACCGAAAAAAAAGATCGAAACGAATAACACCCAAGGCTGTTCTGGTCTTGTTCGGCTTGATGGTACTGGCGTATTTTCCGGTCTCCAGTTTTTTGTTTTTTTTGAAAAATGATGCGTTTCAAGGCTACTTTCCGGCACGCTATTATTTCAGCGAAGCACTTCACACCAATATCATACCTTGGTGGAATCCCTACATCAACTACGGCCTTCCGCAATACGGCGACATGAACAGCGGATTCTGGAGTCCAATCACCTGGCTGATTGGAAGCACGGTTGGTTACAATGCCTACACGTTTACGATGGAGTTTTTGCTCTATCTGTTTCTCAGTGGGGTTGGCATGTTTCTGTTATGTCGGTCGTATTCATTTACAAGAACCGTTTCGTATGTATGCGGGTTTGCCTTCATGTGCAGCGGTTATATGGTCGGCCATCTGCAACACCTGAACTGGCTGAGTGGGGCCGCGTTTTTACCCTGGTGTATTTGGGGCTACCATCTGTTACTGCATAAATTCAGTTACAAGAATGCCGTCCAATCTGCCCTCTTGTTTTATTTACTGTTCTCCTCTGCGCATCCCGGACTAATCATCGGTTCGCTCTATTTTTTTATCGCCTACTCCATTTTTCATTTTGTACAGAAAAAAAAGGAGGATGGTCCCCCATTTTCACGGGGATCATTTGTACGCAAGCATTTATGGATGATCGGTATCCTGCTAATCCTTTCACTCGGATTAATTATGGGATACACCGATATTATTCCCTACATGACACGAGGTGCAGCCATTAACACCGCATCGACCAGCAACCCATTCACGATTCAAAGCGTTTTGTCCTTCCTCTTGCCGTTATCAACCACCCAGGCAGACGGATTTTTCAACACAGACATTTCAATGCGAAACGGATACATGGGTTTGTTGCTTCTCTTGTTCATCATACCGGCTTTTCTACAACGAAACAAACCCATTCTACGATTTTTGTTTTATACAGCCTTGGCTTTTACAGTGCTATCCTTGGGAGGCTACACTCGCTACGTAACCCAATACCTGTTTCCCCTTTCGGGATATGTTCGAATGCCAGGCGAGTTTTTGATTTTTGGATTGCTCGCCCTGATCCTGATGGCTGGATTCACCCTCGATGAGCACATCCGCGAAGGACAGCCCTTCAGTGCTATCTATCGAAAAACCATTACCGTTCTCCAAAGCATTTTGATGCTTGCTTTATTTGCCGGCCTGATTGGAGCAATTGTCACACAGGATTCCATTTTCTTTAGTCTGGGCAAAGCGCTCTCTGCGGCTTCTTTCTCCGGTAAGTTCAAAGCCCTGGTGGATGGCATTCAATTCTGGGATGCTCTCTGGATACAGGGATTGATTCAACTGATGCTCATCAACGCCTTTAGTGGCGCACTAAAACAGAAGAATTACCAGAACCTGATTCGTTTATGTGCCATCGATCTAGCACTGGCCACCTTGTTGCATGTACCGTTTACCGGTGTTGGCAAAAATGCGGTAGCGAATGTTCAGTATGCCGTTAAAAAATTACCCGAAGGAATACCCAAACCATCGATGGACGCTATTGTACAACTCAATGCGGTGGATGCCGGCCGTTACAGCTCGTTGCTCGGCAATCCGGGGTACTACCAAAAACAAATCGGTTTTGTGGAAAAGCCCTTCTACCCCGTAGAGCTGAAAACCTCAGCGGGCATTTATACGGATGACAGCAGCCTATTCTGTAAAAAGCCTTTTCTGTTTTCAACTGGCGGTATACCATCCGACAGTATTTTCATCAAAAACTACAAAGGGAATTACATTGAATTAATTATCCAAAGTCCACGCACTGATACGATCGTGTTTCAGCAAAATGTATATCCGCATTGGCGGGCGGTGGTCAATGGAGAAGTCCGTAAACCCATTCAATACAACGGTGTTTACAATGCCGCGGTCATCAGACCCGGAAGGAACGATTTGAAATTCAATTTCAATCCAACGGGCATCACGGCCGTATTTCAGTTTTGCCGATATGCCTTCTTGATTTGCCTGTTGTATCTGGTAATCATGCTGTTCAGACGGCCATCCCCTTAATAGCGCTGGCTACGGCCTCATCCATAATACGTTCTGCATACGGTTTTGAAATCGCGTTCAAGGCTTCCGTTTTTTGTTGGATCAGATCTTTGTCTTCCATCGTGATGGCCAATTGTAACGCTTGCATAGCAGCAGCGGTATCGAGCAACTCTTGTTGCTGGATGAAGGATGCATTTTTTTGTAAAAATGTTTCAGTGGTTTTCAACAGTTGTTCGGCCTCGGTTCGCGCCTCGGTCAGCGCGCGTATGCGGATATCATCCTGCGCATGTTGAATGGAATCCAGAAGCATCCGCTCCACCTCCGCATCGGTCAATCCAAACTGGGGCTTTACTTCGATTTGTTGTTCGATCCCGCTTCGCAGTTCTTTGGCACGAACCGTGAGAATGCCATCCACATTGATCAGAAAGGCAATGTCCACTTTGGCCATACCGGCCGGCATGGCGGGTATTCCACTTAAACTGAATTCAGCCAGTTTTCGGTTATGAACAACTAAATCACGCTCTCCCTGAAACACGCTAATGCGCATGGAGGATTGTCCATCGACCTGCGTGGTGTATTGTCTCGAAGCGCGAGATGGTATTTTTGCATTCCGCGGGATGAGTACATCCATCAACCCACCGGCTGTTTCAATGCCCATGCTTAACGGCGTGATATCCAGCAGCAACAATTCTTTATTATTTCCGGCCAAAATATCCGCTTGGATGGCCGCACCCAAAGCCACAACTTCATCCGGATTGACGGAATCGTCCACCGGTTTACCAAAAAACGAAGCCACAGCCGCTTTCACGTAAGGCACCCGGGTACTGCCTCCGACCATCACCACATGATGTAATTCAGATACGGAAAGACCCGCATCCTGAAGGGCCTGTTTGCAACAGATCATCGTGCGATCAACCAGGGGTTGTATACAATGTTCGAAGGATGTCCGATCAATGCTCAAAGTAGCTCCTTCCCACTGGGTTTCGTAGTGATCAGCTGACGACAATACTTTTTTAGCCGCTTCGGCTTTCAGCCGGAGTGCTTGCGCCGCCTCGGGATTCGATTGTAAATAATCGGGGGCGCAGTGGCGTTCCTGTAACCAGTAATCCATGATGGCGCGATCAAAATCATCGCCTCCCAAAAATGTATCACCATTGGTGGATAAGACCTCAAACACACCATCTTTCACGCGCAAGACCGACACATCGAAAGTGCCGCCTCCGAGATCATACACGGCCAGCAATTGCTCCGTTTCTGCTTTCGTGTTGCCGTAACCGTAAGCGAGGCTGGCGGCTGTCGGCTCATTAATAATTCGTAACACATCCAAGCCGGCCAGTTTGCCCGCATCACGTGTCGCCTGCCGTTGGGCATCATTGAAATAAGCCGGCACGGTAATCACCACTTTTTGTACGGGTGTCTTCAAAATATGTTCAGCCCGTTGTTTCAGCTCTTTGAGAATGAAAGAAGACAGCTCGATCGGTGAATAGAAGCGATCCCCCATTCGAACCTTGACCAGCGAATCCGTTTCATCATCCAGAATCTGATAGGCAAAATAGCCGGTATGGGCCCGCAAGTCATTGTATGATTTTCCCATCAGGCGTTTGGCAGAGAAAATGGTACGTTCCGGCTCCGTTTCCAGATGGGCCTTGGCGGCATCACCCACAATCACCTGACCATGATGATCAAAATAAAGGACCGACGGCACCAGCGCATGCCCATCATGTTCTTTCAACACAGTGGGCTTACCCGATTCAGGATGGATAACCGCAATTAAGCTGTTTGTTGTACCCAAATCGATACCCACAATCATGTCAGATTGCTGTAAACTGCCGGTGGCAATATTGATTCCAATTTTTCCCATAGTCGAACGGAATTGAGGCGCAAAGGTAACAACAAAGCCGAGAGCAAGGCGTTCGGTAAAATTCGCTAACCGATCGCATTAGCGCATGAGGTACATCTTGCCATATCCACGGTTGAAAAACCGATCGGTATTCTCACCGGATGTCGTGTATTTGTCCAATGATTTTCCATTTAAGTTGGTCAATACGCGATACAGGTATACGCCGTTGGCGAGCTTCTGTCCATACATGTCCGTCCCGTCCCATTTGAAATCGGTTATATTCCGACCAATGTGGATGGGACCCAGTTCCTGTTGGGTGATTTCACGAACCACTTTTCCGGTCACCGTCAAAATCTGAATCCGCATGTTTTGGGGAATCTCACTACCGGTAAGGGTAAACACAAAGGCCGTAGACGTTGTAAACGGATTCGGGTAATTCAGCAGGTTGGAAATCATGGGCTTGTTGATCACCGAGAATACAACCCGGTACTCAAGATCGCCGGCTTTATTGCCAACGACATCTTTACCCGTGATGATGAGCTCGTAATCGCCGTCCTCGGCAAAATATGGCATAAACTCGATGCGAGCCCTGTTCTGGCCTGTGCTGAGGTCAGCGGGATAGAACCGCATGGTATCGCCGAAATAATAGGTGCGGAGTTGCTGATCCGGAAAACGAACTTTGACGGAGAACAAGGCGGTGTCTTGTAAGGCCATGAACCGGTTCTCATCACGCAACTGAATCTGAATCGTGGGCTTGGATGAAACGATGTCACGGTTTAAGATATGCACCCCATCAAAGGTTACGTCCAGCAATGGATTATACCGGTCGGCACGTACATGAAAATCTTTATACAGCACGTTGTTGTAATGATAGAGCTCCGGTTGATCATTATCGGGATTGAATTCAATAAATAATGTATTGTTACCGGTCAATGATCGCGTGTCGAGTGAGTAAACCACTTGCAGGGTATCGCCTGCAACCAGCGCCTTGCGTTTGGGTATGGTAATGACCTGTGGAACATTGTTGTTGTCGGTCACGATGCATTTCACCTTGAGCAGGCTGTCAAACGACACGTCGCTGATGTTTTTGAAAGCCAGTGCGAATTCGAGCGGCTCACCTTGCTCCAGCGTGTCTTTACAACGAAACAGCAATGACGGAGCCACCGCACCTTCCGGTGCCGGTGTAGCATTGATGCGCAGGTAACGTAATTGTTGCGGGGTGATGTAACGTGTGTCTTTGTTGTACGTAATCAGCTTCAGGTAAGGATAGGTTCTCGCATCCACAAAAGTCAAGGTGGTATCCTGCGCGGGGTAAACAGTACGCAAAAGGGTTCGATCGCCACTTTGTGTCACACCCCACACTTGCACCCGAACTGTGTCGGCCGGCAACGGATCGGCACTGCTGCCCCTCCAGTGCAATTCACTCCAACGGGTTGCCGGACCAAATAAAGGCGATTCAATCGTTCCTTCAATGCTGGTCGTTTGTAATGGAATGGATTGATCGATATAGGAGGAATCCTGAAGGCCAACAACCGACGTCGGACTGTAATCCGGTCGCCCTTTCCGGAAGAAATAGAGGAAAGGAACATTTCGGTTGAAACTGTCAATCTGATTGAAGCCAACGGCTTTGAGTTTATGATACAGTGAATTGCCGGAACCAAGGGTCAGGGTGTCATTCATCCACTGCTGTATGAAACTGCTGTTGGATAATTTATTACCCAAGTTGGTCACCGCCACATACATCCCATTGGGTATGGAGTCGATAAAATCCATGGCGCTTTTCCGATACTGGGCATTGGCATACGGATATTCAAAAAAAGCACGGGTAGTATCCTGTACGCCTGAATTACGACAGACCTTGAAACTGCCATAACGGCCATTCGTACCCGAAACATTGAAGTTGCGCCAGGGCTGCAGGGTTGCCGTATCAAATACGTAGAACTGTAATGCATTGTAGACACATCCGTAGAGTTCCAGTTGGTCAAAATCCAGGTTGACGTTGATCCGGTCGTAATCGAAATATGGAAATAAACCGGTACGAATGATCAGGTTCCGGGAATCTTGTTGAAAACGGAAAACCCGATCTGCATCCAGCCGCATCTGGTTGTAGAGGGATCGGGTATGCTGGTTGTAATGCGACTGATTAAACCCTAGGCTGCTGCCGGCCAGGTACACAAATGAATGGCTGTTCCAGATGATACTGCCGCCGTTGAGTGGCACCATGGCTACGCGCCAGTAGTACACAGTACTGTCGGCAAAGGTCAGATTAGCAGGCGTGAAACTCACCACGCCACCGGTCCCCGACTGATTAACCGTTTTTTTGAAAGGCGAGTTGAACGATGCCGTTGTGTCCAGTTCCATTACATAATCCCGCCGTCCGCTTACCGGATTGGCGGTACTGGCATGAAAGGTTATGTTTTGCCGATTTACGATGGCATAATCATACGGATAAGCCGGCCGAAGCTCGTCTTCGAAGATGTAAAAATCCTTGACAACGGTATTGTTATTCTCATACTGCTCCTCAATACGATTGGTCGCATCCAGCGTCACGATAATCTGATTCAATCCTTTGTCGGTTGTTGGGAAGATAGGCACCGAGAGGGTTACCGAATCGGTGTTCCGGATGGCTGGAATCAACTGATCATACAACACCCGAATCGTATCATTGGGTAATTTTCGTTTGATGGTTACCTGGATGGAATCGCCTACCGCGCGGCCAACATTTCGCATGGCAACATTCAGGGTGAAGCCGTTGTCGGCCACTGAAATAATATTCGGACTGATTTTAACCTGTGGCTCTTCAATCACAAAATCCGGTTTGGAGAAACTGTTTATTTTGAGCGCCGGATCACCGTGTAAGTTGATTTCCTCCAGATGGATCCGGGTGAAATAATCGAGGCCGGGATTGTTACCGCCCAAGGCTTCGGTGACGGCTTTGATCTGGTTTCCAATCGTATTTCCGTAATTGACTTTACAAAACTGATTGTACAGCGCCGTGTTGTAAAAATTCAGAAAAGGCGGAATCCCAAAATGGGTACTCGCCAGAAAACCAATGCTGCCACGTTGCTCAGCCAGCACGTATTTTTCAGAAAGCGTCAGATTGCCGGATAATCGAAGCGGATCGAATACATAGTAGTTACCCGCACTGCATCCACTGACATTAAAGAAGGGATACTTTCCGGCATTGTTGTAGATGTCGGGGTTGCTGAGATTGAATTCAAAGGTGTTGGCCGAGGAGTGTCCAAAATAACCCACAAAACCAAGCCCCTCTTCAAACAGGTCTTCAATACGCTGACTGCTGGCTTGCTGGACCGAACCGGTGGATGTTTTAGCAAAGGTCTCCGTACGCCCACCGAACAGCGTATCATCGGAGATTGCTTTGTAGCCGTTCATATAAGACTTGAACGTTTGATTTTCCAGCGAATCCTTACCGCCGGCAACATGTAATATGTTTTTCATCCAGGCCCGCTCATTGATCAGGGGTGATGTGGTGCGCTGCGTCGATTCATATTCGATTACCTTGTCGAGGTAATCCCGTACCTCACGGCCATTAATAGCCGCTAATCGTCCAATGGGAACTTGAGGACTCGATGTGCCCGGTTCAGCTGCCAGCAAACCGTCAGAAGCAGGCCAGCCGAAAGTAGGAACCAGGTTGATCTTATCAAGGGTGGGACTGGGTGTATTGGCCCGAATCTCCATGTAGTTCACGCCCCGGCCAATGATGAAAACATATTCGGGTGCCGCGGAAAAGTTCGTGCGGGCATACCGGATAAAGTCGCGAATGGCGGCCGGGTGATGGGTGATACCAAAGGCAAACTGATCCGTCAATTCGTCAATCGGATAGACCTTGACCTGATAGCCCCCGCCCGACTGGCTGCTGCGGTATTGACGATACGATTCAACCGGATTGTTTCCACTGCCATCATTATACAATGCCGGGTGACTCACAATCAGGTAATTGCCTTGATTGGAGGACTGTGTCAGATTGAGAAAGGAACGTGGTTGAGCAGTGGATACGGTATAGGTTTGCTCCTGACTCATCAACAAAAAGTTACGCCGATCGGCCGATGGAGGTAATACGAATTTGACTTTACCGGGCGTGGAGGCAATTTCACCCACATAGCGACGACCTAGCGTTCGGTCGTACAATACCGGTGGTGTAGTGCCATATTGAACATTCTCAATGACTAAGTAATTCCCCGACGCGGAAGGCTCCAGATCGAATTCAAAATAGCGGTTGTTGTTAAAGTTGAAAGTGGCCGGATAAGTAATGCCCACACTGGCAGTCATCATGCGATCGAACGCATTCGTCGCGGTGCTGTTCACCGACAAAGCCAGGTAATTGGGATCCTGTAACAGGGATAAGGGCAGATTGCTCATAATCACTTTCTGGTAATTGAAAAAGGGCATGGCTATCGTTGTACCATAAGGTGCTGCCGTTATGTCGGTTTGATTCAATTTGATGCGTAACTCACGGTAGTTCGGGGCCGCACCAACCGCATTGACCCGAACCGACAAACTATTGGCCGGGCCGGCTGTATACACGTTCAATCCGAAAAATTCTTTGACCAGATCACAACAAGGAGCCGTAGTCACACTCACCCAGCCTTCTCCCGGATCATACGCCGACGAATACACGTACTCACCAACCGGACGAGCCTCTCCCCGATTGACCTGATTATTGTAAAACTGATCGACACGACGCATAAAGTAAGCATCCGGTGTGGCACTCGATGGCGCTGTATTTACAGAGGCCTGATATCGAAGATTCGGCACGGACGATTGTACCGTCAAAAAATAAGCCACCGTATCCGTTTCCAGGCTGTGGCGGTCGGATAACTGAAAATCAGGATTCCGGTAAAGCGGCTTGTCGGGCAACCCATCATTTCGCTGGCCCCAGAATTCAATATAATCGCCGGCACCGAGTGGGGCATTACTAACGGTGGTATATAAACGAACCTGCTGACCATTTCGCCATAACTGAAAATGATCGGCATTCACTGACCCCAAACCCAACGACTGAATGGTCGATTGCGGAATACGACAGAGTGTATCCTGAGCCAGCCGGAATTTATAATACGTTTTTTGATAATCAATCCAGCTGTTGTTCAACTGTGCCTTGGCACTGCCGGATAACAGCAACAGAAAGATGAACAATGAACGGAAGGCTCTCATATACTACGGTTGGGATTGGTTTTTTTTGACAAATCGGATACGAATAGAAAACACATGGGTGTACAACGGACTATTTTGATTGGCCAAGTTGGTAAAAGCATAATCAAGACTGACCTGCTTCAACCGGACACCGGCGCCCGCACTGGGTTGAAAAATCCATACCCGTTTTTGATTCAAGGTATCACCATCGGAAAGCGCTCGCTGGAAATTCGTTATGCCGGCGCGCACATAAAACTGGTCTTTGATAGAAGCTTCCAGGCCCAGGCTCGGATCCATATTGGCAAAGGAACTGCTTAACAGCGCATTTCGCATACCGTCAAAGGTCATACTGAGGTTGGCCTCTGCCATCATACTGATCAGTGGGCGCTTCAGGAACTCATAATTACCGCCAAGCACGAGACGAGGAGCCGTTAACTCCGTGGACTTTACCGGAATATCATTTTGGGTGAGATACAACACCTGTTTTTCACGATCGGTAAATGAAAAAGACCATGCATTGAAGGTTGAGGTCACATCCCTGGCCATCGCGGCCAGTTGAAAACGATTGCCTGAGTATTGTACCCCGGCATCGAGTCCAAAACCCCAGGCATTGGCAAAACGGCCTACGTTCCGGTGAATAATTTTGGTATTAGCTCCGATGGCGATTTTGCGGTTATTGCCAATCGGGATTGATTGGGCATAGGAAAGCAACAAAGCATAATCGGCGGATGAAAACGACTGAATATTGTTGTAGTTCAGGCTTCCGTCGGGCTCAACGAGGAACAAGGTGTTGGGAATATCATCTACTGCAAAACGAAGCAAGGTTACGCCCAGTGTTTTGTCTTGGTCTTTGACCGGGATGGCCAGCGCGGCCATATCGTATTTAGCAATACCCGAAAAATAATCCGCATGCATCAGCATCCCTTCCGGATGGTCCTTGACCTGAAGCAATCCGGCCGGATTCCAGTAACCCGCACTGGCATCATTCACCGAAGCTATTTGCGCCGAGCCCATGGCCAACCCGCGCGCTCCGGCTCCGATATTCAGGAACTCGTTGGAGTATTTTCGAAACTGCGCTTCGGAACGTATACCGATCCACAGAGAGAGAAGCAAAAAAAGAACATGTGGTAGGGATTTGTGCATGGCTATTTGCATTCAGGTAAAATGAACCGCTATCCAAGGATTGATTGGTTAAAAGTACGTCAAAAAAAGGTGGTTTCAAACCGGCTAAAAACGTTGTTGGAGAAGAATTTTACTCTGAAACCGGAATTAGGCTCAACCGAAGCCCCTTGTGTAGATTTTTTTGCTCAAATTTGCAACCGTACTTCCACAGAAACACATCATGAATCCATTGATTGACGAATTGCGCTGGAGAGGCATGATCCAGGACATCATGCCGGGCACGGAGGAGCAACTACAAAAAGAAATGACAACGGCTTATGTCGGATTTGATCCTACAGCCGACAGTTTGCATATTGGCAGTCTTGTTCCCATTTTACTGTTGGTCCATTTGCAACGATGCGGCCATAAACCGATCGCACTGGTTGGCGGAGCTACCGGCATGGTGGGTGACCCAAGCGGCAAAAGTGAAGAACGCAACCTGCTTAGTCAGGACGTACTAGAGCATAACATCCGCGGAGTTCGTAAACAACTAGAACGTTTTCTGGATTTCGATCCAACCAAAAAAAATGCCGCCGAGGTGTTGAATAATTACGACTGGTTTAGCGAGATGCGTTTTTTAGATTTCATTCGGGATACAGGTAAACATATTACCGTCAACTACATGATGTCAAAAGACAGTGTCAAGAAACGGTTGGATGGTGAAAACGGTATGTCCTTCACCGAATTCACGTATCAGTTGGTTCAGGGTTATGATTTTTACTGGCTCTACAACCACAAGCAGTGCAAATTGCAGATGGGTGGCAGCGATCAATGGGGCAATATCGTTACCGGCACTGAACTTATCCGTAGAAAAAGCGGCGGTGAGGCCTTCGCGTTCACTTGTCCGCTGATCAAAAAAGCCGATGGTGGCAAATTCGGCAAGACAGAAAAAGGGAATATCTGGTTGGATCCCGAAAAAACAACGCCCTACCAGTTTTATCAGTTCTGGCTTAATGCCACGGATACCGACGCCGCCGACTGGATTCGGATTTTCACCTTCCTCGACCAAGCAACCATCAACGATCTACTACAAACACATCAACAAAATCCGGGTGAGCGATCGCTACAAAAAAAGCTGGCCGAAGAGGTAACGACTTTCATTCACGGCCGAGAGGCCCTGCAAACGGCTTTGGAAACCACGCAAAAACTGTTTGCCTCGGCCAAAGCCCCTGCGGATCAGCTCAGTCCTGAGGATCTTGAATCGATGGAGGGGATCGTTCAATCCTCATATCCAAAAGAGAAATTAGAAGCCGGAGCAGATGCATTGACCTTTTTGACCGAAAACGGGATTTTTGAGAGCAAAGGCGCTGCCCGTAAAATGGGAGAGCGTGTTCGGCCTGCCCGGCCTCGGCCGCCTCACCGTCGAGGCGGTTCTGA
>CAZZJF010000031.1:0-16115 GCA_964654325.1 uncultured Ferruginibacter sp.
CGCAGCCGGCGTACCGTTTACCGTAAATCTTTCGCAGGGACAGATATACAATGTGATGGGTCAATTGACCGGCCAATCCGGTGGCGGCGGCGGCGGCGGTGGCGGCGGACTCTGGAATGGGGTAGACCTCACCGGCTCCAAAATCAGGAGTGTCTCATCCGGTACATCGGGTTGTAAACGCATTGCCGTATTCTCCGGTAGCGGAAAAATTGGCATCAACTGCGGGGCCAATAATCTATCGGCCGACAATTATATGGTGCAGGCGTTTCCTAAAGATGCCTGGGGTAAGAAATACCTGACGGTCCCTACCAGTAGTTTGAACCGCAATATCTACCGTATCTGTGTGCTTGATCCGGCAACCAATGTGCTGGTCAATGGAGTGCCCATCACCGTACCGCTCACCAATAATTTTTATTACGAGATTTCGGCTACGACGGCCCCCTTGAAAATCGAATCGGATCAACCCATAACCGTAGCACAGTACATTGCCACCCAGGGTGCCTGCGGCAATCCATCGGCGACGACCAACCCGGGTGATCCGGAGGTGATTTATCTAAGTCCGGTGGAGCAAAACATCGCGCGTGTCATCTGGAACGCAACCCCCAATTTTAATATATCCCAGCATTATTATAATGTGGTGATCAAGAATGCCGGAACGGCTATTTCTTCTTTCCGGCTGGATGGCGCCCCAATTAATCCCACCGCTTTTACCACTCACCCACAGGATCCAGGCTTTTCATACCTGAGTCAACAGTTGTCGGCCTCCGGCGTGCATACCATTGAGTCGGATTCCGGATTTAATGCCATCGCCTATGGTTTTGGCAGTGCTGAATCGTACGGGTATAACGCAGGAACCAATATTCGCGACCTGTACAAATTTCTGCAACCACTCAACCCATACAGTATCTCCCCGGATCCCGTGGCCTGCACCGGATCACCCGTTTACCTCACCGTAACTCTTCCGTTCCAGCCAACCTCGCTGCTGTGGAATTTTTACAATAATCCCAACCAAACACCCAACAACAATGTGCTTGTTAATGCGCCGGTGGCTGATTCCACCTATTTCATCGGGGCTAAACAGGTATGGCGTTATCGACTACCCAGTTTATACACATTTTCGCTGGCAAACAGCACGCCGGGATACCCAATAACAATCACCGCAGGAACGACCTCTGTGGAAGGTTGCGGTGGTTCGGTTGATAATGATTTCGATCTGGCTGTGTATGACCCGCCCGTAGCTGATTTTTATTGGAATCACTCGGGTTGTGTGACGGATACGGTGTATTTCCGAGACACGACGGCTTATCTGGCCGGCACCTATTCGTACAAATGGTTCTGGGATTTTGGGGATGGCACGACTGACAGCGTACGCTATCCAAAACATAAGTATCAAAATCCGGGTATTTATACCGTAAAATTCAGGATGATCAGTAACGTTGGATGTTTCAGTGATACAGCTATACAGCAGATAACGGTTACGAATATACCGACACCTTCGTTTACCACATCGACGCCGCTATGTGTTGGAAATAGTCTTGAATTCACCAATACGTCCACTCTCACCGGCCCGGGATCTATCATACAATGGAACTGGGATTTTGGAGATGGTGTAACATCCGTCATTGATACACCAGCCAATGGTAATACAACACATAGTTATTCACCCTACGGCAACTATAGTCCTTCTTTGTGGGTACAAACAATCAGCGGGTGCCGTTCAGACACCCTGGTTACCCCCTTGTATATCGGACCATATCCCGTAGCCAATTTTGATATGCCGGCCGGTATTTGCCTGCCTTCCGATACCGCTTCGTTTACCATGACTGGTACCATGGCCGATGGTTCATTACCGAATCCGGCCACCCAATATCAATGGACGTTCGGTGATCCGCCAAGTGGTGTCAATGATACCTCCTTGTTGCAAAATCCAAGTCATTATTATACCGGCACCGGACCATTTACCATAACCCTGACCATAACATCCAATCAGGGGTGTGTGCATGATACCAGCAAGGTCCTTAGTAACGTATACGCACAACCGCTCGCTTCGTTCAACGTGGCATCCGAAAATTGTTTGAATGATACCACTCGGTTCTCCAGTACATCCAGCGGAAGCGGACAAGCCATCGCTCAATGGTTCTGGGATTTTGGCGATGGATCACCGGTTGCTACGGGACAAAACCCCGTCCATGTATATGCAAGCTCCGGGATTAAAACCATCACACATTGGGTAGAAACAGGCGTAGGTTGTTTCAGTGATACGGCTACCGAAACGGTTGTGATCAATGCGTTGCCAACAGCGTCGTTCAACACAACCGGACCCTATTGCTCCATTCGAAACATCACCTTTACCAGTACCTCAGTACCCAATAGCGGCGTTCTTACTCAGTGGAGCTGGAATTTGGGTGACGGAACCACGTTAAACGTAAACAACAGTACTCCATTCACGCATGCCTATAACGGAACGGGAACTTATCCGGTAACCTTAATTGTTCAAACGGATAAAGGTTGTGTAAGTGCTGCAACCACCAACAATGTAATCATCAATCCCAATCCGGTCGCCGGGTTTATTAATCCGGAAGTTTGCTTGTCCGACAGCTATGCGCAATTCATAGACACCACTACGGTCACGGCTGGCACTATTGTACAGTGGCAATGGAATTTTGGGAACCCGGGCAGTGGAGCGCAGAACACAGCGGTCATTCAGAACCCACAACACAGTTATTCCTCACTCGGCCCCAAAACAGTGACCTTGATTGTGGTATCAAACCAAGGATGCCGGGACACAGCGATTCAAACGTTTACAGTCAATGGCGACAGCCCAACGGCCGGATTCGACCTGGTCAACACCAATGCACTTTGCGCCAACGATTCGGTTCGTGTATCCAATACCTCTACCGTGAATGTCGGCGATATCACTAAAATAGAAATCTATTGGGACAACGTCGGGGCCCCGGCTGTTTTTGAACTGGATGATAATCCGTTTCCAGGTAAACAATATGCTCATCTGTATCCTGATTTCCAGACACCGTTAACCCGCACATACACCATACGGTTCAAGGTATACACCGGCGCAACCTGTACCGATGATTTTACCCGCACAGTAACGGTTAATGCCTCTCCGCGTGTTCAGTTTACGTCGATCCGAGACACCTGTTTGTTCATCGCACCGTTCCAAATTACACAAGGTACGGAGCTGGGTGGTGTGCCGGGCTCATTCACCTATGCGGGTCCGGGCGTTAGTGCAACCGGTCTATTTGATCCGGCGGCTGTTGGTCCCGGTACCTATACACTACTATACACCTACACATCTGCGGCTGGTTGCGTAGATACAGCTACCAATATCATTCAAGTGCTGCAGCCACCTGTCGCCAATTTCGGTTTCAGTGCTCCGCGCTGTGAAACCAAAACAGTTACGTTCCGCGATTCATCCATATCACCCGTAGGCACCATTGCCAGCTGGACATGGAATTTCGGTGATGGAACACCACCGGTTATCCGCACCGATAATCTGCCATTTACGCATGTGTTCGCTACAGCGGGTACGTATCAGGTACAATTACTGGTAACGACTAACGGCGGTTGTAATAGTGCCATACGAATCAAAGATGTGTTGATACACCCGCAGCCGGTACCTAATTTCCGCTTTACGGATACAGCCTGTTTGCCATTCGCTCAAATTCAATTTCAGAACCTGTCAACCATTGCCGATGGCACGCAAAGCTCCCTTCGCTATGCCTGGAACTTTGGCGATCCGCCTTCCGGTACTCAGAATACGTCTACGGCAGTCAATCCCTCGCACACATATACCCGGCTTGGTCCATTCAATGTGTATCTCCGTGTAACAAGCGCAGCAGGATGCGTGGAGGATACGATCATTCCGGTCAATACCATCCATCCGCGGCCAGCGGCAGATTTCAGTTTTAGTAAGCCTAGTGTTTGTATTGGCGACGACGTTCAACTGCTGGATGCCAGTGATCCTAAAGATGGAACACTCAATACCTGGGTGTGGCAGTTTGGCGACGGAAATGGATCAGTGCAGCAAAACCCGGTTCATGAATATGCTAATACCGGATTATACCAGGTTTCACTATACATGACCAATTCATTTGGATGTGTCAGTGATACGATGGTCAAACCATTCAACGTGTATGCATATCCGATAGTTAGTGCCGGTCCGGATTTGTATATCCTGGAAGGAGCCAGTCAAACCATCGATGCGGTGGCTCAGGGTACCGCCATGACCTACAGCTGGTCACCAGCTACCTACTTGAACAATCCCACCAGACTCAAACCGGTTTGTACACCAACCGATGATATTACCTATACACTGACCGTCACCGGTATCGGCGGTTGTCCGACGACGGATCAGGTAAAAATCATTGTTCTGAAAACACCCATCATACCCAATACATTCTCTCCAAATAATGATGGCATCAATGATACGTGGGAGATTGAGTATTTACGGATTTATCCCTTTGCCCGGGTACAGGTATTTACCCGTACCGGACAATTGGTTTATGAGTGCAAGGGCACATACAGACCATGGGATGGAACCTTATCCGGAAAAATCCTGCCCATGGATACGTACTATTATATCATCGAACCGGAGAGCGGGAGAGAGCCTGTCACCGGTTACATTACCATAATTCGATAAATGCCCGTACCGTTTCAATGTGGATTCAGGCGCGTTTTGTTGACGGCAGCCGCTTGCTGTGGGTTTATGACGGCCGGTTATACGCAAGCGAAACCCTCGTATACGCAGTATATTCTGAATAACTTTATCTTGAACCCTGCCATAGCGGGGATCGAGAATTATACAGATATCCGGTGCAGTTACCGAAATCAATGGACTGGCATCAATGGCGCTCCGAAAACTGGGTATGTGACCCTCCATATGCCTATCGGTAAGCAAGATAATGGCACTACGGCAACTTCTTTTGAAAAGAAAGGGCTCAATCCACGTGGTCAGGAATACTGGGGCTTATATGAAGCGCCGCCCGCCCATCATGGTGCCGGACTGGTTTTGATGAATGATAAAGCCGGCTACATCAATCGCTGGTCGTTGTATGGCAATTATGCCTATCATCAGCCGGTTGGACTAAAAACAACACTCTCGCTTGGCTTCTCTGCCGGACTTTCCGGGGTCAATCTTGATCGGGAAAAAATATTTTTTGGCACCATGGATCCCAACGATCCGGCTATAGGCTACGCCAATAATGAACTAAGCAAAATCAAACCAGAATTGGGTGCTGGGTTATGGTTGTATTCCAACCGGTATTTTGTGGGCGCCTCGGTATTGAATGTGATTCCTGGGAAAAACCGCTTTGTATTGAACGACCGATATGGAGCCACCTTCACACCCAATTATTTTTTTACCGCCGGCTATCGGATAAACCTGTACGATGATTTCAATTTGATTCCGTCATTCATGTATCAATACTGGCAGCCACAATTATCGGGTCTTCATACCAATGTCAAATTGCAGTACCGCGATGTATTTTGGACGGGGGCCGGCTATCGGTTTTCGGACCTGATATCGGGTTACTCGGCATTGGCAGGTTTTAATGTATCCAATGCCTTTACGTTCAGCTACTCATATGAAGTCGCCACAACCAGTCGGCTTCGAAATTATACAGGCAATACCCACGAGATCATGATTGGTTTGATCCTGGGTAATCGATTCGGAGATGGTTGTCCGCGCAATATCTGGTAATAAAAAAAAGACCGGGCGAAGCCGGTCTTTGATTATTCTATATATTCTCATTACGGTTTTAAGGTGGCAGTGTTAGCAGGAAGCTGATTGCTACGATCGGTTGCCTTCACTTCGATTACCTTTTGTTGAGCAACTGTTTCTGCTGCAGCCGGGTGTTTATCAACTTTAATAGAAGGAGCGATTACCAGCGATACAATGCTCATCAGTTTGATCAGAATATTCATAGAAGGACCGGAAGTGTCTTTGAACGGATCGCCGACTGTATCACCGGTCACTGATGCCTTGTGTGGTTCTGATTTCTTGTAGAACATTTCTCCGTTGATTTCTACGCCTTTCTCAAATGATTTTTTGGCATTATCCCAGGCACCTCCGGCATTGTTTTGGAACATGCCCATCAGAACACCGCTGACGGTTGCGCCGGCCAGAAATCCGCCTAATGCCTCGGCACCTAAGCCGGGCATAAAGCCGATGATCAAAGGAGATACGATGGCAATGGCTCCGGGCAACATCATTTTTTTGATTGAAGCTTGTGTGGAGATCGCTACGCACTTATCGTATTCTGGTTTGCCTTTGCCTTCCATAATGCCGGGTATTTCACGGAACTGGCGACGAACTTCTTCAACCATGCTCATGGCTGCTTCACCAACGGCTCGAATCGCCAGGGACGAAAAGAGCAGCGGAATCATTCCGCCTACAAACAAGCAGGCCAGTACGTTTGCTTTATAGATATCGATACCGGTAATACCGGCTACACCAACAAATGCGGCAAATAATGCGAGGGCAGTCAATGCGGCTGATGCAATGGCAAATCCTTTTCCGGTGGCGGCGGTGGTATTACCAACAGCATCCAGTACGTCTGTTTTCTCGCGGACATCCGGTGGCAATTCACTCATTTCTGCGATACCGCCGGCATTGTCAGCTATCGGTCCGAATGCGTCAATGGCCAGTTGCATCGCGGTGGTTGCCATCATGCCTGCCGCAGCGATGGAAACGCCATACAGTCCGGCGCATTCGTAAGAGCCCCAGATACCGCCAGCAAGAACGAGGATAGGTAAGAAAGTAGATTCCATACCGATGGCCAGACCGCCAATCACATTGGTTGCATGACCGGTAGACGATTGACGGATGATTGAAAGAACGGGTCGTTTGCCCATAGCTGTGTAAAATTCAGTGATGATGCTCATCAAGGCCCCAACGGTCAAACCAACACCAATGGCACCCATAACGCCCCATTTGGTGAATTCATTACCACGCAGAATCATGGTTTCTGGCATCAACCAGTAAACCAAACCGGCAGCAGCAATAGCGGTGAGAATTAACGATCCCCAGTTGCCCATATTCAGGGCATTTTGGACGGTTGTGGTATTGATGCCGGCTTTATCACTGATGCGAACCATCAGGGTTCCAATGATCGAAAACAGGATACCCACACCCGCGATCAACATGGGTAACAAGATCGGAGACATCCCCTGAAACTTGTCAGTAACGGCGATCTCAGAACCCAAGACCATTGTTGCCAACACCGTGGCTACATAGGAACCGAAAAGATCGGCGCCCATACCGGCTACGTCTCCCACATTATCGCCTACGTTATCGGCGATGGTGGCAGGGTTTCTTGGATCATCTTCCGGAATGCCGGCTTCCACTTTACCCACCAGATCAGCGCCTACGTCGGCAGCCTTGGTGTAGATACCGCCGCCCACCCGAGCAAACAAGGCAATCGATTCCGCACCAAGCGAAAAACCAGTCAGCACTTCGATAGCCAATTTCATTTCTGTCGCATCAAACCCTTTATCGTTTAAAGAAGGTACGAATGCGTAAAGTAATATGATAAAAACGCTTCCCAGTCCAAGAACGGCCAATCCGGCAACACCTAAACCCATCACCGCACCGCCGGTGAATGACACGTTAAGGGCTTTGCTCAAACTGGTTCTGGCAGCCTGAGCGGTACGAACGTTGGCTTGTGTAGCGGCTTTCATACCAATATAACCAGCCAACGCGCTCATAACGGCTCCAACGACAAAGGAGATGCTGATTGTCCAGTCAGACTCTTTATTGCCCATAGCGAGGATTGCCAGTAGAATACCTACAATGACTACAAAATAGGAGAGCACTTTCCATTCAGCTTTCAGAAAGGCCATGGCGCCCTCAGCAATGTAGTTACTGATTTCTTTCATGCGGTCGGTTCCCGCATCCTGTTTGTTAACCCAATTGTATTTCAACAGGGTGTAAAGCAAACCAATCAATCCCATAGCCGGGACGGCATAGATCAAATTCTCCATAAACGGTTAAGGTTATCTGTTAAGGTCGGCAAAAATAGGATAATTTGGGCAAAATGATGCCGCTTGGGTAGCTGTTTCAGTGCTGTTCGGTCGTCACTGCAAGTTATACAATACCTTGATCTGGTTGTTGTTGTCCAGATCCGTTTCCACATGAAAGGATTTTCGTTTATTGCCGTCAATGATTTCCAGTACGGTGGTGTTCGGTATGATTGACCCAAGGTTCTCGGCAACAAATGTGATCAGGTTAGGTCCCGGATCGAGTTTGACTTTGATAAACTGCGGTTTTTTCAGAACAGGAAATCCTTTGACAATCCACCGTTCGTTAATGCAAATGGAGATGGTGTCGCCATCCTCAACCGCGTCATCCCAAACAGCAAAGGTCAGCTCGGCAGATCGCGAAAGTAAACCGCCAATTGTTTTGTTTTGTCGGGTGATGAGATTATTGCCGGAGGGTCCGGGAGGTCGTTTGGTAAATGAATGTTGGTAGCGTGGGTCGTTCGGATCGAACTGACTGAATTGGGTTTGTTCGTCTTCCGAGTACCGGCGGAATACCCGAAGGGCGATGTAATTGGCAGCTAGGTTTTCAGATGCGTTGAAGTCCATGGGAATGGAACTATTATCAATTTGTAAAGCAACCGAAGCGCCGGCTGGGTGCGATTTTCCAAAATCATCCGCAAATAGGCAGATAATGTTCAGACCGGTATCCAACACTATATCTTCATCATCCCGGTCTTTTTTGGAATCAACCTGGTCGACCACCGCGCTTCCGTTTACTTGCAGGGAAATGATATCATTGTCTCGGTTTTTATTGAAATGAATGCTGCCGGTTTTGGGAGAAACAAAGATGGTATCGGTAATGCCGTAATAGGCCCGGCCTTTGATGGGTAAAATAGGTTTGGCCGCTTTGGGTAACCACGGTTTATTGTCTTTTTTAGCAAGAATCCACTCATCCTCCTGCAACAATCGACGTACTTTTTCAGCGAGGGGTTGGTGCTTCGGAGCAAACTCGCTAATGTCTTTCAGACGGTATCCGAAGCGGTTACAAAGCGTTCGGTTGGTGGTCAGTTGTGGTTGACCCTTGAGGTCTTTACTAAAAAGAAGAGACCCGTTCAGGCAGGATAACAAGTTGCCCATGCCGAATGGCACTTCCGCCTCCGGGTATTTATTTTTGGAGAAAACAATTTGACGGGAATGTTGACGGGCAAAGTAGAGCTGGTAGGAGGCTTCGAAACTGTCACACCGGATGGTTAGCCTGGCCGGATACAGTAGCAGGCGTTCCGGTTCGGCGATCTCTAAAACAAGCTGCGTATTTTTTTCAGGGAGACTCATTTCCCATGAACCGGTAAAATGGTTCTGAGACCGGGCGAAACCTGGCAACAGGGCAAGAAGGAAGAAGAGCAAACGAATGGGCATAGGCGGTCGTTTGTTTTTACAAAGGGCTGGGATAAACTAAAATTACTTAAAAATATCTGATTTGCTGCGGGGGCGCTTAGATTCATTCCAGATAAAATGTCGCAGACGGTCTTCACCGGCCGGTATCTGATTCAGCGGAAAGAGAGCGCCACTCACTTGCATCTGGTAACTCACCTTATATACGGTCTTGTCTTTGAATAAGATATCAATCGCTTCTCCTTTTCCACGCGATAGGCCCATATACAGACTGTCTTCGTCTTGCGGGTAAAAAACAGACTCGGCCGGGGAGCCTTTCGTGATAACCCGATCGATGAGACCGTTGATGAAAGTTCCGTGCATGGTACTCCCGCTCATCGGATGAAAGAGGTTCGCTTTGGTTTGATTAATGAGGAATGCACGATCAATAACCCGCACCTCCCGGGGATTGTTATTCTGTGTTCTGATATAAATGGTATCACCGGATAACTGCGTTTGTTGATTCCAGGCAAACGGCGAGCCAAACAATCCGAAGGTAGAATCGAGATCGTTGTAAAAAAGACTGTCGCAAATGGCTTGCACGGAATCATTGTAAATCTTCACGTGATGATATCCTTTGAACATAGTTAACTGATCCGGCATACGTGATCGCTCTTCAGGTGGTTTACTTATGGTATCATCAGCGGTTGTTGGTCGTTTGGCAGATAGGAGCGTGTCGGCTGTGATGTAGGTGCTGTCGTTGTCGTCGTAAAAGATCATCACCGGTTTGCGTGTTGCCAAAAACGTTTCATTTTTTTTATCGATGTCAATCTGGTTTCCTAAAACGATGATCTTGTTTTCGGTGTCTTGAAACTTTCCATTTCCTTCAACGAGGATGCGGTTATTTTTATCGTCAAAGGAGATGCGGTTTCCGCGGATGAACCGGTTGTCATCTTGGATGGTTGTGTAGCCAATGAAAACGGCTTCGCCGGTTTGCATATCGTAATAGCCGGCGTTGGTTTGAATCGTTCCTGATTCGCTCTTGATCCGTGTAGGTGCGATGAACTGTGCGATTCGGCTTTGGGTGTTGTAGCGCAGACTGTCGGCCTGCATATCATATCGTGGTGCCCGCAAATGAACGTTTCCGCGAAACAACACATCTTTGGTACTCGAATAATAGTCGGCTTCCCGGCTGGTCAACACCGATGAGCCATTGATCACTTTTCCGCCGTTTCGGTATTTGCCGATGCCCGTCAGCATATTATACTCCATGTCGGATCCATAAAGCTGTACATTGCCGTTGATTATGCGCACATTGCCTTTGAGGTAGGTGGTTCGGCTGGTGCCGTTGTACAAGAGATAATCAGCGTAGGTATCCATGCCCTGTCCGTCTCTCAAATGGACATGACCAAAGATTGTTATCGTGCCAAGCCGTTTGTTGATTACCATACTGTCGCCTTCCAGATCAGTTGCCGCTTCTTTAATTTTTGCCTGGCCGGCCAGGGTTTGTAGCTGGGTAGAATCGTCGATGGTGAACTGCCGCATGTGTTTCGCCTGGATAATCTGGACAAAACGCAAGGAGTCAGACGTGCGCACCGTTTTGGTCATTGTCTGTGCAGATACAGACCCACGGGGGCTGATCATTATTCCGATCGATATCAAACAGATCGTTTTGATAACTACCGAAAAAACAAGACGGAACAAAGGTTGATGCCCCCCGTTGATCATGGACGCGGATTTTTGGGAAGATAGGGTGCGTCGAGGGTATCTGGCAAGGGAGAAGTCAACGGAGCCGGTTGCTTTTTTCGTCCAAAAACGGAAATGGATACATACCGTTTAGGATTCGTACGTACGTCATCTAGCAATGTATTGAGCTTGTTTACCGACGCTTTCATGTTGTAGTACAGCAAGGAGTCAGACAATAGTAATCCGACGGTGCCGGACTGGCTATTGATGCTTTTTAAGGTTTGGTGAAGCGACAGCGTGGCTGAGTCAAGCATCGATAGAGAATGGTTCACATTCAGGTCTCTGATTTTTTGAGTAGCCACCGTCAGGTTGGTTAACACCTCATCTATTTTGGCGTCTTTTCGTTGCAGTCCAGCGGTGAACGCCTCGGTGTTTTGGATTGTTTGGTTTAGCGCGGATTGATTATCCAGCATTCGATCCAACGATTGACTTGTTCGCAGTAAGGATGAGGCAATCTGGTTAAACTGCAATAAGGTGTTTTCGATATGTTGTTTATTACGGGTATCTAAAACGCTGTTCACGTTGGCCAGGACAGAGTCCAGGGAGGACAAAGCACCTTTCACTTCAAAGAGAAGGGGGTCAACTTTACTGAGCACGTCATCAATAATACCTTTGCTGGCATTGGTGAGGAGGGTATCATTGGGCTTTAAAAAACGAGTGGCATTACCTAAGCGGATTTCAAGTTTAGGTGTGCCCAGCGGGTTTGGTACAATAACGGCAACGGAGTTTTCGGGAATCCGTACATCGCTTTGAATGGAGACAGAGACAAGCAGGTGCCGGAGATCATTTTCGAATTGGACGTCACTCACCGTACCGATTTGCATGCCATTCAGATAAACCGGGTTGGAGTGGGTAAGCCCTTGAACGTTCTCGTACCGGGCGTAGAGCCTGGTTTTGGATTGAAACAGGTCGTTCCCTTTCAGAAAATGATAACCAAGGATCATCAGGGTGATCACTACAATCGCAAGGACTCCGACTTTGAATTCGTTGGCTATTTTCACGCGTTCGATGTACAAATAAAGGTTGAAGGTACGACTTTAGTCGTTACGGTTTAGGCGCCTGTCCGGATGGATTTTGAGCCTCTTCCATGCTTTTTTTGTACCGGATGACCGCTTTCGTGATACATTCGGCCAGTTCTTGTTGGCCTGCTTCACTGCTCAGGTATTGTTCATCCACATCATTATTGATAAAGCCGGTTTCAATCAGTATGGCTGGCATGTTGGTTGCCTGCAATACCCAGATTCCTTTTTGACGCTGATTGACTCCCAGGCCTTTTCGGCCGGTTTTATCGACTTCGTCATTAACCAGTTGTGCCAGGTGGTCGCTTTTTTCCTGATAGAGTTTCGCATACACCTGAGCGAGCATTCGGCCTTCAGGGGTATTCACATCAAACCCGGGATTCAAGGAGTCTTTTTCATTACCCGACTCAATTTCAAATTGATCCTCGGTTTGTCCCACTTCACTCATGATTGTTTTTAATTTATCACTCGTTTTATGAGCCGCGAATATCCATACACTGGTTCCATTTCGTCCAAACGGTTTTTTTACAGTTGCATAAACGGGCTCCTCCACCGTGTAGGGCGTTTTGATTTTCTTTTTGTTTTTGCCCGTGCCCTCGTAGGTGATATTGTATTTCGTGACGGTTCTCGTGCCCACTTGCTTTTTCCCGTAACCCTGTGGTCCCGCATCGGCATGTATGCAAAGGAATAGATCGCCTTTGTACTGATTCGCAATGGCGGCCTTTTCCACCACACTCTGATAGATGTCGGTTGTTCGGGTAGGGTACACATTAATATCGGGCAGCTGTTTTTTCAACTCGGCCACCAGTTTTAGGGAAATGGCCAGTGTGACGTCTTTTTCTTTCGCACGGAGTGCATTATCAAAATCGGCAACAGCGCCGGCATCATGTCCGCCATGACCGGCATCAACAATGATGGTTTTGATCAGTTTTTGTTGTGCCTGACTTGGTATAAAACCAAACAGTCCAACAAGGCTCAGCAGTGACCATAAATAAAATCGCACCATAGAAACGTGGTTTTCAATCTGACATATGGTACCGGCCTGCCTAATAATTAGTAGTTTTGCACAAGCCGGTATGAAACAAAGAAACAAAGTTACAGTAAAAAGCTGTTGGATGCCTGCGAACAAGACGCACCGAGCCGGCTATCTGTTCCTGCTGTTTTTTCTTTGGATGTTCCAGGTAGGGTTCACTACGGAAAAACTAGAGAATACATCTGCTTTTCAAGCAACAAACCATCCGTTGCCTGTCTGGCAAAAAAACGTTAAAATTTTCAACCGGTTGGATTTGGTGCCTGTCAACGACACGATTCCAATACCGCAGTCCGCATCGGCGTTAACCGCCCCCGTTACCTACCAGGCCACCGATTCAATGGTCGTCGATGTCAATGGAAAAAAAATCAGATTGTATGGTAAAAACTCAACCATACAATATGCGGGCAATGAACTCACGGCGCCTTACATCGAATATGATCAGGAGAACAGTACGTTGTTTGCGCATATCCTCAAGGATTCATCGGGAAACATACTCGCTTATCCGGTCTATACCCAAGCCGATTTCAAATCAATCAGTGATACCATTCGGTTCAATATGAAAACGGGTAGGGGCATGACCAAAGGAACCTATACCCAGCAAGGTGAATTATTTGTGTATGGTGAGAAAATAAAAAAAGTTGATACCTCCGTATTCTATGCAAAGAATGGTCGGTTTACGACCTGTAATCTCGACACACCGCATTTTGCATTTGTCAGTAAGAAAATCAAATTCATCAACAAGAAGATGGCCTTTACCGGGCCGGTTCATCCGGAAATCGAAGGGGTGCCTTTACCCATCGTATTGCCGTTTGGTATCTATCCATTGTCGCAGGGTAGGCACTCCGGTTTCATGGCCCCCAGCTTTACAGCCAATGATCAATTGGGCTTGGCATTGGAAGGACTAGGCTATTATAAAATCCTCAATGAATATTGGGATCTGGTGTTGCGGGGAACCATCTATTCGTATGGTGGATGGACCTTCAATATGACCCCTCGCTATTTTAGAAAATACCGCTATCAAGGCACTTTTTCATTAGACATGCAACGGTTTAAAACCGGATTCAAAGGCGACCCTGATTATTCATCCTCACAAACCATGCGGATAAGCTGGTCGCATAACGCCGATACCAAAGCCCGACCCGGCGTTACGTTCCGGGCCAACGTAGATGCCGGCAGTAGTAAATTCAACGAGCAAGTACCCAATAGTCCGGTCCGCAATTTCAATAACCGGATGCAGTCATCAATCTCATACGCCAAGGTCTGGAAAGACAAGCCATTCAATTTGCAGATCAATGCCAGTCATGACCAAAACACCACCCAGCGATTGATCAACCTGCGCTTTCCGGATGTGGCCTTCAATGTGAATACACTGTATCCATTCCGCCGCAAAGAAGCCGTAGGTAATGCCAAATGGTACGAAAACATCGGCATCGCCCTCAATACAAATATCAGCGGCAACAGTTTTTTCTATGACACCCTGGGTGGTATCGGCAGACAGATCACGGATAATTTCCGCTGGGGTGCAAGCCATCGGATTCCGATCACGTTATCCTTGCCATCGATTGGTCCGCTTCAGGTAGCCCCAACCGTTAGCTACGAAGAGCGATGGTACCAAGAGAAGTTCATTCGTCGGTGGAATGCCACCGATCAGAAAATAGATACCCTGGTGCAACGGGGTTTGTACACAGCCCGTGATATGAGTTTTGGGTTAGGGATTACCACGCGTCTGTTCGGCATGTTCGGATTCAAACCCGGGAAGCGGGTGCAAGCCATACGGCATGAGATCCGTCCTAGCATCTCAATCAGTTATAAGCCCAATATGAATGCTCGCAGCCAGTATACCACGCAGATTGATCCACTGGGAACCCTGGGTACGTATAATTATTTTGAGCGGAGTATTTACGGTGCATTTTCCACCACCCGATTCGGGGGAGTCAATTTTGGCATCGACAATGTGTTACAGATGAAGTCCCGGTCACGAAAGGACACGTCCGCTTCTGCTTATCGGAAGGTTACACTCATCGACGGACTCAGCATTAATGGAAGCTATAATTTCCTAGCCGATTCGTTTGCGCTCAGCGATCTTGTCATTGGAGCCCGCAGCAACTTGTTCGACAAAGTAAATATCACGGCCGGTGCCGTTTTTAATCCGTATCAGTACGATGATCAAGGTCGGCGTATAGACCGCCTGGTATGGTCTCAAAAACCGCTTTCACTGGGCACCCTTACATCCGCCTCTATTGCCTTGCAAACCAGTTTCCGCGGTGGCGATAAACAAAAGACCGCGGCGTCGCGTACACAAAACCAAGCCGCCAATACCGATATGGAGTCCTATCAGCAGGAGCAGGACTATGTGCGTAACAATCCCAATGAGTTTGTTGATTTTAACGTTCCCTGGAACCTGGACTTACAATACGCGCTTCGTTTCTTTCGGGCACCCACTGTTGGTTCGCCGGGTACCTTCACCACCATCATCAATCAGGATCTGAATATTACCGGTAGCATTAACCTTACCCCTAAATGGAAAATTGGCATGATGGGATCCTATAATCTTACCGAAAAACAATTGGGTGTATTGTCGCTGAACCTGTCCCGCGACCTGCATTGCTGGCAAATGTCGATGGCGATCTCGCCGGTTGGTAAATTCCGGTTTTTCACATTGAATATCAGTCCGAAATCAAACTTACTTCGCGATATCAAAGTCAATCGAACGCGTTATTTCTTTGATTTGTAAATCCTATCTTCTTTGAGCATTGGGCTCATTATATGTAAAACATGGAAAAAGGCCCTGATTCCCATAAGTCAGAGAGGAGCAAAACAGAGGGCTCTCCAACAGTCGCTCAATGGGTTTCTCGACCGTATTTCCGAGAGCTCTTGCTCTCTATTGTATTACTTTCTTTCTTTGCGGGATCTTTTCGGGATGGCCATTTCAAGAAATCGTTTGCTTGAAT
>CAZZJF010000032.1:0-16060 GCA_964654325.1 uncultured Ferruginibacter sp.
GGCAGAAAACGATACAATGCTGTTCTACAACCTGAACAGATTTATCGCTTTGGCAATGACTTGGAAGCGGGGTTTTATCTTTTTGTAATTCGAAGAGGAAACGAGCAAAAAACAGCTAAGGGTATCAAAGTCCGACGAGATTGACCTCGTAATTAACACAAAAACTAGCGTGTCCTAATCGCGTAACGAAATCGAACGAAGATATAACTTACAGGATCACCTGCATAAGGTTCGTTCTATTGAGTCACATTTATCTTAACGCACTCATTATAACTGGAAGGCGATGCCGTACCAGACCCTAATAAGGTTTGACCGTTGCTGAGATAAACCACCGAATTCCAATCAACGGTAGACCCATTTTCAAATTGGTAGATAACGGTACCGGGTGCGGAGCAATTGCCCGGACCGGCGGGGTATACAGCATTGATCGTTCCAGCCCCACTCCCTTCTATTGAGAGATCAATACGGTTGATTGGCACTCCGTTAAAAAACCCGGCACTGGCATAAAAGGTAGCAGTCGAATAACGGCAACTCTCATCACTTTTATCCGCTGAAACATCGTAATTCAGGGCTTTTGAATCGGTACATCCTCTTTTACAGGAATTCAAAAAAATCATCGACGTAAGTAAAACAACAAGTGCAAGGAGCTGTCTCATGGTGTATAAATTGAGTAGATATAAAAAAAACAACAAAGTGAAATTAGGATTTTTTCTGAATTTACAAAAAAATGGCTCGCGACACATCAACGCATCTTAGTTACATCCAGTTGTCATTTATTAAACCGTTGGCTTCCATCACAGCGCTTTGTAAGCGTATTCCTTTTTACCTTTATGCGTTAGAATTTCCAATGATCAGCAACAACATTTCATGGGCTGCCTCCGTGTTGACTGAGGGAGGCCTGGTGGCTATTCCAACCGAAACCGTCTACGGACTGGCAGCTAATATTTTCAATGCGGATGCCGTTGACCGGATATTCTCGCTGAAAAACAGACCTCCGTTCAATCCCCTGATTGTTCATATTGGGCGACAGGAAGATTTAGAAGGCCTGGTCAAGAACGTACCACCGCTGGCTGCCAAACTCGCCGCCCGGTTTTGGCCCGGCCCCCTCACCCTGTTGTTGCCGAAAAAAGATACCATTCCAGACCGAATCACCGCAGGAAAACCAATGGTCGCCATTCGTATGCCCGATCATCCGATGACCCTTGACCTGTTACGCAGCATTCCATTTCCATTGGCGGCACCCAGTGCCAATCCATTCGGGCGTATCAGTCCTACCAAGGCTGAACACGTCGATGCTTATTTTGGAAATCAACTTTCTGTTATTCTGGACGGTGGCCCCTGTCAGACCGGTATCGAATCAACCATCATTGGCGTCGTCGGCAATCAAATCACCATCTACCGGAAGGGTACCATTACAGAAGATGCGTTACGAGCCTTTTCGGATGATGTCGTAACTCATGAAAAAAAAGACAGCGAACCAATTGCTCCGGGCATGCTGGATCAACACTATGCGCCACAGACAAAAGCAATTTTAACCAACAACGTCAACGAACTAGTTCAACAATATGCCGGCCACCGAATCGGCTGCCTGATGTTTCAAACACCTCCTCCGGAAGTTGCGGGTGTCGTTGGCAAAGTGCTTTCAACAAGCGGAAAAACAGAAGAAGCAGCGACCCATCTCTATGCATACCTGCATGAACTGGATGCCATGGCACTGGATATCCTGATTCTGGAACGTATGCCGGATTCGGGGGTGGGAAAAGCCATCAACGACCGACTGCAACGAGCCGCCGCGGGACATATAACCCGTTGATCGTTTACTGTAAAAACGGATTCTCTTGCTTCTCTTCCCCAATCGTGGTGACCGGGCCATGTCCGCTGTGAACAACAACCTCGTCGGGTAATGCAAATAAGACCTCCCGGATAGACCGGAGGAGATCGGCATGATTACCACCAGGCAAATCCGTTCGACCAATACTTCGATGAAACAACGTATCTCCCGCAATGAGGAAACGCTGTTTGGTATGATAAAAACAGACATGCCCCGGACTGTGACCCGGAACAAACAGCACCTCGAAGGAATCATTTCCAAATAACAGGGTTTGACCATGCTCGAGCGGCTGAACGTCGCCCATATACCCTTCAAAAGGCAGGTTATACATCAATCCAACTGCCGGCCCATGATCTAATACCGGTTTTTCCAACGGATGCAGACAAGGCTGCAAATCATAGGTCCGATGAATATGTGCATTACCGAAAACATGATCCAGGTGACAGTGTGTGTTCAATAACAAAACAGGCTTTAATCCATGCTCCTGTATGTATTCATCGAATAGCGCCTGTTCATGTGGCTCATAAAATCCGGGGTCGACGATTATAACCTCCTTGTTCTCATTGATCAGTAGATACGTGTTTTCTTGAAAAGGCCCAAAAACAAACGACTTGACAGTAATCATCTTAATGGATTTAGTTTTCTCGGATTAGTCCATATCCAGTAATTTTATACGTGCAAATCAACCGCCTGAATCAAATTCCTCGTATGCGACTGACACTCCCGTTTTTTTTACTGGCCATGTTATTTACCTGTTTCTCACATGCGCAGGTAAATTCAGTAACCTTTGGCCGAAACAGGGTACAATATAAAACCTTTCAATGGGAATACTTCCAAACGGATAATTTCAATGTGTACTTCAGTCAACAAGGTGAATCCCTGGGTAAGTTCGTGCTCCAAACGGCCGAAGAAGAGCTGCCACAGATTGAAACCCAGACCGAGTATGGACTGCAGCGCCGCGTCAATATCGTCGTCTACAACAACTACACCGAATTTCAGCAAACCAATATCGGGTTACAAACCGACGTGATCAACACGGGGGGCACAACCAAACTGGTAAACAACAAAATGCTGGTTTATTTCAATGGCAATCACGAACACTTGAAAACGCAGATACGGCAGGGTATTGCCCGTGTGATCGTACAGAACATGCTCTTTGGCGATGATTTGGGTGAAGTAGCGAGCAATCAGTCGCTGCTTGACCTCCCCGAATGGTTTACCGAAGGATACATTGCCTACGTTGCCCAGCGATGGAGCACCGAACTCGATGATGCCTTGAAAAGCGAAATGCTGAGCGACAACTACACCAAGTTCACCAAGTTCTGTGCCGCACAACCTAAGCTGGCCGGTCATGCATTTTGGTATTATCTCGATGAAAAATACAAGAAAGAGAATACCACCTATTTTATGTACCTGTGCCGTACATACAAGAATATCAATAAAGCCTGCCTTCAAATCACCCAGAAGAACATGAAAGGTCTGATGGCCGAATTCATGGAGTATCAGCAGGAGAAATATTACCAGGATATAGCCAAACGAAGCGCTTACCCCAAAGGAAGCAACATCGAAAGCTTTGATATTTCACCGCGGATCAATTATACCCGTTTCAATGTCAATCCGAACCTGAAAGACAACTCATACGTAGTCACCCAATTTAAAAAAGGCATTGTACGGGTCATTTTCAATCAGGACTATACCAACAAAACAATCATTAAATTCGGAATCCGGTCCTATGAAAATGAAATCCATCCCAACTATCCCCTGATTGCCTGGGATCCCAAAGGGACTAAATTTTCGGTCATCTATGCCCACAAAGGAAAACTGTTGCTGTTGATTTACGATGCCATGAATCAGAAAAAGCAGTTCGAAATCGATCTTACCAAAAAGTTCGATCAGATTCAGGACATGAACTATATGATGAACAATCGAACCTTATTGCTTTCAGCTGTAAAAAACGGCCATTCAGATATTTACAGTTTTGATATCGAAAAAGAGACCATCACCCAAATTACGAACGATGTGTATGATGATCTTGATCCTACCTTTGTTTCCTTTCCCAGTAAAACGGGCATCCTGTTTGCCAGCAACAGGCCCGCGGTTGGTGCACCCGATGGCGATACGGTTTTACCCGGAAAAAGTCGGTTTAATGTGTTCATGGTTACCAATTTCGGGGCCGATGCCTCCATCAACCAGATCACCCAACTCACCAATCTGAAATACGGCAATGCCCGCTTTCCGGCACAGTATAACAACAATCACTTTACGTTTGTGGCCGATGAAAATGGTATCGGCAATCGATATGCCGGATTTTTTACGACCCGGAAGTTAGAACCTGATACCATCTACACCTTCAACGGAGAACTGTTTCGTAACCCAACAAAAGCTGAATTTGACAGTCTTTTACAGGTGTATCAAACGACTGAACCCGACTCAACCGCAATCGTTTCCATCTCACAGGATTCAGCCTATTCCTTCCCCATCACGAACTATCCCAGTTCACTCGCGGAAACACGCACGGCCGGAGACGCCCGTCTCTGCAGTGAAGTAACCCGTCAAAGCGACGAAAAAATTCTGTTCAAACTAAAAGTTGATGAACAAGTTCTCACCAAACGAAACATCAACACTCCGCCAACCACGTACGGTAAACAAATTCAATTGGAGAGCCGACGAACAACCGTTGCGAATCCGGGCGGCATAGTTAAACCGGATCCCGCTGTTGTAGATGCGTTTCAACATGATTTTGAAGACGACACAGCCAAAACAGGTATTGGACAATTGACTGCCGGTCAAATCATCCGCAACCAATCGGTACTAACGTATGCCAAACGCTACCGTTATAAACCGGTTAAATTTTCAACCGACTTCGGATCGGTTGGTTTCAATACCACGGTTTTATTCAACCGCTTTCAGCCATATGGCGGAGGGTCCGGTCCGATCATGCTGAGCAGCAATACACCGCTGAATGGGTTGATTACACTGGGTGCCTCTGATCTGATGGAGGACTTCCGCATTATCGGTGGATTTAAAATCGGCACCAATTTGAAAGACAATGAATGGCTGGTCAGTTTCCAAAATGCACGCAGACGCATCGATTGGGGTGCCACGTATTACCGAAATGCGATTGGCACCGGTGCCACCGGCGGCATACTGGGTTCCGATATCTATCCGGCCAAGCTGTTCACCAACATCTATCAGGTAAACGCAGCATTCCCGTTTGATGAAACCAAAAGCATTCGGGTAACCACCGGTTTACGGTCTGACAACCTGGTTGTATTAAATGTGGATGAGCCGAGTTCAAAAGCGGCTCCACAGCGTACACAATACGCCGTTAGTCACCTGGAATATGTGTACGACAATTGTTTGAAAAAATCAACCAACATCCTGCATGGTCTCCGTTACAAAGCGTTCATCGACTGGAATCTGCAGGTCAGTAAATATGACTCGTCTCTAACGAGAAGACCGGCAACCTTCAATGTTGGCTTTGATGTTCGCCACTACTATCCGCTATTCAAGAATGTAACCTGGGCCGTACGTGGAGCCGGTGATTTCAGCTGGGGCAGTCAGAAGTTCATCTACTACCTCGGTGGTGTGGACGGTTGGATTATGCTCGGCAACAATACTGTTCCCGGTAGTAATCGGGAACGTTATTTCACTACCGCCAACCGCCCGGCCGATGATCAAACCTATGCCTTTCAAAGCCTGGCCGTAAACCTGCGTGGATACATCCAAAATGCCAGTAATGGAAACAATGCAGTAGTCATTAACAGTGAGATCCGCATGCCGGTCATGTCGACCCTGTTTGACAAGACTGTAAATAATGCCTTTTTACGTGATTTGCAACTGACGCAATTCATTGATCTGGGCACGGCTTGGAACGGCAAACTCAGGAATATCAATCGTCCGGAAGAAACCTACACAACCGGTGCTGTTACTGTTCGCGTAAAGACAAAAGGTGTTGGACCATTCCTGGGTGGATATGGTTTTGGCGCGCGCAGCACGTTGCTCGGGTATTTCGTACGGTACGATGTTGGTTGGCCAATGACCGGCTTTTTCAGCGATCGGGCCATCCATTATTTATCGCTAGGTTTGGACTTCTAATTACGTCGACTCACTTTGAATTTGTTTATTCATAATCTCAATCATTCCGTTTAACTAACCCACCAACAATAAACCCTTACCCTTTTAATTGTTTCCAATAGTAAATTATAACACGATGATAAAAAAAATCCTGCTTACCGTTGTCATTTCAGCATTTCTGATTTCATGCAAACAAGACCAATCTGCTGAATCTAAGCCTGTTTTTGAACCAAAATCTTCAACGATTGAACTATTAAAACAAGGAATGGAAAACTCATTAGAAGACATCAAGCATTCTAACGGATTTTATTATAATCACATGTTGCTACTTAATAAAGATAATATTCTGAAATCGTTTAAAATTGATGAACAGATTTCCATTCCAAAAACCAAATATGAATTAGTGTTGTATAGCTACAGCGTTGGAGGAGATATTATCAGGGCGTCAGAATATGTTGTCAAAGAAAATGGGAAGTATTACGTATTAAATAAATACTTCTCTTCTTATGATGACGACCCTTTCAAGAATGGATTAACAGAGGAGTCGAAATTGATTTTGGAAAAAGAAAAAAAATGGACTGAATCAAATGGCAGCATTTGGTGGAGATAAAAATGGCTGCTACTTAATCTACGTGCGGAGAAACCATAACCCATATTCTGCCTAGAAACCCTAAATTTTTTTATGCCGTAACCGTTTCAGCCTGTAACTGACGCAAGCAGGCGGCGATGGCATTAGCATCAATGCCAATCTCCTCGTACAGTTGTTTGGGTGTGCCGTGTTCCACCAAGCGATCCGGAATACCCAGGATTTCAACCTTTGCATGATAGTTATGTGCATTCATGAACTCCAGGATAGCGGATCCAAATCCACCTACCACGGTTCCGTCCTCTACGGTTATGATTTTGGAGTACTGTTGGAATACCTCATGTAAGAGCGCCTCATCGAGCGGCTTCACGAACCGGATATCATAGTGCGCCGGGTTGATGCCCTCTTCCCGAACATCCCGAATCGCCTGTGCAGCAAAATTGCCGGGGTGTCCAAAACTGAGTATGGCAATCTCTTGTCCGTCTTTTAATTTTCGTCCTTTTCCAATCTCAATGGCTTTAAGCGGTTTGCGCCAATCGACCATCACCCCCTCGCCTCTTGGATAACGAATGACAAACGGCAGCTGGTTTTCGTCGAGCTGGGCGGTATACATGAGGTTGCGGAGCTCTTCTTCATTCATCGGTGCGCTGACAATCAGGTTCGGCACACAACGCATGTACGCGATATCATAGCAACCATGGTGGGTTGGTCCGTCATCGCCAACCAAACCGGCCCGGTCCAAACAGAAAATAACGGGCAATTTTTGAATGGCTACATCATGTATCACCATATCGTAAGCTCGCTGCATGAATGAAGAGTAGATATTACAAAACACCCGAAGTCCTTGCGTAGCCAATCCCGCGCTAAGGGTAACCGCATGCTGTTCACAGATGCCTACGTCGAATGCACGGTCAGGCATTTTTTCCATCATGAACTTCAATGAACTGCCACTGGGCATAGCGGGTGTAATCCCGATGATTTTTTTGTTTTGCTCCGCCAACTCAATGATGGTGTGTCCGAATACATCCTGGTATTTAGGTGGGGTTGGAATGTTGGATGTTTTCTTCAATATTTCTCCGGTAACCTTATCAAACAGGCCGGGCGCGTGCCATTTGGTTTGATCGAGTTCTGCCAAGGCATACCCTTTGCCCTTTACGGTTTTGATGTGCAGCAGTTTTGGACCGGGTATATCGCGCAAGTCGGACAGTGTGTCGATGAGTTTGAGCACGTTATGCCCGTCGATCGGGCCGAAATACCGCAGCTGTAATGCTTCGAAGAGGTTGCTGCTTTTACTGACAATCCCCTTGACACTGGCTTCCAGCTTGGAGGCCATCTCTCTGGAAAAATTCTTGCCAACCGGTAATTTTCCGAGTAGCTTCCAAACATTGTCACGGAGGTCGTTATAGGTATGCGATGTGGTAATATCCGTCAGGTATTCTTTCAATGCACCCACATTCGGATCAATACTCATGCAGTTGTCATTCAAGATAATCAGCACATTACTTTTTTCGATGCCAGCATGATTCAGGGCCTCGAAGGCCAGTCCGGCCGTCATCGCGCCGTCGCCAATGACAGCGATGTGCTGCCGATCCGTTTCCCCTTTGTAATGCGAAGCCATTGCCATACCCAGGGCCGCCGAAATGGAGGTCGATGAGTGCCCTACGCCAAACGTATCATACTCGCTTTCGCTTCGTTTGGGAAAGCCGCTTAATCCGTTGTATTTACGGTTGGTGGGGAATTGATCGCGCCGACCGGTCAGAATCTTATGTCCGTAGGCCTGATGACCCACATCCCATACCAGCTGATCGTAGGGTGTATTAAATACGTAATGTAAGGCAACCGATAGTTCAACAACGCCCAAACTGGCGCCGAAATGTCCGCCATGTACACTGACCACATCCACGATGTATTGGCGCAGCTCGTCGCAAACCTGAAGCATTTTCTTCTTAGAGAGTTTTTTCAGATCTGCGGGCGAATCGATGGCCTTTAACAAAGGACCAGGCGTTATTTCCATACCGGTGTTTTAATAAAAGTATTAAAAGTTTAACCAAAAAAGGCGATAGAAAGTAAACAAAGCAAAAATAAAAAAGTTCAGGGCCGGAACCGGCCGACAATCAGACTACCACATTCACCATTTTACCTTTGACGTAAATGATCTTTTTAGGCGTTTTTCCCTCCAGCCACTTCTGAACCACCGGGTTGGCGAGTATCAGTTGTTCAACGCCTTGCTGCGTGGCATCCAGGGCAATCAACTGCGTCGTTCGGGTCTTCCCGTTGATAGATACCGGAATGGATTTTTCCGTTTCGATGAGCAAAGCCGTATCGGCTACCGGGTAAGGCGCATCCAGGATTGTAAACGAATTACCAAGTACCTCCCAAAGCTCTTCGGCAATATGCGGGGCATAGGGTGCGAGCAGGATCAGGAGCTGTTCCAAAATGGCCTTTTTATGACAATTCGCAGCGGTTAAATCATTCACGCAGACCATAAATGCGCTAACGGCGGTATTGAAATGAAAATTGTCCGTATCCTGATCCACTTTTTGAATGGTTCGATGCAGGATTTTCCATTCGTCGGGCGTGGGTATTTCGTTCGTCCACACAGCGCCCTGGTTTTCCTGAAAAAACAATCGCCAGAGTTTTTTGAGAAACCGGTGCACGCCTTCGATACCCTTGGTATCCCAGGGCTTGCTTTGTTCAATGGGGCCCAAAAACATCTCGTACATGCGGAATGTATCAGCGCCGTATTTTTCAACCAGGTCATCCGGGTTTACCGTATTGAATTTGGATTTGGACATTTTCTCCACCTCCTGTCCACAGATGTATTTTCCGTTTTCCAACAGGAATTCGGCCTGAGCAAACTCCGGCTTCCAGGAACGGAACGCTTCGATGTCGAGTTCCAGTCCGTCAACCAGCTGCACATCCACGTGAATGGGATCTGTTTCGTGGTCTGCGATCAATCCATGCGAAACAAATATTTGTGTATTTCGTATGCGGTAAACAAACCGGCTGCTCCCCTGAATCATCCCCTGATTGATGAGTCGTTTGAATGGTTCATCAAAGCCGATCAAATCCAGATCGTAAAAAACTTTGGTCCACATCCGGCTGTACAGCAGGTGTCCCACGGCATGCTCCGTTCCACCGATGTATACATCAACCGCATTCCAGTAATCACTGATGGTTCGGTCACAAAAAGTAGTTGTATTCGAGGGATCCATGTACCGGAGAAAATACCAGGAAGAGCCGGCAAAGCCCGGCATCGTGGATGTTTCATAACCGGCTTGTGTCCAGCTGTCCAGATTGGCAAGAGGTCCTTGTCCGTTCGGACCCGGACCATATTTTTCAACATGAGGAAGTAACAGCGGCAGTTCCTCTTCTGTCAATGGAACCGGCACACCGTTCTCCCAGCGAATCGGAAAGGGTTCACCCCAGTATCGCTGGCGGCTAAACCCGGCATCATGAATTTTATATTGCACTTTTCGTTTGCCAAACCCACCGGTTTCGATTTTTTGAATGGCAAGTTCAATGGCTTCAGCCATTTTTTGCCCGGTCAGAAAATCAGCGTTTTGTAAAACAACCTCTTTCGAAGGATTGGCTGCCTCCCCGGTAAAGACATCGCCCAAAATATTGGTTATCGGAATTTTGAAATGGGTAGCGAACAAGAAATCGCGTTGATCTCCGCAAGGAACAGCCATAATGGCACCGGTACCGTAGCCGGCCAACACATATTCGGCTATCCAAACCGGTATTTTTTTTCCGGTAAACGGATGAATGGCGTAAGCACCGGTAAAACAACCGGTCACTTTTTTGGATTCGGCCATGCGTTCACGGTCACTACGTCGATTGACGTATTGCAGGTATTCATCGACATTCGCTTGCTCATCCGGATGGGTGATTTCGGGAACAAGGGGATGCTCCGGGGCGAGCACCAAAAAATCAACACCAAAGATGGTATCCGGTCTGGTTGTAAACACGTTGACGGCCGAAGACTTCCCGTCAATCGCAAATTCAATCTCAGCGCCTTCACTCCGTCCAATCCAGTTTCGCTGCATCTCTTTCATCGATTCAGAAAAATCGACGCGGTTCAGTCCTTCGAGAAGCCGGTCGGCATAATCCGTAATGCGTAAAAACCACTGGCGCATTTTTTTTCGAACTACGGGATGGCCGCCGCGCTCACTCACGCCGTTGACCACCTCATCATTGGCAAGCACCGTGCCCAATGCCTCACACCAGTTTACCTCACCTTCCGCCGAATAGGCCAACCGGAAGCGCATCAAAATATCTTCTTTGTGTTGGGTTGTGAAGTTGCCCCAATCATTTTTTGTGAATGGTTGACCGACCCGCCCATGCGGATCGGCATATCCTTCCTGCTCAAAAGTATGAATGAGTGAGTGTATGGATTCGGCCTTCTGAGTGACTGGGTTATACCAGGCAGTAAATAGCTTCAAAAAGAGATACTGCGTCCAACGATAGTAGGTCGGCTCGCTGGTAATCACCTCCCGTGACCAGTCGTAGCAGAATCCGATTTTATCCAACTGCTTTTTGAAGGTTGCGATGTTTTTTTGGGTTGTGTTGGCTGGATGCTGACCGGTTTCGATGGCATATTGTTCGGCCGGGAGGCCAAAGCTGTCAAAACCCATGGGATGCAAAACGTTAAATCCCTTCAGGCGTTTGTATCGGCTGTAGATATCACCGGCAATATAACCCAGCGGATGGCCCACATGCAACCCGGCACCACTTGGATACGGAAACATATCCAGTACATACCATTTTGGTTTGCCGGCCTGATGACTCACCTGATAGATGCCCATTTCAGACCAGCGGGATTTCCACTTCGATTCAATTACACCAATGTTATATTCCATGTGTCTTTACGTGTTATGACCCGAATGAATCCGAAAAACCGTATTTTAACAGGACATTGCCAACCAAAAAAGATATATTTGCCCCACACGTTTTCGGACTGCAAAAGTAACACAAAGCCCTGAAAACATGTAATTTCGCAAGGCAACCACGATCACTGATAACGCTGAAAATCAAAACGCATGGCACAGGCAGGAAAATCATCCATCAAACGAAGCAAACCATCTTATGGGTATGCCATCATCGGCATTGCCCTCGTTTTGTTTCTGTTTGGCATCGTTGGCTGGTTTTTCCTGAATCTGCGCAAAACCGGCGATTATTTCAAAGAAAATATTCAAGTGCATGCTTATCTTAACCGGGAGGCGCCCAAAAAGAAAATAGACAGCCTGATTCAGTTCGTACAAACGCAATCCTACCTGAAGTCGGGCGATACGGTCGAGTACGTGACCAAAGAAAAAGCGATTGCCCGATGGAACGCGGAAAACGATACGACCTGGAAGCAATTCCTGAAAAACAATCCGTTACCGGAAAGTATCGACTTTTATGTGAAAGCGGCATTTGTGAATGAAGACAGTTTAAATGTATTGTCCAACGATATTCAGACTCGGTTTCCGGGGATCATTTCAGAAGTTAAATTTCCAACCCAAACGGTTACCAAGGTTAGTTCTTATGTAAAAACAGCTGGTTTGATTTTCCTGGTGGTTACAATCATTTTGACGATCCTGGTGATTTTCTCAATTGATAATACCATCCGACTGGCGATGTACAGCAATCGATTCCTGATCAAAACCATGCAGATGGTTGGTGCCACGCGCTGGTTCATCACCAAGCCTATTTTACAGCGGGCTTTTATCAACGGGATCATCGCGTCGATATTGGCTATTTTGGCCATTCGTGGATCCATCTCGCTGATTGAAGCGTTTATACCCAGTTTTAAAATCTTACATGATGCCCAGGGGCTCTACATGATGTTCTTTATTATTTTACTTTTGGGCATGTTCATTTCGGTAACGAGTACGTACCGGTCTGTCCTCAAATATTTAAAACTCAAACTCGACGACCTTTATTAATCAATATTCTATCTATGGCTAAGGTAACTGTACAAGGAAAAAAGCCGGCTGCTCCGGCCAAGGATCCATTATTTGCCAAAAATAATTATATCCTGATGGCGGCCGGATTAGCAATGTTATTTGCCGGATTCACCTTGATGGCAGGCGGCAAAAGTGAGGACCCTCGTGTTTTCAATGAGGAAGAGATTTACAGCTTCACCCGTATTACCCTGGCTCCTATCCTGATCATCCTTGGATTTGTTATTGAGATTGTGGCCATCATGTCCAAACCTAAAACCCAAAAGCCGGCCGGAGACGAAACCGGATTGGTCTAATCTTCCATATCTCCCTTCTTTATGAATTTGATCGAATCGATCATTATCGCCACCGTAGAAGGGCTCACTGAGTTTCTACCGATATCCTCCACGGCGCACATGCGCATTACGGAGACTTTTTTAGGACTGAATCAACAAGACGACTTCACCAAAATCTTCACGATTGCTATCCAATTGGGTGCCATTCTTTCGGTAGTCGTGATTTATTACAAAAAATTTTTCGCGTTTAAAAAATGGCAGTTTTACGCCAAATTGATTGTAGCAACCTTACCAGCCCTCCTTTTTGGTTTTTTATTGAATGAAAAAATTGAATCCCTGCTCGAAAAGCCGCTTTTCATTGCCAGCGTTATGATTCTGGGTGGACTTGTTTTCTTATTCATTGACCGGTATTTTCAACACCCCCGGATTCAAAACGAAGAAGAGTTGACCCTGCCGACGGCATTTAAAGTAGGCTTGTTTCAGTGTTTGGCGATCATACTACCCGGTCTTAGTCGCAGTGCGGCAACAATCATCGGTGGCATGAGTCTTCGCATGAATCGAAAAACCGCCGCCGAATTTTCCTTTTTCCTTGCGGTGCCAACCATGTTTGCGGCAACCTTCTATACGCTTTTTTTAAAAAACTGGGGGAATGCCGAATCAACCACATCGATCACCGGCATTGATTTAATCCTGCAAAATCAGGAACATATTCAGATTTTTCTTGTGGGTAACCTGATCGCGTTTGGGGTGGCCATCCTCGCTATCCGTTTTTTCATTTCATTTCTCAACCGTTACGGATTTAAAGTATGGGGTTGGTACCGTATTATCATCGGTCTTATACTTCTGATCCTTTTGGCAACGGATATCATCCGATAAGTAGCGTATTAACTGTTTTTCAGTTGAATACCCTATTTTCATTGTTTAATTGCCATCATGGACAAATCGGCCAAAAAAATAATTAACGGATGGGCCATGTATGACTGGGCCAATTCGGTTTATAATTTAGTCATTACATCTACCATTTTCCCGGCCTATTTTGAAGCTATGACAGGTGATGGTAATGATGCCACAACGGATACGGTAACGTTATTTGACAGAACATTCATCAACACATCTCTTTACAATTATACGCTTGCCTTTGCCTTCATTATTGTTGCGCTGATGAGTCCATTACTTTCTTCAATCGCCGATTATAAGGGCAATAAAAAGCGATTTCTATTTACTTTCTGTACAATAGGCAGCATCGGTTGCGGAGCGCTGTATTTTTATAATGAATCTAATCTATTCTACGGGTTAATGTGCATGGTCATTGCCTGTGTTGGCTTTTGGAGCAGTTTGGTATTCTACAATTCTTACCTGCCGGAAATAGCCGCTCCGGAAGACCGAGATCGGGTGAGCGCCCGTGGGTTTATGATGGGTTATATCGGCAGTGTGCTGCTTCAGATCATTTGTTTTGTGCTGGTACTCAAACCGGAATTATTTTCTATAACAACCGGAAAGGCCTCCCAAATCTGTTTTTTACTGGTAGGCATCTGGTGGTGGGGGTTTGGACAGTTGGCCCTCTCAAGATTGCCGGCCGGAAAACCCAGCTTCCAATCCAATCAAAAAAATGCTGTTATGGGCGGTTACAGGGAGTTGATGAATGTTTGGAGACAATTAAAACAGCTGCCAAAACTCAACACCTTTTTAATAGCTTTCTTTTTTTATAACATGGGCGTACAAACCGTCATGTTAGCGGCTACCCTGTATGGCAAGAGTGAACTGCAGATTCCAACTACAAACCTGATCATTGCTATTTTGATCATTCAGCTAATTGCCATTCCGGGCGCGCTATCCATTTCCAGATTGTCAGAAAAAATCGGGAACATCAACACCCTGATCGGCTGCGTGGTGGTATGGATTCTGCTTTGTATCGGTGGATATTTACTTCCAACAGGCCACACAACGGCTTTTTACATTTTGGCATGTTTTGTTGGTTTTGTAATGGGCGGTATCCAGAGCCTCAGCCGAAGCACATACAGTAAACTCATGCCCGAAACGCGTGATACCACATCATTCTTTTCTTTTTTTGACGTCACTGAAAAAATTGCTATTGTCATTGGCATGTTCAGTTTTGGGTACATTACAGAATTCACGGGATCTCAACGAAATGCGGTACTGGCTCTAATTAGTTTTTTTGCCGTCGGATTGCTGGCACTTCTTTTTCTTAGAAGACAATCTAAACATAGCTTACACTTATGAAATTGCATACGATTGACACCGGTTTCTTCAAATTGGACGGTGGTGCCATGTTTGGCGTAGTACCCAAATCCATCTGGCACCGGTTAAACCCGGCTGATGAAAATAATCTATGTACCTGGGCCATGCGAAGTATACTCATTGAAGATGGTGACCGGCTGATTCTAATCGACAACGGTATCGGCGATAAACAAGACGAGCGTTTTTTCAGTCACTATCACCTGCATGGCGAAGCCAGTTTAAATACATCATTGCATGCACACGGTTTCGACGTCACCGATATCACCGACGTAGTCCTCACCCATCTGCATTTCGACCATTGTGGGGGGAGTATTATCCGAAAGAACGACAAACTGGAAACCGCTTTTCCAAACGCGACTTATTGGAGTAATGAGAAACACTGGCAAACAGCCACCCAACCGAACGCCCGCGAGAAGGCCTCTTTTTTAAAAGAAAACATCCTCCCCATACAGGAAAACGGACAACTGCGATTCACCGATGAAACCAACGGAGTCATCAGTAATCACATCAACATCCGAATGTTTGATGGACATACGGAGGGCATGATGCTTCCGATGATTCAATATGGCGATAAAACGGTTGTATTCATGGCCGACCTGCTTCCGTCGGCAGCCCATATCCCGATTCCATATGTGATGGCTTACGACATGCAGCCATTGAAAACGCTCAACGAAAAAACGGCATTTCTGCAAGAGGCATTCGACCAACAATACATCTTGTTTTTTCAACACGACCCACACATAGAAGCAACGGTGCTGCAACGAACAGAAAAGGGTCTGCGAGCAGGCGAATGCAATAGCCTGGCATCGTTTTTATAAACTTACAGACTTAATAAGGAAGAGAGCGGGTAGCGCAGGTTGGAATAACCCATCATATCCACTTTGATTTTACCAACCAAAATCGGACTCTCGGCTCGTAACAACAATCGATTCGGATCATCGCTGACCCAGGCTGTCATGTTCTCGCCGCCCTCAAATATGGTTCCTTTTACGAGCAGTGGCTTTATTTTAATCGCCCGGAATTTTCCATATTTGGTTTTGATTTTCTCTTTCCCCATGTATTTGATATAGAGATGAAACACTTC
>CAZZJF010000033.1:0-15854 GCA_964654325.1 uncultured Ferruginibacter sp.
AATTTTCCACCAATATAATATTGGGAATCGCCCAAATGGGAAAACGGGATTGACAATTAGAGATATTACTGAGATCCGGGATTTGTATACAGCTGGTACTGATTTGTTGAGTTACTATGCTATGGCCGATCAGCGATTTGGCAAAAAATGGCGTTTAATTTATGGTGCACGTGTAGAACATTTTCAGCAACGACTCGATGCGTCATTCAATGCATTTACGCCTGTTCGGGTTCGAACATCCAAAGTTGATGTTCTGCCGTCAGTAAACTTCGTTTTTTCTCCAACCTCCAAACAAAATATTCGTCTTTGTTACTCCAAAACATTGAATCGTCCGGAGTTTCGCGAATTGGCTCCTTTTCTGTTTCGGGACTATACGATTCGTTATGCCATTTTTGGGGATACCGCTCTCCGCCGCGCATCAATTGAAAATTATGATCTGAGGTATGAACTGTTTCCCGGTAAATCGCAGTTGATTTCTGTATCGGGTTTTTACAAACGGTTTACTGACCCCATCGAGTTGATTTCAGCGACCAATCAGGACCGTACATTGACTTACAGAAACACACCTTCTGCCACGGTATATGGCGCCGAACTGGAATTCAGAACCTTGTTAAGTCAACTTCTCCCTTTTGAAGAGCATCCCGTACTCAATCAATTTACCTTGTATGGAAATCTCTGTTTTGTTCAATCAAAGGTTGATTTGCGTGTTACTGATACCGCCAACTTTTATTACAAACAGGGCCGTGCTTTTCAGGGACAGTCGCCTTATGTGCTGAATGCCGGATTCATCTATCAAAACGATGCCAAAAATATCAGTGCAACTGTTTCGGTGAACCGTTACGGACAGCGGATTTTTTTAGCGAGCAATGGAGATGCCCTTCAAAATGGCATTTTAATTGAACCGAATCTATGGGAAAACGGCCGGACTCAAATTGATTTTCAATTTTCAAAACAGTTTCCGAAGAAAAATATGGAGTTACGGGTGAATGTAAAGGATCTGCTCGCCCAGCAACTGTTTTTCTTTGAAGATATCAACAACAATAATAAATTCGATAAATCCATAGATGGTGTTCGCTCCACTCAAAATTTTGGAAGAGTAATCTCTGCAACACTGACCTATTCGTTCTAGCGTCCAATACTGTATTGGAAAAAGGCGTGAGTATAGCTCGCGCCTTTTTCATTGCCGATAACAATTGCTTAATTATTGCTTAATGTTTGCTTTTAGATTCGGTAATATGAGTATGTGAAGTTTGCGTGGTCATTACAAACGATAATACACTCAAACATGAAAAAATTGTATTCACTCATTGCCATGTTGGTGCTCATTGCATCTGCACATGCGCAGAATCCATTCTTCCAAGTGGTCAATTACCGGGGAGCCTTTGCGCCGGCGCCTGCTACCCCTTGGACAGACGGTTGGACCAACTGGGATCCGCAAAATACCAGTTATGGTGCACCAACGGTAACGGTTTCAACGACTATTACCAGTAACACAACCTGGACCAGTAACAATGTTTACCTGATTCAGGGATTAGTGTATGTAAAAAATGGTGCTACATTGACCATACAACCTGGTACAGTGATTCGTGGAGATGCATCTATTCCGAATTCATCATTAATCATCACCAAAGGCTCAAAGATCAATGCGGTAGGCACTTCAACCAACCCAATTGTATTCACATCCAGCAAAAGCGAAGGTTCAAGGGCCAAAGGTGATTGGGGTGGTGTGATTATCTTGGGAAAAGGCACGCTCAACAGACCCGGTGGAACTGCGAATATTGAAGGCATTGCCGCTTCTACGGATACTGAATTTGGTGGAGGCACGTCTCCCGATAACGAAGATAATTCGGGCAACTTGAAATACATTCGTATCGAATATGGCGGATATGTTTTCAATACCGATCAGGAAATCAACGGACTCACATTGGGTGCAGTAGGTCGAAATACAGTAATCGACTTCGTACAATGCTCTTTTATCAATGATGATGCCTTTGAATGGTTTGGTGGAACAGTCAACGCATCTCATTTGGTTGCTTACAAATGTTTAGATGACAACTGGGATACAGATAACGGTTACAGTGGTTCTGTACAGTTTTGTTTAGCTGTTCGTGACCCGAATATTTCTGATCAGTCTTCAGGTTCTACTTCAGAAGGATTTGAATCCGATAATGATGCTGCCGGTTCATCCAATACACCTCAAACGACTTGTGTATTCAGCAATGTGACTGAAATCGGTCCTTTCCGTGGTTCTACACTTTCATCATGGCCAACTACCTTTAAATTCAGAAGAGCAGCTCGTTTCCGCAGAAATTCAGGCATCAAATTGCTCAACAGCGTACTGACTGATTATCCTTATGGCGTGTTTATAGACGGAACCGCTTGCCGAGCCAATCTGCAATCCGGTACTACAGTTTTCAAAAACAACATTGTTGCGGGTTGCTTCAGAGCATCTGAGCCAGGAACTGCTAATACTGTGCTTGATTCTCTGTACAGTAGCTCTAAATTTAAAAACGACTCCTTGCTGAATACATCCGGTATTCTGATTTCGCCTTATGATAGTTTAAGTCCTGACTTCAGACCAGAAATCGGTTCATTAGCCCTAAGCAATGTGAATTTCACTGATGCAGCTTTCAATAATCGTAAAATCATCGTGAGCGCCGCTTCGTCAATCAGAGAAGTGACTTACCGTGGTGCCTTCGCGCCCGCACCATCCATTCAATGGACAGATGGCTGGACCGAGTGGGATCCACAAAATAAAGTCTATCCTGCTCCAACGGTAACGGTTAGTGGTACGATTACCTCGAATACCACTTGGACTTCAGGCAATACCTACTTGATTTCCGGGTTGGTTTATGTGGCATCGGGTGTAACGCTGACAATCGAAGCAGGTACGGTGATTCGTGGTGATGCCACGGTGCCCAACTCTTCGTTGATCATTACTAAAAATGCCCGCTTGATTGCGAATGGAACTGTGAACAGTCCTATCGTATTCACATCCAGTAAAACGGAGGGCACACGTGCTGTTGGCGATTGGGGCGGTGTAATCATTCTTGGACGTGCTTCCCTTAACAGACCCGGTGGTGTAGCTAATATTGAAGGAATTGCAGCCTCGACATCTACTGAATTTGGAGGAGGTGCAACCCCTAACGATGACGACAACTCAGGTTCGTTGAAATATTTGCGTATTGAGTTCGGAGGATATATTTTCAATACTGACCAGGAAATCAATGGTTTGACTTTGGGTGCAGTGGGTCGTGGTACTACAATTGACTATGTTCAATGTTCGTTCATCAATGACGATGCGTTTGAATGGTTTGGTGGTACAGTGAATTGCGCACACCTTGTCTCTTACCGTTGTTTGGATGATCATTGGGATACAGATAACGGATATAATGGTTCAGTACAATTCTGTTTGGGCGTTCGTGATCCGAATATTTCTGATCAGTCATCGGGCTCAACCTCAGAAGGTTTTGAGTCTGATAACGATGCAGCCGGTTCTTCCAATAACCCACAAACCCGTGCCTTGTTCACCAACGTAACGGAAATTGGTCCGTTCCGCGGAACTGTTCAAGCCAATAACAGTTGGCCTTCAACATTCAAGTTCAGAAGAGCTGCCCGGATACGCAGAAATACGGGATTGCGTTTATTCAATAGTATTTTGATGGACTATCCTTACGGTGTGTTCATGGATGGAACAGCTGTACGTGCAAATCTACAGTCTGGCAATACTCGTTTCAAAAACAACCTGATTGCAGGATGTACGTTCGCTACCGAACCTAATACGGTTTCGACAGTGAGAGACTCGATTTTTGGATCAGGTACAGGATTATTCAAGAATGATTCACTGGCTACCACGAGTGGTGTATTGGTAACACCTTATAATTTCACATCACCTGATTATCGTCCGGCGCCTTCCTCATTGGCATTAACCGGTGCTGCATTTACCGATGCTGCTTTCAATGGATTGATAGTTCCATGTGATGAGGTCAGTACGCCTGGTGCTATACAAGGTGCAGCCAACGTAATCAGTTGTACTTCAACCACTGATCTTACCTATAGCATCTCGCCGGTTGTTAATGCCACGAATTATTTGTGGACCGTTCCGGCTGGAGTTTCTATCGTATCGGGTCAGGGAACCAATATCTTGGTTGTTCGTTTTTCAACAACGTATGTTTCCGGTGGTTCTATAACGGTTGTGGCCAAAAACGACTGTGGAAATACTTCAGCAGCTTCATCCAGAGTGATCGTAAAGACGGCCATTGCTACGCCAACAATCATAACTGGTGCCGCAAATGCTTGTTTATTCATTGATGATGTAACTAACTATTCAACACCTGTTATATCGAATGCCGATAGCTATTTATGGACTATTCGTGATACCGCAGTCATTACTTCCGGTCAGGGGACAAACACGGTTGAAGTTTACTTCCCATCGGCTGTATCAAGAGACACTATATTCGTAGCAGCCAAAGGGGCTTGTTTCACAACACCAACAAAGTCATTTCCGATTACAACTACTAGACCTGCCGATCCAAGTGTATTGACCGGATTGACAAACGTGTGCTCTAAATTCAACGGAAACGCAGTAAGTGATACCGTTATTTATAGAACCCGAAAGCTGCCAAACACAAGTCAGTATTTATGGACAGTTCCTGCCAATGTAACTATTGTTGGCGGTAATGGTACCAATAGCTTCTTAACGATAGACACTAGTTTGACTGTTACTTTCAACAGTGCATTTGTATCGGGTTCAATCAGTGTTTTTGCTGTTGCTCCTTGCGGACAGAGTGTTAGAAGCTTTTCTTTATCTATTAGTAAAATTGTAGCTTCTTCACCAACTGCCATCCAAAAATCATTTGACCCCAGCATTCCGGCCACAACTCAAGTGTGCGGGTCACCCAGTGAAAACTATTTAATACGAAAAGTTACCAACGCAACAGGGTTTAACTGGTCATTTGCGAGTGGCTCATTTGCAACGATAACCCGCCTTAATCCTGTTGGCCCCAATGATACAGCCATAACGGTTACATTTCAGCCAGGATTTACCCGCGACACTCTGCGTGTAGCTTCTGTAACACCTTGCTCAATCAGTGCTTTCAGAACGATTGTGCTCACAGCGCCAAGCGCTCCGGTTATCACTGCAACCAATCTTGTTACAAATGTTTGTGGCCAGCGTAAAGTGCGTTATTCGGTTTCTACCCCTGTTGGTGTTACTGGTTTTGAATGGAGTTTTGTTGGTAACGGATTGAGTTCTACAGCTGTAATCGATTCGGGAACATCCGCTTCACGTGTGATTGTTGTTCGCTATCCAAGTAATGCAGCAGCAGCTGTGGATGACAGTGTCCGTTGTCAATATGTTTCAAATTGTGGTCTTTCTGCTTTTGGCCGCCTCAAGATTACCTTGTCTGCCCTGACTGTTCCGTCAGCTCCTTCGATTACGGCTACAACGCTGGTATCGAATGTGTGCGGAGGTCGAAAGGTACGCTATTCGGTAGCGACCACCCCTGCCGCAACCAGCTCATCTGGAGCGGCTACCGGTTACGAGTGGAGTTTGGTTGGCAGCGGATTAAGTTCCACCGCCGTGATTGATTCAGGAACGACGTCATCCCGTGTGATCGTTGTGTTATATCCAAGTAATGCAGCGGCAGCGGTAAGTGACAGTGTGCTTTGTCGATATACCTCAGATTGTGGGTTCAGCAACTATGCCCGCTTCAAGAATTCGTTGTCTGCTTTAGCAGCTCCAGCGGCTCCATCGATAACGGCTACAACGCTGGTATCGAATGTGTGCGGAGGTCGAAAGGTACGCTATTCGGTAGCGACCACCCCTGCCGCAACCAGCTCATCTGGAGCGGCTACCGGTTACGAGTGGAGTTTGGTTGGCAGCGGATTAAGTTCCACCGCCGTGATTGATTCAGGAACGACGTCATCCCGTGTGATCGTTGTGTTATATCCAAGTAATGCAGCGGCAGCGGTAAGTGACAGTGTGCTTTGTCGATATACCTCAGATTGTGGGTTCAGCAACTATGCCCGCTTCAAGAATTCGTTGCCTGCGTTGGCAGCTCCAGCGGCTCCTGCATCCATGACAATTACAAAAATTGTAGACATCAATTGCGGAAGACCCCGATATCGTTTCAGAACAGATGCCTTGGTTGCTGCAACCACCTCTGCCGGTGCTGCTACAGGATGGGATTGGCAATTCACGGGTAACCTTCTTGGAAACTCCTCAAATTATATTATTGATTCGGGATCATTGACTAGTCAGATTTTCACTGTTGAGTTCCAGATACCCAATGCGGCTGATATTTCTGATAGTGTAAAAGTTCGTTATAGTTCATTATGCGGTTCAGGCACTTGGAGGCCAGCCAAGCTAACCAATACCGCTTCTGCAATAAATCCTCCTGCAGCACCAGCTTCGTTAACCATAACCCGTATTCCGGAATTAATCTGTGGAAAGCCCCGATATCGTTATGCGGCGCCATCGTTGTCAACGGCTTCCAGCACGACAGTGGCTGGAACTGGCTGGCAATGGGAATTGTTTGGCGGAGGTCCATTAGTCAGTGCATTCACTATCGATTCGGGCAGTGTAAACAGCCGAGTTATAACCGTGCAGTTTGAATCACCGGTTGCGGCTACTCTAAATAGCGACAGTGTCAGGGTTCGTTATACATCATTCTGTGGAAATGGAGCATGGCGCTCCGCTCGTTTGACGAATCTCTTGACCACTACCACGACTCCTTCTGCACCATCTGGTATTTCCTCTACAGTGGTAGATACTACTTGTGGTGGACGGGTTATTCGGTACGCTGTATCAGAAGCAACATCTTCTACTTCAGCCCTTCCTGCTGGTTATCAATGGACGTTCGTTGGAACATCGTTGCATGGTTCATTAGGTTCCACGTATGTAATTGACTCCGGAACAGTAAATTCACGGGTGATTCGTGTACGGTATTTGAGTAGTCTGGCGGCTTCTGCCAATGATTCCGTTCGTTGTGCCTACATATCCGCATGCGGAATTGGGAGCAATGCACGTTTGCGAGTTCCAATCACCACTTCTTGTACACCGCAAACGACTAAAATTCAGTCACCGATGACTTCCAATACCAAAATCGGTTTGTCTGATGTTCAAATTCAAGTCTATCCAAATCCATCGAACAGCTTCTTCAACTTGCAAGTAATTACAGCAGGGCATGAACCTGTGTATGTCCGTGTGCTTGATGTGCAAGGCCGTTTCATTCGTTCGTTTATGGTTGCTCCAAACAACACGCATCAAATAGGCGACAATCTGAAACAAGGCACATATCTCTTCGAAATAAAACAAGGAGATATTCAGAAAGCAATAAAAGTTGTAAAATTCTGATGCATATGATGTCCTAAGCAAAAAAAAGGAGGCTGTTTATCAGCCTCCTTTTTTTATCTGATCGCATACTAAATCCATTGATTTTGATGTTAATAGGGTGATCTAATCCACCCTCATGAAACTTCTCCTGGTCATACCCCTGATCTGGGCGTCTTTAACTTATGCCCAATGCATTGATTATCAAGGTAAAAAAGTAATTTGTCCGACTGCGCAAGATAGCCTGACCCTTTACCAGAACGCCGAAACCGTGTCTTTTTTTTACGAAAACAATCCGTCGTATGTGCGCACCCGGGTTACTATACTAAAAACCAATTTTGAGAAAAACGAGATTTACCGCAAAATGGAAGAATCTAGGAAAACATTTAATAAGCTGCGAGTGAATCAATCTTCCCGGAACAGGTCCGAGTCTGCTTACAAAGACATTACATATGAATCCTATTATCGACTTAATTCAACATATACCTTTTTTCAACGGGAACTCGAAAACCAGATTGTCAACAGCGCGTCCGCATTTCCGTTGTATGATGTGCGTATCGCTCCATTGATGGTGGTTGAATATGCGTGCACTGATCAACGGGATCCTCACGTTGGTGATCTGGTCAACGTGGTTTTGTATGCACCGGTGATGATTAAACCAGTCTATCTGTTGAATGATGAGGAGAAGAACAAGCGATCAATGGTGTTAAGTCTCTTAAAAGAAACAGATGAAAGTCAGCATAATGCCTTGCTCGACCTGGTGTTCAATAAGACAAAAAAAGAAATCAGTGGCGATGATTTTGTAATTGCCGAGCGCGAGAAAGGAATCGCCGATGGACTCCCGATTTATTACTCAAATAGTCACGGCAGTTCAGCAATCATTGGTTTTATGAAAGGACGCATTTTTTACAAGTTACGGGCGGATGAATATGTAGCGTATGCTGTACCCCTTTATGCCCGTCAATTACTCGCAGATCAGAAAGCATTGTATGGCTGGATCAGACAACAGTATGGGGCCTATTTTAGTAAACTGAATTAATTAGTCTGCTTTCCTTTTTATTCTGAACATTTTCCCAAAGATGGTGAGTCAATCCGTCTGTCAATCCAATCTTGGGGACAAGAATTTCATCGGACCCGGCCCAACGCATTACACTGGTATAAATCTGCAGTGCCGGAATAATCACATCGGCGCGGTCTTCCCGCATGTTGTACTGTTTCATACGGTCTTCCATGCTTATGGATATCAACTCTTTGTATAATGTTCGTAAAAACTCCAGTGGCAGGGTTTTGCCGTCCTTTTTTTTACTGATGCTGTAAGCTTTATTGATATTGCCACCGCTCCCAATACAAATGGGCTCATGACAGCCCCGGGTTGCTCGTCGAATTTCCTGTTTCATGAAATCCCACTCGGCATCCGTTGCTTGTTTGGTAAGCATTCGGATAGTGCCGATGTTAAAGGAACGTTTGTAATGAAGCACGGCATTGCTGTAAACAGATACTTCGGTGCTGCCGCCACCCACATCCAGGTATATATAATCATGTGCTTTATCGAGTTGTTCGGCTATATGATTTTCATAAATCAAATCCGCCTCCATGTCACCGCTGATGACTTGCAACTGAATGCCGGTTTCATTTCGGATATAAGTACAAACGGCTTCGCCATTGGTTGCATCACGCATTGCGCTCGTGGCGCATGCCATGTGATGGTCGACACCATGTGCTCGCATCAGGTGTTTGAATCCCATCATCGTTTCGAGCAAAATCTGTTGTTTGGCTTCCGAAATCGTTCCGGTATTAAATACGTCAAAACCCAGACGCAGCGGAACACGCACCCAATTGAGTTTTTGAATACTTGGTTGTTTTACTTCATTCGAAGTAACCGCTGAAATCAATAACCGAACCGCGTTGGATCCGACATCAATGGTTGCTAAATTCATGTAAAATAAATTATAACTAAACCTAGGTCAATAATAAACAATTTAGTCCAAATACAGAGCCTTATTGCTCAACCGTTTTTTCAATAAGCGATGTGTTTCTTTTTGAGCTCTGGTTTTTTTTGTCGTATTTGTTATCACGTAACTATTCATTTGATTTTCGTCGATTAAACGAGCTTTCACATTATCCCGTAATTGTGCAAGAAGTATATTTTTTATTTCAGAAACAAGCGTTCGGTCAATAATAGGGCAGGCAACTTCGACACGATGGTCTAAATTCCTAACCATCCAGTCTGCAGACGAAATAAAAGCAATGTTATTGCCAGCGTTTTCAAATAATAAGAGCCGTGAATGCTCCAGAAATTCATCAACTATACTAGTAATACGAACATTGGAACTCCATTTTTCAGGTATTGGTGGCATAGAACATATGCTACGTATGACCATTTCAATTTTTACCCCATTTTTTGCAGCGATAAACAGCCTGTCTATTAGTTTTGCGTCTGTCAGTGAATTTAATTTTACGATTATAGAGGCTTTTCTTTTTTTTCTTGCATGTTGCATCTCTTGGTTTATCAACTTAATTATTTTTTCCCGCATATTGTTGGGGCTTACCCACAAAAAATTTGTTTTTGGCATAAGCCGAACAAATTGTGAAGGTTTTTCAAGCGCACTGAAAACGAGTTTTAATTCATGCATGATTTTTTTGTTTGCCGTAAGTAAACAATGGTCGCTATACGTTTTTGCTGTATTCTCGTTCAGATTTCCGGTGCTAACAAATCCATACCGGCATATTTTACCATTATTTCTTTTTTCTATCAGTCCGATTTTAGCATGAATTTTCATTGTAGGTGTTCCGGTGATAACCTGTATGCCAGCATCTTCCATCTGTTGTTTCCAATTTAAATTAGCTTCTTCGTCGAAACGGGCTCTCAATTCAATGATAACCACAACCTTTTTACCGTTACGTGATGCATTAATTAGTGCATTCACAATCTTTGAACGCTCTGCTAATCTGTAGCACGTGATACGAATGCTTTCGACCAGGGGATCCATAGCTGATTCTCTAAGTAAATCAATCAAGCTGTCAAAAGAATGATATGGAAAATGTAGTAAAATGTCTTTTTCTAATACGCGAGCAGTCACATTGTTAGAACCGGTAAAAGCTGGATGAATGAATGGTTTTTCGGCTTTCTTATTTGTAATGAATACATTGGCAGGGAATTTCATAAAGTCTTTGAAATTATGAATCCTTCCTCCGGGCATTAAATTGTCTTTATGAGACAGGTTTAGCCGACGTACGAGATAAGCAAGTAAATCGGCAGGGATATCTCTGTCGAAAACAAGCCTAACCGGTTTTCCCCATTTTCGTTTTTTGAGCCCTTTTTCAACTAACTGTAAATAAGAGAGGGTTAAGTCGTTTTCAATGTCAATCTCCGCATCTCTTGTCAATTTGATGCTGTGTGCTGAAAAAGTATCAAAGCCCAGGAATGCAAATAATTTAGGTAGGCAATAACGAATTACATCTTCCAGCAAAATAATTGTATGTGTGTTTTTTTTAGATGGTAGTAAAACGAATCTCGATAAACTTCTTGTAGGTACTGAAATTAATGAAAACTGCTTTTCTTTTTTGTCTTTGCTATTTTCCAATTTGCAAGCCAGATACATGGATCCGTCATTCAAAACCGGAAACTCCTTTAGATTTTCGATCATCAAAGGAACAAGAGTGCTTCTTAACTGTTCATCATAGAATACCTCAATATAGTTTTTTTGTTTTGTTGTTAGTTTTCTTTCATCTATTATCCTTATTCGTTGTTGCTGTAGTTCCGTGAGTATTGCATGCCAAACTTCTAAAAATTCATCCTGCATTTTCATTACGCGATCCTGTATAATATTTAATATATTTTCTGGTTGATACTCTAAATGCATTGACGCTTTACTGCCAAGTTCAATCATTCGTTTCAGTGCCGCCACGCGCACTCGAAAAAACTCATCGAGATTATTTGAGAAAATACCGAGGAATTTGATCCGCTCTTTCAATGGTACGTTCTTATCAGCTGCCTCTTGCATGACACGGGCATTGAATGACAGCCAGCTGATATCTCTTGCGAGTGCATGTTGACCTTTCAAAATTTTCAATTTTCATCGAAAGTTGTTTTTTTTAAAGCGTTGTTTCTCTATCTAAGATTAATTTATCATGAATATTTATAATCAGGCCTATTGGTAACAATTTGGTAACAATTTTGTAAAAATTCGTTAACGGACAGTTTACATTGAAAGTGTACCATAAAATTCATTTTTGTATTCATTTCGATACTTACAATGAAATCAACATCCATTAAATCGTTATTAGCTGCATTCTTTCTATTTTCAGTATTAATAAGTGTTGCACAAACCGGTAAGCTCGAAGGACGGATTACCGATTCCCGTTCCGGCAATAAACTATCGGCTGTAACGGTGGAGGTTGTTGAAACGGGCAAACGCACGGCTTCCGATATCGATGGACATTACGTGCTATCACTGGATACCGCCCAAACTTTTTCAATCCGCTTTTCATCGGTGGGCTACGCGCCTAAACTGATTGAAGAGGTAAAAACCCGCACCAATAAATCAACCATCATCGACATAACATTGGACAATGTCCCAAAAACAGAGCAAGCGGTAGAGGTACGAACCACCGCTCGAAAAGAGAGTGTGAATGCGATGCTGAGTGTACAAAAAAACACAGCGGTTGTTGCGCAGGTGATCAGCGCTGAAGCTATTCGTCGGAGCCCGGATAAAAACACCGGAGAAGTATTAAAGCGCGTGCCCGGCACATCGGTGCAGGAAGGGAAATACCTCGTTGTTCGGGGACTAAGCGATCGTTATAATCAAGCCATGCTCAACGGCATTCTGTTAAGCAGCACGGAGCCGGATCGCAAAACATTCAGCTTCGATATTTTTCCGGCGCCGATGATTGAAAACATTGTGATGAACAAAACGTTCATTCCGGAGCTCTCGGGTGAGTGGGCTGGTGGATTGGTGCAGGTGCAAACGCGTGATGTGCCTTCGGCTTCATTCCTGAATATCCAGGCGGGCGTAGGGTTCAACACAAACACGATCGGCAATACTTTTTTTCAATCGGCCGGTGGTAACTTAGACTGGCTTGGCGTTGAAAACGGCGCCCGTGAATTGCCGGCCAACCTTCCCTTACGGTATGCGTTCAGTCAGCTCAACAGCACCCAAAAAACCGCTTATGGTGCCAGCTTCAAAAATACCTGGAAACCATTGGAAACACAGGCTCCGCTGAATCGAAGCTTTCAAATCAATGGAGGTGGCAACACCAAACTGTTCGGGAAAAAACTGTCGGGTGTTTTTGCGCTGACATATAACAATTCAAACCGAACTACGCCCTTTTCCAACACATTTATCGCCAACAACAATGGCGATGTGGAGCTGAGCTATCAGAACCGGAAATATGCCCGAGACATCCTTGCCGGCGGACTAGCCAATCTTGCGCTTACCTTGAACAGCAATCATAAAATCTCGTTTAAGAACATCCTGAATGTGAATACAACTAATTTTGTGATCGACCGTTATGACGGACGCGACTACATCATCAGTGGAGGTGATAACGGCGATCGTGTGCGCGCTACAGAAATCAGTTTTAAACAAAACACGTTTTTCAACACCCAGCTGATCGGAGAGCACATCCTGCCAAAATGGAATACACGTCTGAAATGGTATGCCGGTTTCAATATCCTTGACCAATATACTCCCGATCAGCGCCGTTTGTTTTATACACAGGATGGTAATGATCCCAACGGTCCGTACTATGCACTGCTCGGACTGGGTGCCGGACAAAAAAGCGGCAGTATTTTCTATGCGTTCCTGAACGATTACATCTATAATGCCGGTGGTGATATCAGTAAGACCTTCGACTGGAAAGGCAATAAACACACGATCAAGGCCGGTTACTTGTTTCAGGTCAAAGACCGGTTGTTCGACTCCCGTCCGTTTTTCATCAATACCTCCAGCAACAGCATCAAGCAACTGCCGGCGGACCAGATTTTCGCACCATCCAATTTTGGAACCGCATCAAATCAAATTCAATTCGATGAAATTGGCGGCAATGCATTTCGGTACATAGCCAATACCATTATGAATGCCGCTTATCTGCAATTTGATAATCCGTTGGGCAAAAAATTCCGTATGGTTTGGGGTGTGCGTTTTGAAAGTTTTGACCAATTGGTTGGCAGTGTTCGTGCCAGTGACCCGCGTCATGTCAATACCCTCGTTAATGATTTTCTGCCCGGTCTGAATCTCACCTACAAGCTGAATACCAAAACCAATATCCGTCTGGCGGCTGGACAAACGGTGATTCGTCCTGAATTTAGAGAGTTGAGCCCCTTTGCATTTTACGATTTCGAACTGGGTGCTCAGGTCGTGGGAAACAAATCGGCCCAGCGTACCAAGGTGACCAATCTTGACCTGCGCTATGAGATTTATCCACGCTCCGGGGAATTGTTCACCCTGGGTGTTTTCTACAAAAATTTCGACAAGCCCATTGAATATTATTTCAATCGAACCGGTCCCGGAACCAACACGTTCAACATCCTCAACACAGAGCGGGCTACGGCTATCGGTGCCGAGCTGGAGTTCCGTAAGAAGCTAACCATGATCGATGTGCTGAAAAATTTCACTTTGAGTGGTAACGTCAGCTATATCTACAGCAATGTCAAGGATACCACCGGTATTATCAATCGGCCACTGCAAGGACAAAGTCCGTATTTGCTGAATGTTGGACTGATGTATGACCTGGAGAAGCAAGGACTCACCGCCACCTTATTATTCAATCAGATCGGTCGCCGGATTCTGTTTGTGGGCAACGAAGCGGTATCAGATATCTGGGAGAACCCACGTCCGTTGATTGATTTACAGGTCTCCAAAAAAATCATGAAAGGAAAAGGGGAAATCAGACTCAGTGTCAACGATCTTCTGAACCGTCAGGCCGACTTCTATCATGACCTCGACAACAGTCGTACTTATCGCAAAAACTCATCCGATGTGCTGGCTATTTCCCGAAACTACGGAACAACGTACAGCATCAGTTTTGGCTACTCGATAAAATAAAACATACAGCTGTCTAACCATTTTGAATAAAAAGAACAGCTGAAAAATAAAAAAAGAAAGTCAACCATCAATCAAACAAAAAACCATGAAACGAATCTCTCTTTACCTGATTGCGTTCATTCTGCTCGGCTCGGCCTGTCGTAAAATTGAAGTAGACGGTCCGTCCAACAACAACGGGAATAACAACAACACCAACGAAAACACTATCCTGGAGGGTCGCATAACGGCCAATCGTACACTAAAAGCGGACTTTGTTTATAAGCTCCGTGGTCTGGTGTACGTTACCAATGGTGCGGTATTAACTATTGAGCCCGGTACCAAAATTGTGGGTGAGCAGGGACGTAATGGCGGACTGATTATTACGCGCAGTTGTAAGATCATTGCCGACGGAACGCCTGATAAGCCTATCGTGTTCACATCGGAAGCGTCTACGCCAACCCGTGGTGACTGGGCCGGCCTGGTGATTCTGGGAAATGCGCCCACCAATGCCAGCTTCAATGGTCAGGCTGGTATCGGTGAAATCGAAGGAGGCATTAATAACAGCGATGGACTGGGTCTCTACGGACTGGGTGCGAGCAGCAACCCGGCCGACAATAGCGGTATCCTGCGCTATGTACGCATCGAATATGCCGGTTATGCGTTTCTGCCTGATAAGGAAATCAATGGACTCACGTTGGGCGGCGTGGGCAATCAAACCGTTATCGACCATGTACAGGTATCCTATGCCAACGACGACAGTTTTGAGTGGTTTGGCGGAACAGTAAACTGCAAACACCTGATATCATACAAAGCGCTCGATGATGATTTCGACAGTGATAACGGCTTTGCCGGAAAAGTACAGTTTGGTATCGCTTTTCGGGATAGTCTGGTTGCTGATATCAGCGGCAGTAACGGTTTTGAAAGTGATAACGATGCCGGTGGCAGCATCAATGCGCCACAGACTAGTGCGGTTTTCAGCAATTTCACCTTGGTTGGTCCGAAGCCTACAACCACTAGCACGGCGAACTCCAATTATCGTCGGGGTTTTCATATCCGCCGAAACTCCTCGATCAGTGTATTTAATTCCATTGTGATGGGATGGCCTACTGGCTGGCTGCTGGATGCCAGCACCGGATCGCCTACTGACCTCAATCTGACCGCTGCCACTCCGCGCGCTGTATATGCCAATAATATCATTGCCGGTAACAATTCGCAGTTAAGCTATACCGTTAGTGCCTCTGCACCTACCGGCTGGAATACAACTGAATTCACCAATTATATGAACCGGGCCAATGGGGGCAATACGTTGCTCGCTGCTGCCGCAGATGTCAATTTGACCGCACCTTTCAAATACGACAATACGGTTGATTTCAATCCGGCCACGGGATCACCGGCACTGAGTGGTGCTTCCTTCACCGATCCAAAATTGTCATCCGGATTCACGGCCACGGCCTTCCGGGGTGCTTGTGATGGAGCAGACAACTGGTGGAAAGTGT
>CAZZJF010000034.1:0-15758 GCA_964654325.1 uncultured Ferruginibacter sp.
GACATCGCCAACTACTACACAGGCATCGAAACCATTCCATATTTTCATGCCTATTTTGCGGAGATGAACGCTTGATACCCCTCTTAATAAAGAAAAAAAATCCGGGAATCCCGGATTTTTTTTAGCTTAGGTTATGCAATAACGAGTATTGGCTCATCTATTTCGGTATTAAACAACCAACGATGAAAGCAAGTAAGCCCCGTGTCCCACAACCTTGTCATGCCTCCTGGGATGCGATGACCCCCAATCAGGGAGGCCGGTTTTGCGGCGCCTGTCAAAAAACAGTGATTGATTTTACAGCGATGACTGATCAGGAGATTCTCTCCTTCCTGGCCTCATCCCGCGCTTCGGTTTGCGGTCGGTTTCGCGACGAGCAACTGGAGGTAACTCCCAAGACTTGGCGGGATACACTCTTCCAAATTCAAACGAGGGCGAGGTCCATTCGGATGAAACCGATTCGATGGGTTACGGTGGTGCTAGTGAGTATGGTTCTCTTCATAACAGGTTGTCAATCCCCCTCCGGGAAAAACGAAATAACAACCGGAGATATAGCTATGGATACGCTTCCAAAAATAGATTCAACAATCAAGATTGATTCGATGCCGGAACGGAGAGGTCGTACAACCGGTGTAGTAGCCATGCCCGTTGACCATTACGACATGAAGCAAGATAAATGATGCCTAACCGGATTAGCTTCACACAACGGAAGCAAACTCCAGATCACACTAATCATTATACGGCCGTACTTGTTTGATGTACAACGTTCTGTTTTTGCCTTCCAGTTTGAATTCGAGATCGAGCCCAAATTGATTGTAGGTTTGTTTGGAGCGGCTTTTCCGATAGTAATAACGTTTGATTCGGTCGCAGGCATTGGCCAGCCGTTGAATTTCCGTTTCACTCATAACCAGTTTTCCATTGGTCAGACTGGAAGTGGTGATCATATCAACGGTTTTTCGAGCATCATCGATTTCTTCGTCAAGACGCGGATAACAGATAAACTGATCCGTGGTTTCTCCGGGTTTCGGATCAACCACACTATGATCTCCGATTTGTGCATTTACCACAAAACCATAGTAGTTATCGCGATACAGGTTTTTGGTGATAACAACCCCATTGACTTGCTCTTCCGGAAAGGAACGATGCACGAGGATACCCATATACACCTGCTGATGATCAATCCCAAAATACGTTCGTTCCTGAAAAGCCGCGTCCGACCACAAACTGGCCCAAACCGAACGAATGGCTTTTTCTACCGAAACAAGACTATCATCAACCACACCGGTTTTGGAGGTATATAATCCGGCACCCGAAAAGCCAGTAGCATCCTCGGCGTTGGTCGATGAGCGGAACCGCATGCGTCGGTAACTTCCCAACGATTTGACTTTCTCACGCACAGCAAACAACAACGAACTGTCGACCGGATGCTCGCGGATTTTTTGTCGGATTTGTTTCAACAACGCGACACGAGCACTATCAGGCAACCGGACCAAGCTGTCTTTTTGAAACGAAGCAATCAACGCCTCGGCACCGGAGACCCGTATATGTTGTTGATAATAATAAAAAGGAATCGCGAACGCCGACTCTGGTGTTTTAAATCCGGCTTTTTTGGATAGAGAAACCAGTTCACTGAATTGAACCGCCTTTTGGCCTACCGCTGATCGCGACTGTTTGGAAACTGACCGCATGTCTATCAATTCCTGAACATCTAAATTAGCAAGCGGAATGTTGGGCACTTGGATAATGGGTGCAGTCAACGAACCCGAATACGCATCGATATCAAAGGAAGAGGCTGTAACAGTCAGTTTTATCTTTTTACCCTCCCAGCTGCGCAGTTTTCGGTCGGTAAAAGCATCCCGGTAGGCGCATACCGGTATTCGCCGGTTTTGGCCAAGTATACTGATGTGGCTTAGCGGCGTTTGAAAGGCCTGTACAATAAACCCGCGCACCATCGGAAGCATGACCGGCGCTTCGGGAATCACTAAAATTTCTTGCCCGGTGAACGAACCATGCTGCAGTTCGTCCATGGTTACAAAACGAAGGATCCCCGTTTGACTGCCTTTGCTGATGGCCTGATAGGTTTGGTTTTTATAAATAGCTTGGGGAAAAATCAGCGGGATCTGTTTTTTTAATTCCGGAGACTGATCCAATAAGCGGGCACTATTGATGAAAAATAATAGCTTGTCTTTTTTGAAAAAACTATTGGATACCGCCTCATACAGTTGCTGGATGTATACCGGTTTCATCAGATCAACAGGCGATATCTCCAGTACATATTGATCCAGTGATTCGAAATAATTCAGGTTGCCGAGCAGGTAATCGCGATAGTCGTCATCCGCATAATTCCGCTTGTTGAACGTATAATGATCGTCCGAAAAATTCAATACCTCCATGCAAAATGTGTGATGATACCGATACTCACCGTGATTGAGATAATAAATTTTTTTGGTGTACAGGTCAAACACCACTTTCACCGACTGCACCTGACCGTATTTTTCAACCAGGGGCGGACCGGCAAACTCCCTGAACTGTTTACTATTTTCAAGGACGGACAAATGGGTCTGGGCCGTCAGATCCGACGCACAGAACGAAAGTATAGATATGAAAACCTGCTTTTGAAACAATTTCACACTGGTAAGTTATGATTAAATACGTGTCAACAAAAAACGAATGACGTATATTTAATACATCATTGGACATTCTGGACCATGCTTATACCATGAAGGATTATTTACATATCATCCAGGTATTCACACAGAACCTTACCAATACTAAAACCGTCTCGGAGGTCTGTTGGGAGATTACCAAAAATGTGATTGCCAAAATTGGCTTTGAAGATTGTGTCGTGTATCTGCATGATCGGGAAACCAATTTACTGGTGCAGATGGCGGCGCACGGTCCGAAAAACCCGGTGGATCTGGATATCTATAACCCCATTACAATCAAACCCGGACAGGGAATTGTAGGTGCCGTTTTTGTTTCGGGCCGGGCTGAGATCATTCCGGATACCCGACTCGACAGACGCTATATTGTGGATGACCAGGCGCGCCTCTCCGAAATCGCCGTACCTATTTTACATAATGGCATTCCTATCGGCGTAATCGATAGCGAGCATGCAGCCTGCAACTTCTTTACAAGCGATCATCTTGTGATCTTGAACACACTCGCTGCCATCGCCTCCAACAAAATTGTCAAAACACGGGCCTTTGAAACCCTCGAACAAGTGAATAAAAACCTCGCCGAAAAAAATCGGCTGGAGGAGGAAAAGAACCGTGAACTCTCACAATTGAATCAGCAGTTGGATGAAGTGATCTATAGTCTTTCGCACGATTTTCGAAGTCCGATCCTGGCAGCCATGGGCATGACCGACTTGCTGAAAAGACATCCATCCAATGCCGATACCCTCTACCCGATGCTCAACGACTCCTTAAAACGGGTAGACAACATCCTCGTAAACATCCACTATTTCTCACAAAACCTGCGAAGACCAACGGAACGGTCCGCCTGCCATATTGGTGATTTGATTTCCGATGTTTTCATGAATATCCAGCATCCCCGAAAATCAGTTACCGATTTTTTCATCCATTGTCCGGATCCCATCACCTGCCTGACCGACGTTTACCGGCTGGATGTGCTGTTCCGCCAGGTTTTTTTAAACGCTTTGCAGTTCCATACAGCCAACGAGCGACAATCGGAAATCAACGTCAAGATCGGACGAGAAGCCAATAACTGTATCATACGCATATCCGATAATGGTCCGGGTATACCCGACCACTATCAACAGGAAATCGGAACCATGTTCCGGCGTGGCTCCACACAGAGTAACGGAGCCGGACTGGGCATTTTTCTCTGCACGGAAATCGCTCATAAAATTGGCGGCAGCATCCAATGGGCCAATATACCAACGGGCGGCACCGCAGTTACCCTTCGGCTCCCGTGTAACGAATAAAAAAATCCTCCGTTTCCGGAGGATTATAGGGTTTGTTGAAGGTTGTATGCATTACTCGGCCTTTGGCGCTTCGTCGCCGGCGCTTTCACTATCGAGCTTTGCTTTCAGACCAGCGAGTACACCCAGATCACCCAAGGTGGCTTTTTCCACTTTGCTCTGGATATTCTTCACGGCTTTCTTGGTTTGCTCTTCGTCCGCTTTGCGCTCACGGAATTCAGCCTGCTTTTCTTCTTCTTTCACTTGCTCCCAGATACGGGTGTGACTGAGTAAGATCCGCTTGTCGTTCCGATCGAATTCGATAACCATGAATGGAGCGGTTTCGTCTGCCGCAATCACTTTTTCATCTTGCTTGGCGAGATGACGGGCAGGCGCATAACCTTCCAAACCATAAGGCAACTGAACAACAGCTCCTTTGTCGTCACGCTTGATGACCGTTCCCTCATGCACTGATCCGATAGTAAATACCGTTTCAAGTGAATTCCACGGATCTTCTTCAATTTGTTTGTGACCGAGCTGAAGTTTGCGGCTTTCTTTATCGATGTTCATGATGATGACTTCGATATCACGGCCAACTTTCGTGTACTCGTTCGGGTTATTGAATCGCTTGAGCCAGCTCAGGTCGCTGATATGAATCATACCGCCAATGCCGGGAGCCAGTTCAACAAACACACCGTATGGGGTGATATTTTTAACAACACCAGTGTGACGGCTGTTTTCCGGAAAGCGGGTTTCAATAACCGACCATGGATCTTCGGTCAGTTGTTTGATAGAAAGACTCATCTTACGGTTTTCCTTATCGAGGGTAACCACTTTCGCTTCATGCTCGTCCCCAATTTTGAAGAATTCTTTGGCATTAATCGGTGTATTAGACCAAGTAATTTCACTCACGTGAACCAGTCCTTCCACACCCGGGGTGATTTCGAGGAATGCGCCATAATCTTCAATGTTCACCACTTTTCCTTTGATCACTTCACCCTCTTTCAGAGATTCGGTGAGAGTATCCCACGGATGTGGCGTCAATTGTTTCAGACCCAGGCTGATGCGGCGCTTGTCGTCATCGAAGTCAAGGACAACCACATTCAATTTCTGGTCGAGTTTCAGTACCTCAGAAGGATGGTTGATTCGTCCCCATGAAATATCAGTAATGTACAATAGTCCGTCTAAGCCGCCCAGATCAAGGAATGCACCAAAGTCGGTGATATTCTTGATTGTTCCTTCCAATACCTGACCTTTCTCGAGTTTTCCGATGATTTCGGCACGTTGTGCTTCGATATCGCTTTCGATAAGGGCTTTATGGGAAACCACCGCGTTTTTGATGGCTTCATTGATTTTAACCACTTTGAATTCCATGGTTTTACCCACGAATTGATCGTAATCGGTAACAGGCTTCACATCAATCTGTGAGCCAGGCAGGAATGTCTCCATACCAAATACATCCACGATAAGACCACCTTTGGTTTTGCTGGTAACAAGACCAGTAACGATTTCACCGGTTTTGTTAACCTCCACGATACGCTCCCAGGCACGGGCAATTCGAGCTGATTTACGGCTCAGGTGCAGGTTTCCGTTCCGGTCTTCTTTTTCAACAACCATAACCTCTACAGTATCGCCTACTTGCACTCCGTCCGGAAGGTCGCGGAATTCGTTCAATGAAATCAAGCCATCACTTTTGAATCCGATGTTTACAACCGCGTCGGTTTTGGTCATGGATACGATGGTTGCCTGAATCATTTCGCCATCCGTGATTTGCTTGAATGTGTTTTCATACACATCATCGTACTTGGCTTTCTCTTCTTTGGAATAAGCCACTACGTTTCGTTTGTCACGACTCCAGTCGAAATCGTCGTGAGCGGTTACAACCTGCACAGGGGCAGCTGCAACAGGGGTTTCGGTTTGTACAGGTTCGTTTGGTGTCGCAGTATCGCCGGATTCCATAGAGGAAACGGGCTCCTGTTCGTCTGCGTTTAGTTGTTTGATAATAAAAGATAACATGATAGTACCCGTGGTTTTTTATACGGGGTGGCAAAGGTAATTAATCTATCCCTTTTTATCAACTGGAATCAGGTATTATTATACTGGGACAATAAAAAAGCCCCGATGTATCGGGGCTTTTTTATTCTATTGAAAACCAGTTGTTTACTGAACAATAACACGTTCAGACTGCAGGCGGTTTCCGGCGGCATCGATCAAATCGATGAAATAAACGCCTTTACCATGCTTGGATAAATCTACATCCATGCGTCCGAATGGTGTATTGACGGTATATGCTTGCTTGTATACACGGGCTCCTTTTCCGTCATAGATAACTACGCTTAGCGGATTAGACAGACCGTTCAATTGATCGTTGAAACGTACCTGGAACTGACCTCTGTTCGGATTAGGATAGATGAACAGGGCTGTGTTTAGTGAGTCAACAATCGTTACACTGTTGGTGGAAACGCCCACACAACCGTTCGCATCGGTCACGGTTACGGTGTACGTACCGAGTCCGTCGATGTCAGCAACAACACGTTGGTTGTTCACTGAAATAGGCGCGCCGTTGAGTGTCCAGGCGTAGGAATTGGTTCCGCCAGCCGGAGTAACATTAGCTGTTACGGCTGTTTGTAAACCTGGGTAAAGGGCTGTAAATGGAGCAGCCGATACTGTTACACGAGGATTGGCATTGACCGTCAATTCGACCGCATTTGAAGTTACCGAGTTGTTACAAGCGGCCACATTCATAACTACGCGATAGCGGTTTCCATTCATGGTCACCGGTGCACGTGTAATGGTGAGTGTTGGTGTCGTAGCTCCACTGTAAACACCACCATTGGCGATGTTGTTGTAAGTAGCACCTCCATTGGTACTTTCTTGCCACTGGTAAGTGATCGGGTTTCCGGAAGCGGCCGCTACTGTGAACGTAGTGCTGCCGTTTTCGCAGATCTCAGAGGCCTGTGGCTGTGTAACAGCGCCAATTGGATTGGCAACAGTTATCGGAATCGTTAGTGGTGTTGCTGTACAAATTGGTGTTTGAACGGTTACCGTATAGTTGGTTGAGCTGGTCGGTGCAGCATATACAGTATTAGCAGGACCACCAGTGTAAGGGGTAGTCAATCCAGCATTGGTGAACAGGGCTGTTGTTGGCGACCAGGTTCCAGAAGCAAGAATGGGTGACGTGTAGGTGATGGTAATAGACCAGTTGGTCAGGGTACCCTCATCACCACCGGCAAAATCAGCCATAGCCAAGCGCCAGTTACCGTTAAGCTGGGTTAATAATCCCGGCCAGTCGGTTACCGTTTGTTCGTTACCGGTAGGTCCATAACCTGCACGCTTCTCCGCTGCGTAGGTTCCAGTACGAGGAGCGGCAGCACCACTGATTGGTGTGGTAGATGTGCTGCTGATCACGGTATTTGTAAAGTTGTCTGTTCCGTTACTACCTGTTCCATTGTTCAATGAACCAACCAGGTTTAGATTTTGTCCGTTTGGCGCGATCAGGTTGATATCAACGTCACCAACCCAGGTATGGGTCATGTTGAACCTAACACTGATGTCAGATACCACCGCGTTGGCAGGGATACCAGAGGTCGTGATCGGAGCAGTCAGTACACCGGCAGGTGTATTATCTGTTACTACAACGGCAATCGTACCGGAGTTAACCGTAACTGTTTCGCTGGCTGAGGCAGAATTCAGGATCTGTAATTGCTGAGATGTGCCGTTACAGATAGTGGCTGACGTCACGTTCACCTGTGCGGTCAACGGATTTACCGTCAACGTGGCGATAGTACTGAAATCGGTAGCTGTACAAGACCCGCTGAAAAGAGCGCGGTATTGATAACCATTCAGAGAGCTAGTTGCTCCAGTAATCGACAATGTATTCGTTGTAGCACCAGCGTATACACCACCATTGGTTACAAACTGCCAAGGAGCAGAGCTACTGGTGCGAACTTGCCATTGGTAAGTGGGATTGTCGCCGGAAGCCTGTACCGTAAAGGAAGCAGATCCGCCGCAATTGGTAGTTTGACTGGAAGGCTGTGTAGTCAATGCTACGGGAACGCAAGGACGAATTGACACTAAATAGTCTTCGGTTTCGCCCCATGTGTATGTTCCACAAGGATTGATATTACCAGGCGTACCTGTTTCAACACATACAACACGCATTAAGGTAGTTCCGGTTACAGCAGTTGAGGGAATGAAGGCATTACCGGTTTCAGTGTGAGGACCAGGTGTGCCGGCAGCAGAAACGTATACTTTTTCAGCGTTTTCAAATTGACCATTTTGGTTGTAGTCAATCCAAACCGCCGTACTGTTGGTGAAGTTGCCACCACAGGTGCCAATTTGAATAGTGATAGGGTTTGTACCACCCGAAATGATAACGCCCGGAGCCGGTGCGCCCGGACCTGAGGTATAGTTGGAGTATCTGTTCTGAACGGAGCCAAATCCGGGACCCGTTGATGTACAAGTTGATGAATTGTCCAGTGTACCAATTTTAACCCGGAAGATGTCTTCGTCGGCTGAGCTCGTAGCAGTTGATGTACAATAGCAACCGGAAGGAGGTGTTTGAGATACGAGAACCGGTGTAGAGTTACCCGTTTGTCCTGATCCGGCACAAGTAACGGCCAATCTGTACCAGGTACTGCCACCGGTAAGACTTGAAGATAAAGTGTTTGATGTTGCTCCACTGATGTTCGTGAACGCTCCGGGAGTACCTCCATTATCTGGAGCAGACTGCCACTGGTAGGTTATACCGATACCGGTAACCGTGTTGGAAATGCCCAGATTGAACGGAACACCGATACAAGCGCTTGTAACCGAAGCTACCGTATTGCCTGGAGCTGGCGTACCAGTACAAGACGATGTAGCATAATCAATCAGGAAATGAAAATCCTGGAAATTATTAGGAATGGTGGTTCCATCCGCAACGGATGTCCAGGTGTTGGCAGTCAAGTCGTGCTGCTTGGCGTTGTTACCCGGTTGTGTCGTAGTACCAACCACCGTGCTGGGAGGAGTAAAGTTGCTGGTGACGCCGGTAACGGTTCCGGTTTGCCACTCGATCCAGTATGAACCAGCAGGCAATGTAACACCAGTCACATTCGCTTCCAGCTTCCAAATCTGACGGGTTGTACCAGCGGTTGCATTGAAAATGCGATACATGCTAGCAGTAGAAGAAGCTGTCAGTCGGTTGGTGGTCAGATCACCAAAAATTGGTGTAGGTGAACCCACAGAAGGGTCGGTATTAAAAATGCGGAAACGCAACTCACTAAAAGGCGAGGTGGCTCCGGCATAATTCGTTGAATAGGCGAAGAACGTGAATTTACTGACTGTCCACGTACCGGCAGGTACAGTGAAATTGTCAGCGAGAGCCAAATTTCCGGCAATGGATGCACTAAATCCGGCATTGGTGTTACCGGTCTGAACCTCACTCCAGGTAAAACCGGCCGGAGCCGCTGTACCATTGCTGGTAGTGGCGCCCGTGCTGAGATTACCATTGATGTACTGCTGGGCAATCAACGTTCCGTTTAACAGGGAAACCAAACCCAACACCATCAGGCATTGAAGAAAAAAACCTCCAAATGTCTTGCGTGTAATGTTGAAATACATAGAAAAGTTTTAATTGTGAAAAGGAGCCCGGACAAATCCGGATCCAAAAACAGGGCGAAAGATACACTTTTTTAACACTTTAACAAGAAAATTTTATTCGATAAACCCTACTTAAAATCACCTCAATACGCACCAATTGAGCAATCCGTCGTAATTTCCAACAAATGAACAAAACGACCTCGTCACCATACACCGATCCACCCGCCTGGCAGAAACGAATCCTTTACCGGATAATCGGAATCCTGACCTACCCGGGAATCCGCCTATTCAACCGATTACACATTAGCGGAATGGATAAACTTTCGAACTTGCCTAAACAGAATGTGCTTTTTGTTTGCAACCACCAAACCTATTTTGCGGACGTGATTTCCTTGCTGCATATTTTTTGCGCGGCACAATGGGGGCACAGACGAGGACTGGGGTTGCCCATCTACTTACTGTGGCCAAAGACATCGGTTGTTTACGTAGCCGCAGCCGCTACCATGCAAAAAACCTGGATTGCCCGACTATTCACGTTGGCGGGCGCCATCACTGTCAAACGTGTATGGAACGAAGCCAGTGGCGAACGCCTGCAGGGACTGGACATGGGACCTACACGAGCCATCGCCAAGGCGTTGGAGAAAAACTGGGTGATCACGTTTCCGCAAGGTACAACAACACCCTACGCCCCCGGCCGAAAAGGCACCTGTGTTACGATCAAAACATCACGGCCAACGGTCGTGCCGATTGTGCTGGATGGGTTTTCGACTGCTTTTGACAAAACCGGACTGAAACTTCGCAAATGGGGTATCTCTCTCCGGATAGCCATCAAGGATCCATTGACACTGGATGTAAATGATTCAAATGAAGAAATGCTGGCGCAAATTATGGACGCCATCGAACAATCTCCGCGCTTTCAGACAAAGCAGTCGTGAGAATTAATCGACCCAATCAGCGATAAAAATATTGGTATCGCGGGTTCCTCCGTTGTTCCGGTTACTGCAAAACACAATTTTCTTGCCGTCGGGACTAAACATCGGAAACGCATCGAAACCCTGATCACGAGAGATTTTTTCCAACCCGGTTCCATCCGGATTGATCAGGTACATGTTGAACGGAAATCCCCGTTTGTATTCGTGGTTGCTGCAGAAAATAATTTTTTTCCCATCCGGCGTGAAGTTGGGCGCCCAGTTGGCCTGCGGAAGGTCCGTTACCAACCGCTGATCACTGCCATCGGCATTGGCGATCCAAACCTGCATCTGATTGGGCGCGACCAAATTCTCAGCCAGTAACGCTTTGTATTCAGAAACTTCAGCATCCGTTTTAGGACGAGAGGCTCTCCATAAAATGCTTGAACCGTCGGGGCTGAACCAGGCGCCGCCATCGTAGCCCAGTGTATTGGTTATTCGTTTAATGTTTTTACCGTTTAAATCCATTGTATATAAATCAAGATCACCGTCACGCATAGACGTAAATACCATCCGGTCTCCTTTGGGTGAAATGGTCGCCTCGGCATCATAGCCTTCTGTTTTGGTCAGGCGTTTGATGTTTTTGCCGTTTCGGTCGGCTTTGAAAATATCAAAGGATGCATAGATTGGCCAGATGTAGCGGTTGCCGTATTTTTTTCGATCGGGCACCGGGGGACAGGAATCGCCGCCCAGGTGCGTGGAGGCATACAAAACATGCTGCTGATCCGGGTAAAAAAACGCACAGGTTGTTCGGCCGGTACCTGTACTCACCAGGGTAGGTTCAAAACGCTCCTCCGGTGTTTCCGGAATCTTACCCATCCAGATCTGATCGCAGGGAATACCCTCTTTCACATGCGTTTTCTGAAAAATCAGATAGCGGCCATCGTAACTGAAATACGCTTCGGCGTTATCACCGCCAAACGTAAGCTGGCGAATATTTTTAAAATGGGTTTCGCCGTCAAATCGTAAACTGTCACGGACAGTTTGTGCTTCAGCACTGGTTGTTGTCAGGCAGAAAAAGCAAATAATACAAATAGAATGGAAACTCATGTGCGTCGAATGAAATTGATAAGGAAATGCAAAAATAAGTTGTTTGCCGAATGGTTGCTAGCAACGATATATGGGTTGCTTTATCTTTGGCACATGATCAACTGGAAGGCAATCACAAGCGTTTTATGTACAGTCCTGCTCCTAATGTCTTGTGGCAACGAGGATACGACAACCGAACAGTTTTCCACCAACCCACTGCAGCAAGATACCGCACAATGGATCGCTTTGATCAAAAAATATCCGGATTCATTGTTACTCAAAGAAAACCTGATTCAGTTGTATCGTGACCAGGACCAATACCCGGATGCCATTCGTTGGACCAATGCATTCCTGTCTAACGACAGCACCAACGCCCGCCTCTGGGAGATATACGCAACCTTGCAGTTCGAGCATGGAGATACGTTAAACGCCATCAAATCCATGGAAAAGCGAACGTTTTATTACCTGGATCTGGAAGGCATGCAAAAACTGAGCACATTGTATGCCATTTCCGGCAATACACATACGGATGAAGCACTCGACTGGCTCCGCAAAAATGGCAATCCACAACAAGAGGCCGAACGTGTATTTACAGAAGGATTGTATCGATCCAGTTTACTGGATTGGCCCGGTGCACTCCTTGCGTATGATCAATGCCTGGATCTCGATCCGCATATCCTGGATGCATATGTTGAGAAAGCTTATGTGCTCTGTAAATTAGGCAGGCAACCGGAAGCGATTCGTTGTCTCGAAAAAGGCACGGTGTTGCATAACAATTTCCCGGAAGGATATCTTGAACTGGGGTATTTATATCAAGAATCCAAACAGATTGACAAAGCCCGCGCATGCTTTCAAAAAGCCCTGCTGTATAATCCCGATTTTACAGAAGCAACTGAAGCGCTGGCTCAGCTTCCGTAGACTTAATCACAAGGCCAAAACGGGGATTCGCTGCGATTTCCGTTTCTAGTATATTTGTAAAAAAAGGATGCCCCTCATCGCCCCTTCGCTGTTGTCTGCCAATTTCCTGGACCTTGGTAAAGATTGTGCGCTTTTGCAGCATAGTCGTGCCGATTGGCTGCATCTGGATGTGATGGACGGTCGGTTTGTGCCTAACATCAGTTTTGGGCCTATGATCGTTGAGTTTATCCGGTCGGCTACCACCAAAATCTGTGATGTCCACCTGATGATCGAAGAACCGGAACGGTATGCTGCCGCATTTAAAAAAGCCGGTGCCGACATACTCACGGTTCACGTTGAGGCCTGCACACACCTGCATCGGAATATCCAGCAGATCAAAGAGCTGGGCATGAAAGCCGGCGTGGCCTTGAACCCACATACATCGCTTTCGGCTATCGAAGGCATTTTAGAAGACGTCGATCTTGTTTGTGTGATGAGTGTCAATCCGGGTTTTGGAGGCCAGCAATTTATTCCCTCTACCCTATCCAAGATTAAAACACTACGCACGATGATCGACCGCTGTGGCTCATCCGCCCAGATCGAAATCGACGGCGGCGTTACGCTCGATAATGCCAACGCTATCGTGGCCGCAGGAGCCGATGTGCTGGTTGCCGGCAATACCGTATTCAAATCAGCCAATCCGACACAAACCATCGACGCACTAAAAAGTATTATTCCATGAGATCTGTAGCATGGATTCTGCTTTTTTTTTGCAGCCTGCCTACCTATGCTCAAACCAACCGGGCACAGATCGAAGGTAAAGTGGTAAACGAATATGATTCGGCCCTGAGAAATATTGCCATCACGATTCTAGGGAAAACCCAGAGCACCTTCACCGGCGACAGCGGCACCTTTTCTATGGTTGTGCCGGCGAATACAGCATTTGCGCTTGTTTTCTCCGGAGACGGATACGGCACCATCCAAAAGAACTTCAATCTCAGTCGGGATGAAAAAGTATTCGTATACCTTTCGATGAAATCCATTGGTCAATCGCTTGAGACAGTAACGATCACGAGTACACGCGAACGGGAAGAAGCCGGCCTTATTTCGTTGGATCCTCGCAACAGCGTACTAAACCCCAGTCCTGTCGGCGGCGTGGAATCCATGATTAAAACCCTGGTAGGCAGCAACAACGAACTATCCTCGCAATACAATGTCCGTGGTGGTAATTACGATGAAAACTCGATTTATATCAATGATTTCGAAGTGTATCGGCCATACCTGGTCAGTAACGGACAGCAGGAAGGTCTCAGTTTTATTCATCCCGAACTAACTCGAAGCATTCAATTCTATACCGGCGGTTTTCAGGCAAAATATGGCGACAAGATGAGCAGCGTGCTCGATATCCGTTACCGTAAACCAACGACTTTCTCGGGTGGTTTTTTAATCAGTCCGCTGGAACAAGGCATCCATCTCTCCGGCGTCAGCAGAAACCGTAAATGGACTTACCTAACGGGATTGCGTAACCGAAGCAATAACAATCTGTTACGAAGCCAGCCTACATCCGGTTCGTATATTCCGGCCGCCTCGGATTTACAATCCCTGATCACCTGGTCGGCCTCCAGCCGGTTCAGTGTTGAGTGGCTGAGTATTTTGTCGGGTTCACGCTTTACGTTCTTTCCGGCCTTCTCGCAAAAAACATCGTCGGTATTCACACCGTTGTATGCAGCCAGTATTGGATTGGATACCTATTTTGAAGGACAGGAGCGCGATCGGTACCGTTCCGGCATCAATGGACTATCACTCGCTTACCAAATCCGCAACAATCATTCCATCAAACTATTATTCAGTCATTATTTTGACCGGGAAGAGGAAAATTATGACATCACCGGATCTTATCTGTTTGGTGAGCGGGATTTTGATAATACCAGCAGCACATTTGGCGAAATCGTCAATCCGCTGGGGGCCGGTGTGTATCAACAATATGCCCGGAACCGACTGTCCATTGATATCGGCAGCGCGGGTGTTCGCGGGCAACACACAATGGGCAAGCACTTTATCCAATGGGGGTTGCAGGCCGAATCAATGCGCATTCGTGATGAAGTAGCTGAATTCGAATACCGCGATTCCGCTGGCTATTCCCTGCCCTATCAATCGGGTACACTTTCCTTATTTACGGTACTGCGGGGAGAGAATGAACGTACGATTTTTCGGGCGCAGGGATTCATCCAAAACAATATTCGGTTATCAAACAGTAAGCGCACCTGGACTATTCAGGGCGGTTTACGCTGGAATGGAAACAACCTGAATCAGGAATGGCTGTTGAGTCCCCGCATGCAAGTAAGTGTAAAACCAACCTGGAAAAAAGACTGGATATTCCGAACCGCCGTGGGCCGGTATGTCCAACCGCCATTTTACCGCGAATTTCGCCGGCCCGACGGCCGCATCAATCCGGATCTGCGTGCACAAAAAAGCTGGCAACTCGTGGCCGGTGCGGACCACCAATGGAAAGGACCGGGCAATCGGCCCTTTCGGATTTCGGCAGAATGGTATTACAAACACATGACCGACGTCGTGCCCTATGATGTAGACAATGTGCGCATCCGGTACAGGGGCGAAAACAGCGCAACAGCCTACGCCACCGGTCTCGATTTTCGTTTATACACTGAACTACTCAAAGATGCGGAAAGCTGGTTTAGCCTGGGCTTGATGCAAACAAAGGAAAATATCGACAATGATCAATATACCGACTACCTGAATGCAGCGGGAGACGTGATCACACCCAACAGCACCGATCCGATTATTCGTGATAGCGTAAAACGAGATATCGGCTTTTTACGTCGACCAACAGACCGACTGATCACCGTGGGCTTATTCCTGCAGGATTACCTGGCCACCAACCAAAACATCAAAGCCTACCTGCATTTCATTTATGGAAGCAACATGCCCTTCAATATTCCAGGGAGCACCCGCTACCGAAACGGACTGACCATTTCACCATATATCCGGGTAGATGTTGGTTTCAGTGCACAATTACTTCCGGAAAAAGCAAACCGTCGAAGCCATAGTCCTTTTAGACAAATGGACAACCTCTGGCTAAGCCTTGAAGTGTTTAACCTGATTGACAAAGCCAATACCATCTCCTATCAACTCATCAAGGATTACTCGAATAACATATTCGCCTTACCGAACAGGCTTACGCCCCGCCTGCTGAATCTCAAACTGATCGGCCGGTTTTAAACCGGATTTCACATACTCCTAACTTATCCACGAGGAAGGCTGCGCTGTTGATAAGTACCTTTGTAATGCGTGTTTCTATAAAGTATATTTGGATAGACACTATTCCATTAACCCGAAACCCA
>CAZZJF010000035.1:0-15725 GCA_964654325.1 uncultured Ferruginibacter sp.
GCAGCCTAACGATGGATATGCAATTTCTGCCTTTTTCTTGGTAACAGTAATTACAATTGACCAGCTCTCGTTGTTGCTCAATTGATATCCTTTGCCGCCCCAGACGCCTTCGAAGCCGGCTGTTTTTTGAGCATGGGTTGCTGTATAAGCGAATAGGCAAGAGAGGAATACGACTAGATAGCGATACTTAATTTTCATTGTTAGATTGTTTATGCTTGAGAGATATGATGATTATTTTCTTTTTTTAGCCACATAGGGGTATTCCATTTCGAAACCAACTGAGCGCGCCACTAAATGACCTTTGTTGTTGATTGTAAAGGTTGTTTGACCAAAGCGGCCATCTTCAAAACGCCAATCGAAATACCCTGTATTATCAGTAATTTTTCCTAACCCCATCCATTGCAATGGACCGGAAACGCCTTGAACCACAAAAGTATTGTTGTCGAAGGTCATAATGGTCATACTTTGATCGGCAGTGGTTGCTACTACCCCATTTTGATTACTGTAAAGGTCATAGGTTCCGTTGAGATACATGATATTGGTTTGCTGCGCCTGCACGCCTTTTGTTACCAATAAAAACAAGATGGCCGCAAGAAGATTTTTCATGTTGTGTTTTTTAGGCGTTAAATCACGTCGGAATTCTAAACCATAATCCAACCGCTTAATGGTATAATCCGCAATAGATTTTTTCGTAATCGTAATTTTATTGCTATCTAAAATTAAGATTGTCAAAAACAAAACAGAGCATTTTACTCCGATATATTCAACGCCTCCTTCACCTCATTCCAGTTTTTCCAGTTGGTGTTCGGATGAGCTGCTCTGTTGGATGGTGTGATATATACAAAGCGGAACGTTTGATTCCCATAGACGGTAAACGGATTGGGTGTTGCTCCTGCCTGATTGGTATTATATAATAAAATCCTACCAAGGGTAAAACCAAACGTAGTTTGATTTTCTCCGTTTATATCAGGTAACGGAAACCAACTTGCAGCATATTGTTTAAAGCCTTGAACTGATCCTCTGTCCACAATAGCCTGTGTTACTCCAGGTGCATTGAATTCTACTGTCCAGGCTGTTCCAGATTGAGTCCACGTATTTCCAACCGTTACAGGTGTGGTTCCTATTACATTCGCATTACCTGCTGGCCCCTGTGGACCAGCAGGCCCTTGCGGACCCGTTGCACCTGCCGGTCCGGCAGGACCTTCTTTGGTGCATCCGGTTACTAACATACTAATGACTACGAGCGATAAAAAAATTACCTTTTTCATTGTTTCTGTTTTTAGGCGTTTATGAAGAATGTATAATTGATGGTATATTGGTGAATCAGAAAATAATTCATTGATCAAATCCATATCGGAACGATCCCTCTCTTTTGAAATTGAATGTTGGGTTTACCTTTTTCTCTTTCACAAGCAACATATGACACAAATCTAAATAATAGGTCATATCTGACCTAATTTTTCTATGTGTTTCTTTTGAGTTTCGTACCGTGAAACCGGGCGAACAGGAAAAATACCTGAAAAAAGTGGGTGGTAACCTCCGCCGGATTCGGCAGGAAAAAGGCCTGACCATGGAGCAGCTCGCCCACGAAGCCGAAATCGAGTACCGTCAGCTGGGCCGTATCGAGCGCGGCGAAATCAACACCTCTATTCTTTCCCTACTTCGCATCTGTCAGGCGCTGCATGTAGACGTGGACAATCTGTTCCACTGATTAAGAGTAGGTCCTCTTACACCTTTTCGGACTATTTTTGCCATCTAAAACCATTTTGTATGCAATACCGTCGCCTAGGTAAATCCGGACTCCAAGTCAGTGCCCTTTCTTTTGGAAGCTGGGTCAGCTTCAGCAAACAAATCAATGATAAAACCGCCGATACGCTCATGGGACTGGCCTATGATCAAGGGGTGAACTTCTTTGATAACGCCGAAATCTATGCCCTCGGCGAAAGTGAAAAAATGATGGGGCGGGTATTGAAAAAGAAAAAATGGGACCGCACCTCGTTTGTGGTTTCGTCGAAAGTGTATTTTGGCTGGCGCGGGAAAGACAATAAGCCAAACCAAACCGGACTGAATCGCAAACATGTTATAGAGGCCTGCGACGAGGCGCTTAAACGCCTGCAGGTGGATTATCTTGATTTGTATTTTTGTCATCGTCCCGATAAAAACGCCCCTATTGAAGAAACGGTTTGGGCCATGAATCATTTGATACAACAGGGTAAAATCCTTTATTGGGGTACCTCGGAGTGGAGCGGTGTGGAGATCATGGAAGCCCACCGGGTAGCCGCGGATTACCGCCTGATTGGTCCGACCATGGAGCAACCCCAGTATAATTTGTTTGAGCGTCAGAAAATGGAGCGCGAATACCTTGATGTGTTTCGCACGGTTGGTTTGGGTACAACCATCTGGAGTCCGCTCGCCTCGGGGTTACTGAGTGGCAAATACAACAATGGCATCCCCAAGAACAGTCGCTTTGCGTTACAGGGTTTCGACTGGCTCAAAGACCGCTGGATGCTCGAAGACAATCTGAAAAAAGTGAAGAAACTGGGTGAGCTGGCGGATAAGCTGGGAGTTAGTACGGCGGCGCTGAGCATTGCCTGGTGTTTGAAAAATCCGCAAGTGAGTACGGTGATACTGGGGGCCACCAAGAAAGAGCAGCTGGTGCAAAATCTCAAATCGTTGGATGTGGTGTCGTTACTGACTGCCGAGGTGATGGAGAAGATAGATGGCATCATGAAGAACAAGCCGAAACTGCCTGATTTTTAATGTAGTTGAGAAAAATCGATACGTTGGGTGCATGGCTGTATGATTGTATGATTGAATACAGGCCAAGATAACTTCGTTGATGGGCGGTCTAGATAAATCGTTGATTGTCTAGATGCTGACGGGCGTTTTTTTTGATGGGTGGTCTAGACAAATCGTTGATTGTCTGGATATAGACCGGAGTGTCTGCATTCAAGTATGGTTCGAACCTGGTTAGTGCATGGTTCGTGCATGGTTCGTGGATGGTTCGTGCTTGGTTCGTGCTTGGTTCGTGCCTGGTTCGAACCAAACTTTGGTCTAAATCGATAAATCAATGCCAACCAATTCAATGCACTAAATACCCTAAATTGAACATTGTATGAAACCCTCCGTCATCCTCTATGGGATTCCCAACTGCGATTCAATCAAGAAAACAATCCAATACCTGAATCGACATAACATTGCCTACGAATTCCATAATTATAAAAAACAGGGAATCGATAAACAGAAACTAAAGCACTGGTGCGATCAGGTTGGCTGGGAACGCCTGCTCAATACCAAAGGCACTACCTGGAAAAAAATAGCACCCGTATTTGAAGGCAAAAAAATGACTGCAACACTGGCTATCAGCATCATGCTTGAACACCACAGCACGATCAAACGACCCGTGATTGAGACAGAATCCCATGTTTTAGTAGGGTACGATGAGGCAACATTCAACACCATTTTCTAATTAATACACCTTCATGCATTTTGAAAATAAAACGGCGCTGATCACCGGCGCATCCAGAGGCATTGGCAAGGCCATCGCACTCGCACTCGCTTCGAAAGGAGCCAATATCATCGTCGCTGCCAAGTCAACCGAAGAAAATCCTAAACTGGGTGGTACCATCTACAGCGCTGCCCACGAAATCGAAGAAGCAGGCGGTAAAGCATGGCCCCTGGTTTGTGATATTCGATCCGAAGAGCAAATCATAGCGACCATTGAAAAAGGCGTCGCCCATTTCGGTGGCATTGACATACTCGTCAACAACGCGTCGGCTATCCAACTGAGTAATACAACCACAACCGAAAGCAAACGATACGACCTGATGCAAGCCGTAAATGTACGCGGAACTTACCTGATGTCGAAACAATGCATACCCGCATTGAAAAAAGCAACAAACGCACACATACTCACCCTCGCACCACCAATCAACCTGAATCCGAAATGGTTCAAAGACCACCTCGCGTATACCATCAGCAAATACAGTATGAGTATGATAGCACTCGGTCTGGCCGAAGAACTCAAACCGTTAGGCATTGCCTCAAATACGCTGTGGCCAAAAACAACCATTGCTACGGCTGCCGTCAATAATCTACTGGGTGGCGAGGCCCTCATGCGCATGAGCCGAACGCCTAGTATTGTTGCCGATGCAGCCCTGGAAATTCTTTCAAAAAACGCTCAGTCATTTACCGGACAATCATGTATAGACGAAGATATACTGCGTGCGGCAGGCATAACGAACTTCGATCACTATGCATACGCTCCCGGCCAAACGCTCTACCCGGATTTGTTTTTAGACGATTAATGCAGATCAATGATTGATAGACGACGAACCGTTGTGTTATTTCAATGCCAGCAAAGCACGGCGTAACGATTGTATCACGGCCGGAATATCGGATTCCCGGCAGCATCCCACACTGATTCGATACCAGCTGCTGTTCCTGTCGGCCCCGAAAAACCCGAAAGGCACCATCGCGAGGTTCGCAGCCTCCAATAAATACGCCGTTGCCTGTTCCTGTGTTTCAATCAGCGTATCGTCGGGCAATCGTTTGCCGCGCAGATCGGCCTGTACCGTTAGATAGATTGCCGCCTGCGGCGCAATGGCATCGACCGGAAAACTTTCATGGCGAAGTTGCATAAACCCATCATACAAGCCACGTAATCGTAGTTCAACGGCCTTACGAAATGCATGCAGGTATTGATCAACCGCGTCCGTATCTGATAAAAACCGGGCCGTTGCTTTTTGTTCGGCCATAGGCGCCCAAGATCCTACATGGCTGTTTACCGCTTTTATTTTGGCGATCAGCTCTTTGGGTCCCATCGTCCATCCAACACGCACACCGGTTGACGCAAAGGCCTTGCTAATCCCATCTACATAAATGGTATAGGCCTTCATTTCCGGACGTAAGGATACCGGATCAACATGGCGTGTATCCCCAAACGTGAGTGTCCAGTATATCTGATCATACAGCACAAAGAGTTTTTTCTGTCCGGCTCCGCGACGGGCGTTTTCGGCAAGCACCCGATCACAAATGGCACCCAGGGTTTCTTCGGTGAAAACCGTTCCGGTTGGATTCAATGGTGAACAGAGTGCCAGTAAGGTGGCCTCTTTTAAATAGGGTTCAATCTGCTCGGCTGTAGGCATGAAATGATGATCGCGACTGGCCGGTATCATAATATGCTCGCCCTCGGTAAAATGCGTATAATGATTGTTGTTCCAGCTCGGTACCGGATAAATGACTTTGTCCCCTTTATCAACCAGACAACGGTAAATGGCATAAATCAACGGACGACCGCCGTTGGAAATCAACACTTCATCGGCCGCATACTCCAACCCCAACGTTCGTTGTAAAAAATGCCGGACCGCATCGCGCAACTCCAGCTCTCCGTCAGCCGCCGGATACGTGGTGAACCCATCCTGATAGGCCCGGATGATCTCATCACGCAAGTTTTCCGGAATCGGAAAAATGGACGAATCAAAATCACCAATCGTAAAATTAAAAACGGGAATACCCTGACGAACACGCTCTCGAATAATGCCCCCCAACTTCACAATCTCAGATCCAATCAGCGTTTCGGCAAGCCGACTATACGTACTCATGCGGTTAATTTGATGGAAACAAAATTAGAAAACACCCATCACTGACAAACGATCTGACCATCACTTTATTCATTTTTTTTCAACATTTCTGTTTAATGAACCCTCATATAAGTTCGACGTTGTTTAGTTTTTTATGTTTTTCATTAAATCAATCGTAAAATATCATCGAATTTTTCAAAAAAATATCCTCGGCCGTTTCGTATCTTTGGCCGGATGCTGAACGAAGAAATCGTTCAGAATAATCGACTGATTTTTTTGCCAAAATTTCTGCCATTCGCATGTTCAACCTGATTCTGTTCGGACCGCCCGGGAGCGGCAAAGGAACGCAAAGCGAGAAGCTGATTCTGAAATACGGTCTCAAACACCTGAGCACCGGCGACCTGCTTCGCACTGAAATTGCCCAGCAATCTGATTTAGGCATGGAGGCCAAAAAATACATGGATCAGGGACAGCTTGTTCCGGATGACGTGGTAATAGGCATGATCAGTTCAGCCATCGATCAAAACCCTTCCGTACGGGGATTTCTGTTTGATGGATTTCCCCGAACGGCCGCACAGGCCCAGGCGCTGGATGAACTGCTTGATAAAAAACAAGCACCCATCAACGTCATGCTGGCCCTCAATGTCAGCGAGGAAGAGTTGATCAAACGCCTGATGAAGCGGGGTGAAACCAGCGGCCGAAGCGATGACACCAATGAAGCGGTCATCCGGGCTCGCATCCTCGAGTATCATAAGAAAACAACCGCCGTAGCCGACTACTATAATCAATTTGACAAGGTAGTACTGATTGAGGGCGAAGGAGGCATCGATGCTATTTTCGAAAAACTCTGTGCAGCCATTGATGCACGTATTTGATATATGCCTTCTCCGGAAACAGCGCTACAATACCTGCACAGCACATTCCCCGCTGATCTGACACGGCTTGACGAAAACAGCACTCGCAACTGGGGCAGCATGAATGCCCAACAGATGGTCGAACACCTTACTGATTTCTTTCGCCTCTCCACCGGGACTTTTCAAATACCATTAGCCATCCCGTAAGAACAAATACCCGCATACAAACAATTTCTGCTGAGCGAGAAGTGGTTTCGGGAGAATACAAAAGCACCGGCCGGTGTGTTACCCGATATTCCACCCCCTGTTCAGTTAGCCAACATACCCACCGCTAAAGCCGATTGCCTCGAGGCGCTGAACAGTTACCTTCAACACATTGATACCAACCCTGTGCTACACCCCGCTTTTGGATGGCTGTACCACAACGAATGGGCCATCCTGCATTATAAACACACGATACACCACCTGCGGCAATTTGGTTGCTCCTCGATTTAGTTTTTCGGTGCGTTGATTTGCTCCTGTACCTTTGCGGAAACAGGTATTCATGAATACACTTGGAAATTACGTTTTGGGTCGCTGGGTTGAGGGGGAAGGCGATGGTCAGTTGCTTTTCCATGCCATTACCGGCGAACCCGTAGCCAAAACGAGTACCCGCGGAATCGATATGGCGGCGGTACTTGACTACGCCCGCACAAAAGGAAATCCCGCACTTCGTTCAATGACGTTTCAGCAACGTGGTCGCATGTTACGTGCGCTGGCCCTGCATTTACTTGCACACAAGGAACGGTTTTATGCGATTAGCTATCAAACCGGAGCCACACGGGTCGACAGCTGGATCGATATTGAAGGCGGAATCGGTAACCTGTTTTCAAATGCCTCGCTTCGACGTAAGTTGCCCGACTCGCCGTTTTGTCTTGATGGGGATCCGATCAATCTCAGTAAACAAAACACCTTTATGGGGCATCACCTGCTGGTGCCAAAAGAAGGCGTAGCCATTCATATCAATGCCTATAATTTTCCGGTATGGGGCATGTTGGAGAAAATAGCCGTTAACTTACTGGCAGGCGTACCCGCCGTGGTCAAACCCGCTACGGTAACATCGTATTTGACAGAAGCAGTCGTTCGGGAAATCATTGCTTCGGGCATTCTTCCCGAAGGATCGCTGCAACTGCTTTGCGGAAGCGCCGGCAACCTGCTCGATCATGTAACAGCGCAGGATGTGGTTACCTTCACCGGCTCGGCACATACCGGACGAATGCTCCGTTCACACCCCGCCATCCTACAGGAAAACGTTCCCTTTAATATGGAAGCCGATTCGCTGAACTGCATGGTGCTGGGCGATGATGTACAACCCGGACAAGCCAACTGGGATATCTTTATCAAAGAGGTCAGAAAGGAAATGACGGTCAAGGCCGGACAAAAATGTACCGCTGTACGGCGGATTTTTGTGCCCGAGTCTAAAATGGAAGACGTCTGGAAATCATTATCGACCGAGCTGTCGAAAACACCGATTGGTAATCCAACACACGAAAAGGTACGCATGGGCGCTCTGGCCGGAAAAGACCAGCGCGAAGAAGTGCGGGAGCAGGTTCGTAAACTGATGGCTTGTTCCTCGGTGCTTTATGGCTCACCCGAACGCGTAGACGTCATTGACGCGGATCCGGAAACGGGCGCCTTCATGAGTCCGATTCTGTTACTCAACGAACAACCGTTCCAAAACGAGGAACCTCATAATATAGAAGCCTTTGGTCCCGTAAGCACCCTGATGCCTTATAAATCAATAGACGAAGCCGTTGCGCTGAGTAAGAAAGGTAAGGGAAGTCTTTGCTCATCAATTATCACCGGCGATACCCAACAAGCCCGATCCTATGTACTCGGTGCCGCAACTTATCATGGCCGAATCCTGGTGCTCAACGACACCTGCGCCAAAGAGAGCACCGGTCACGGATCACCCCTACCCCTGCTTGTCCACGGTGGACCCGGTCGCGCCGGTGGTGGCGAAGAAATGGGCGGCCTTCGTGGCGTCAAACACTATATGCAGCGGACAGCCATCCAGGGATCACCAACCATGATCACGGCCATCACCGATGTATACCAACCCAATGCTGACGGACGAATATCTGATACACATCCGTTTCAAAAATATTTTGAAGAGTTGCAGATTGGCGATCAGCTTATCACCGAAAAAAGAGTCATCACCAGCGATGATATCAACCGGTTCGCCGATATCAGCGGAGATCATTTCTATGCCCATTTAATCGATACTGATTTTAACGGAACCATGTTTGAACAACAGGTTGCCCACGGTTATTTTATCATGAGCGCCGCGGCCGGTTTATTTGTAGACAGCTATAAAAAAAATCCGGTTTTACTGAATTACGGCATCGATGAACTGCGATTCACCAAACCGGTTTATCCCGGCGCATCGATTTATATCCGCTTCACCTGTAAGGAGAAAACGGCACAGGAAACCAAAGAGCCTAACCCGGATGTACCAATGACTCGCGGTGCGGATATTCCAAAAGGTATCGTAAAGTGGCTGGTCGAAATGTTTGATGAAACCGATGAGATGGTGGGCATCGCTACGATTCTGACTATGGTTGAAATGAAAACAAAACTAAAAGACTAATCAATGAAAGACGCACACCTTGACCAATACGTGGAAAGCCGTACCGAATCCGGTATCACCACCATTGAATTTTTTCATCACCAAAGCAATTCCCTGCCGGGATCTCTGCTGGCCCGTCTCGCAGCGACCATTCGCGAAGCAGGAAAAAACCCCGACTGCACCGTGATTGTTTTGAAAAGCGGAGGCCACAAAGCTTTCTGTGCCGGCGCTTCATTTGATGAACTGATTCAGATTAAAACAGAGGCTGAAGGACTCGTTTTCTTCAGTGGTTTCGCCCATGTAATCAATGCTATTCGTACGATACCGCAGCTGGTGATCGCCCGCATTCAAGGAAAATGCGTCGGTGGTGGCGTTGGTTTGGCGGCCGCCGCCGATTATGCCATTGCCGTCGCGCAGGCAGATATTAAGTTAAGTGAGTTGGCTGTAGGCATTGGTCCTTTTGTGGTTGGTCCGGCCGTAGAACGAAAAATGGGAACAGCCGCATTTACGGCCCTCGCTATCGATGCAACATCCTGGCGAACGGCCTCCTGGGCACAGACCCACGGATTGTTTTCCGAATTGTACGAAACAATCGAACAAACAGATGCAGCGGTCGATCGGCTGGCTAAAACCCTTGCTCAATCCAGTCCTGATGCGATGAGCGCCCTCAAAACTGTTTTCTGGCAGGGAACTGAGCACTGGGATAACCTGCTGAAAGAGCGGGCCGGTATCAGCGGTCGGTTGATACTTAGCGACTACTCACGGCAAGCCATTGACCGATTTAAAGCAAAAAGTAAATAAAATCTATCCAACATATTGAAAACAAGAATCCCAGCCTAAGGCCGGGATTTCATGTATTTGGCTTCTTGTTAGTTTTTAGTGTTGCTCGTTTTCAAAAGGATCGGAAGCCAGGGTTTTTTTCATTGGATTGGATAAACGTCTTTCTAGGATAGGATTGGGTTGGTTTACAGGATTTGGACTTAAACGGTTTTAATAGGGTTGGATGTTGGTTTTCTACAGGATGGTTGGTTTTTCGTAGGGTATCGGTTGGGTATTGGATTTGGATTTTTTTGGATTAATACGCTTTGCGCCTTTGCTGATATAAAACTAAGTCGCTGTACAATCATAGACAAACACTATGCCAAACAAGTTTGGAAATTGGGTATTTGTTGCCAAACGCCATACGTATTCTTACGTAAATCATTGTTATTCAACATGTGAAAGCGGCGGCATTGAAACTGGTGGTGGATTTGTTAAATCCGTATGAAATACTATTCGTTGCATAAAAAAAGCCCGGAAGGGGCTTTTATACATCGTTGAGTATAGATGCTATTAGATATCCAGCGGTGAGTTATGAATAAACTTTAACAGCGAGGCGGTGTTTTTCAAATTGAGTTTTTTCAGGATGTTGGAGCGATGCACCTCCACTGTGCGGGCCGACAGAAAAAGCTTTTCGGCGATTTCCTTGGAGGAAAGGCCTTCTTTGATATGCTTCAACACATCAATCTCTCTTTCGGAAAGTTTGCTGATATCTGGCGTATCATCGTCTTCAAAGACCTGCTTGGCCAAGTTCTCCTGAATTTCTTTACAGATAAACACTTTGTTAGCCGTAACGCTGGTGATCGCTTCGAACATTTCGTTTTTGTTGCTGGACTTAGTCACATAACCCAAGGCTCCGTTTTTCAGCATCCGTTTGGCAAAGGATGGCTGATTATGCATTGAGACGCCGATCACTTTTGAGCCCGGTGATAATTTCTTGACGAGTTTGGTGGCTTCGATTCCGGATATCGGTTGAATATTGATATCCATGATGACCACGTCGGGTCGTTTGTTTTTAACCTGTTCCAAGCAGGCATCTGATGTGTCGTTGCAAATGCCAATCACAGAAAAGCGCTCATCCGAATTAATCAGCTCCGACCACATTTCGGCAACGAGATTATGATCGTCAAAGATCATAATGGAAATTTTTTTAGTCATGTTGTAGTATATTTTTCAATGGTAGTTCTATTACGAAACGATTGCCGTCTTGTCGGTTGGAAAAAAGTTGAAAGGTGCCGTTATAAAAATACACCCTGTTTTGGATACTTTCAAACCCAGCACCCTTTTTAATACGAGTCGGGTTGAATGTTTTACCGTCGTTAAAGTATTCAAGTTGTATTTTATCTTTTTCTTTTCGAATGGTTAACCGTACAGACCGCGCTTTCGCATGCTTATGTGTGTTGCTTACCAGCTCCTGGATCATGCGATATAAATTTTTCTTAACATCCATGCTAATGGTTGAAAATTCGGCTGGATTACATCGAATATCAAATTGCAATCCACGCAGCTCAGTATATTGATTAAATAGTTCAATGATGGCCTCTTTCAGACCAAGGTCAACCAAAGCCGGAGGAACCAGATTACGTGATATCCGTTTCAGCTCTTTCAGGGCATGTTCCACCTGTTGATGGGCTTTATTGATTTGTTCAGGCCGCACAGATTCGTTCTGTGTGAGCATCTGTAAAAACAGACTGGTATAAGTTAGCACATGCCCCACTTCATCATGCAATTCATGTCCAATCTGCTCGCGCTGTTTTTCTTCGGCGGATATAGTAGCCTTCATGATTGCCCGCTGACGGGACGTTTTCTCTTCTTCCACCATACGCTCTAGTTTACGTATTTCGGTCACATCCCAATGAATACCGACTGACCCTTTGACCTTTCCCTCGAAATCGATAATGGGAGAGCCGCTGATAACAACATCTCTGGACTCGCCATTTTTGCGTTTCATCTGTATTTCGTAGATGGTCTCTCGCTTGTCGGTTCGAGTGCGTTTAACAGTTTGCATGGTTTTAAGGCTGGCCGGATCTGCCAGGAAAATGGTTGATGCTGTTTTACCTTTTAGCTGGCTAAACGAATACCCGAGTATCTTTTCAAATGATTTATTCGCCCATTGAATTTTATCATTCAAGTCAACCTCCAGTACGCCTAGCTGCATATTTTCAAATAATCCCCGGTATTTCTGTTCGCTTTCCGTGAGGGCAAACTCGGCAATCTTCGCCTGGTTGATATCACGGTTATACATTAATATCTTGTTTTTGCCACCTTCTTGCACAGCGCGAATGGATGATTCCATCCAAATCAACGCGCCTGATTTTTTCTGCATCCTGTACTCAAAATGGTTTTGAGAGGTTTTCAGTGATTTTAACCAGTTCATTTTCGTGAGCTGGTTATAACACTCTTTGCACATGAAATCAAAAAACGGTTTCCCTATCATAAAAACATCCTTATAGCCGAGAATCCGTTTTGCCGTTGGCGATACGTATTCAATTCTCCCCTTGTCGTCTAGCAGAAAAATGACATCCGGAGAGTTTTTGGTTAATATCTCCAGTTTTTGTTTTTCGAGCGAAAGGTTTTGCTGATATTCCTTTTCAATAGTTAGGTCAAAATAAGCCCCAATGTAGCCGGCAAACTGGCCGTTGCTGTAAAAACGCGGAACCGCCTTTTCATAAATGGTATGATACTTGCCTGTGACACCTTTGATCCGGAACTCCGCAGTCATGATTTTGCGTTTTCGGATTTGCTTATTCCACTCAAAAATGGCTTTTTGCCGATCATCCGGGTGGACCATTTTCATGAAATCGTTGTAATCGTTCATTTGCTCGAGGTCGTAACCAAGAAACGCTTTCATGGCTTTGTTGCTGTAGGTCACCAGGTTCTTTTCATTCGAAACCCAGATCATCATCGGTGCCGCGTCGATCAGGCTTCTAAATCGCTGTTCACTCTCCTGCACCTTCATTGAAACCTCCTGTTCTTTCGTTACATCTGTAATTCGACCACTGATGACTATATCATCAAGTACAATGTCATATTGTTTCGTAACAACTTCCGAAAGCCAAAAGGTTTGTCCGCTGATTTTATGTTTAGCTTGATATCGTAAATTAAGACGGTCTCCTACTTTTAAAGAGCGCAATAACTGTCGGTGTTCGCCGGACTTTGTTTCCACAATCGTGTTAGCCTTATCGGCAAACAGGTCGGTTGTAGTTTGTAAATCAAAGCCGAAGAAATAGTGCCAGCGAGATGTTACGACATTCTTTTCCGGATGGTTCGCATAAATGATAAAATAGGCATCATCGGTTGTTTCCAGAAAATTGCGCAATCGGGTTAAATTATCCTGAAGCTGAACACGAAGGGTATGTGTTTCGTTTACATCGGCGGCATAGATATTAATTACACCAATTGCTGGTAAGTACTTGTGCGTAAACAAGTATCGCTTATTATTGGCCGTGAGATCAAACGATCCGTCTTTTCGGATTTTTGAAACGACTTTTTTCAGAAACTGTTTGATCGGATATTTTTTCCCTTGATATTCAACTTGTCTCATTCGAGAGGCGGCCGGATTTTGCAAAACGACCTCACCATTCAAGCGAATTCTGAAAATAGGATTCGGATTGGCCATCGGGAACAAGGACATCTCCTCCAGCTCCTTGGTTCTGGTTTGGATTTTGGCATCCAGGTCAGCATTCAATTTTTTGAGCTGGTTGCTGGTAGATTGTAATTCCTTTTGCTGTTTCTGTGCGGTTTTCTCGGCTGTCTTTTTTTCTTTTTCGAGATGATAATAGGATTGATTGATCTCTTTCAATAACGCGTCCAACGCCTTCCCCTTTTGTTTAGGGTCTGCCAGGTGTTTGGCAATCAGCTTTTTTAGATGGGGGTGGTACATGGCGGGCTCGGAACTAGGACAACGGATGGACTATTGATGTGTTACTACAAATCAATTGATTTTCAATCGGTTTGAAGCTTAAATAAAGAGGACTCGCCAAACTCGGCGAAACCCAATAGGATACCAAGTACATGAATTAGTAATTAAAAAGAAAGCTGATTCACATTAAAAACAGCGTTTCCTATATGCCAAGCAAAGGTAGCCGTGGCATGACAGCATCTTGGATTACCCGTAGATAAAATGCCGTTTTTAGGACAAACTACGTAAAAAGCTATACGTATATATACGTAGCTGATGGCTGTTTTTTGTTTAACTATACTAATAAATAAAGTAAACAAACCGAAACATTGGCGCTGGATCGAAGGATTAGCGTATCAACAACATATTTCCTTCATATACTTTTTCCTTTCCATGCATGTCAACGCCACGGACAACATACACATAATTGCCAAGAGGTTGTTTGATGCCTTTGTAAGTACCATCCCACCCTTTTCCGATTTCAGCGGTTTCAAACACTTTTTCACCGAAACGATTGAAGATCCGGAAATAGTCAAGTTTCTGAATGCCCACATACGTCGGACGAAAAACGTCATTCAACCCATCGCCATTAGGTGTAAAGGCATTGGGTATGTAAAAGGTTGGTCCATTCAGCACGCGTAAGAACACAGTATCTCGATCGGTACACCCTATGTCATCCCGAACCGTGAGTACGAAGGACTGATCACTGGTCAGCGTGGTCGTTGGATTGGGCGAAGATGGATTGCTAACCAGGTTGGCGGGCGACCAGCTATAGTAGGTGCCGCCGGAACCCGTAAGAATATAAGGTTGATTAAATACGGCATTATCATCCGGTCCGGCATTGGCTATTACGGGAGGTTGTATGGAAACATTGACCATAGCCGTATCGGAACAGCCGTTACTGTTGGTTGCGATGAGTTGATAAAGTCCGGACTGGTTGATTTGTGTTGGGTTGGAAACCGGTGATCCCTGGAAGCTCCATTGGGTCGTTAAGGACCCTGTATTGTATTGCGTTGTCAAATTGGCTACAGCGCCCGCACATAGGCGTAGTTGTTTATCGGACCCTAATGATGGCTTGGGATTTACGCGAACCGCAATGCGTGCCCGAGGACTTTCACAACTTCCGTTCGATTGACTTACATAAAAATTAAAAACGCCGGCTGTTGATGTCGATGGTGTCGGTGGCGTTGATGAAGGAACCCCTCCGGTTGCACTCGTGTACCAGTTTAATGGAAACGTTGCGTTGGCGCTCAATGGTAATGAGGGCTGATTGACACAGTAATTCTGATTAGCAACAACCTGTGGTGATGGTGGTGTTTGTTGTACAGTTAATTGCAGGGTGGCTAAGCTATCACAACCTGACGAATTCATCAATATAACCGTGTATACACCTGATTGTGTATACCGTATACCATTCCAAACAAAAGGCAATTGATTACTACAGCGGGTAATGGTTGTTGTACTGGTTGATGAATTATTGATGGTTAGAACTAACGTGGCGATGCTGTCGCAGCCATTGCTATTCGTAAGCGTCACATTGTAACTACCTGATGCATTGTAAGTATTGCCGTTCCAAGTGTAAGGAAGTGCCGTATTGCAGATCGTTACATTCGTTGTGCTCGTCGTCGCATTGTTTACCGTCAGGTTCAATGTGGCGATGCTGTCGCAGCCGGTTGATCCAGTGGTGGTATAGTTGTACGATCCGGCTGTATTATAGGAGTTGCCGTTCCAGGTGTAAGGAAGAGCAGTGTTGCAGATCGTTACGTTCGTCGTGCTCGTCGTCGCATTGTTTACCGTCAGGTTCAATGTGACGATGCTGTCGCAGCCATTACTGTTCGTCAGTGTTACATTGTAACTGCCTGATGCATTGTATGTGTTGCCATTCCAAGTGTATGGAAGTGCCGTATTGCAGATGGTGATGTTGGTAGTGCTCGTGCTTGTATTATTCACCGTCAGGTTCA
>CAZZJF010000036.1:0-15694 GCA_964654325.1 uncultured Ferruginibacter sp.
GCCGAAGACGTTCACTTTCGACGGATCGAGTTTCAGGAGCTGGTTGTTCGCGAGCGCGACCACGGAGAAGGCTTCGTTGATCTCGTAATAGTCGATCTGTTCGGGCTTTAGTCCGGCCTTTTCGATGGCTCGTTCGGCCAGTTGTTTGACCTTGGGATGTTGGTCTAATACCGATTTCATATTTCGGTATTGCTCCTGCTCGACATACTCGAAGGAAGCCCCCGGGAACTGACTGACCACGGTAGCCGCCAGGGCTTTCAGGCGTTCATGATGGACCCGCAGTCCTTCATTCGTAAAATCGCGCACAATAAATCCTATGGTTGTTTTTTCAGCAATACCCTGTACCGAAACAGGATGCACAAACCCTTCGCGTCCTTCGGTTGTTTCGGGACTCCATGCTGTTTTCGGCAGTGCGTCGAGTATGGCACCGGCAACTTTAATCGCATTCACCAGCACTCCTTTGGCATAACCGGGATGTACACTCACGCCATGAACAATAATTTGCGCAGCATCAGCACTAAACGATTCATCTTCGAGTGTTCCGGCTTCACCACCGTCGAGCGTGTATCCTACGTCGGCACCGAGTTTATGCAGATCGATTTTTTCCGTACCCCTTCCCACTTCTTCATCCGGTGTGAATACCACTTTGACCGTTCCGTGCTTGATGGCTGGATTCGCCAGCAAGGTTTGCATCGCCTGCATGATGATGGCCACCCCGCTTTTATCATCGGCACCCAGTAAGGTGGTACCGGACGCGGTGATGATGCCTGAACCGATATGCTGATTCAGGTAAGGACTTGCCGACAACCGAAGCACCTGTGCCGAATCATCCGGCAACACAATATCGGATCCATCGTAAGGCTCATGTAAGATTGGCTTAACGCCGGTACCGGAACAATCCGGCGCCGTATCCACATGCGAACAAAATGCAATGACCGGCACATCGGCACGGTCGCTATTAGCAGGAATCGTCGCATATACATACCCGTAATCATCGGTACTGACGTCTTCCAGTCCCATTTGTTTCCATTCGTCACAAAGCAACCTGCTGAGGTTTTTTTGTTTTTCGGTAGACGGGTTCGCCGTTGATTGCGGGTCGCTTTGCGTATCTATCTGGACGTACCGCATGAAGCGGTCTGTCAGCGCTTGTTGATCGATAGTGAATTGCATCCTGGTTAGCAAGAATTAAGATTAAAAATCATTCGCCGATAGAAACCAACTCAATATCGAAGATGAGGGTTTCGCCAGCCAGAAAATGGTTGGCATCCAACACCACAAAATCCGCCTGCAGTTCAACCACTTTCACCGGAAACGGACGACCACTCTGATCGCTGAGTTGCAGTTGCATCCCTACTTCGAGCTTCATGTCGGCAGGAACATTGGCCGTTGGGAACTGAATCATGGCTTCTTCGCTGCGCGGACCATAGGCATCTTCCGGCGCAATTGTAATGGTTTTTTTGTCGCCCACGTTCATTCCGGGCAAGGCATCATCAAATCCTTTGATCATTTGTCCGGCGCCAACAGTAAATGAGAGCGGTTCACGACCAATAGATGAATCGAATGTGGTTCCGTTGGTGAGGGTGCCGGTGTAGTGTACCGATACCATATCACCTTGTTTTGCAGATTGCATAATTGAAAAATTTTTAAAAATGAAATAACCCGAAGGATGCAGGTTATTTCAGTTGTGTCACAGGCAAACATGCTGTTTTTACAAAGGGAAATGGCCAATCACCGTTTCGGCGAGTCAAAATTAATTAAAATTGCAGAGTTGCTCATGAAATACCTTTACACAAAATCGCCGATGCTCCGATCTCTCTTAACAGCTGTCGCTCTATTGACCACCGGGATTTTGTTTGCCCAACAACAATCCGGCAATCCTTCGGTCATCCAGACCGGTGCAGAACGAACCCGCGTGTATTTGCCTTTTTTACAAAACAAGCGGGTAGCCGTGTTTGCCAACCAAACAACCATCATTGGAAAAAAACACCTGGTCGACTCACTCCTTCGTCTTCAGGTCAACATTGTGAAGATATTCGGACCGGAACATGGATTTCGGGGACAGGCCGGTGCCGGCGAAAAAGTAGCCAACGCTATCGATGCACAAACGGGCATACCGGTTATCAGCCTTTACGGCGATCATAAAAAACCAACTGCTGAGGATCTGAAAAACGTCGATATACTGATTTTTGACGTGCAGGATGTAGGCGTTCGGTTTTACACGTACATCTCGTCGTTACAATATGTGTTGGAAGCTGCCATTGAACAGGAGATTCCCCTACTCATTTTGGATCGGCCTAATCCGAATGGATTTTATGTGGATGGCCCCGTGTTGGAGCCGGCCTTCAAAAGTTTTGTGGGCATGCAGCCGATTCCGGTTGTACATGGCATGACGGTCGCTGAATATGCAACCATGTTATTGGGAGAACGCTGGCTATCGGAGGCGGCCAATAAAAAGCTGGATGAAAACGCCCAATCCTGGGCTGATGCTATTCCACCCGTTCGAAATGTGGATATTCCTGTCCAACATCCGGTACCTGAAAAAAAAGCGGCCCTTCGATTTAATGCGATCATCGTTCCTTGTCTGCACTACACACACGACAGCATTTACACCTTACCGGTAAACCCATCGCCTAACCTACGAGAGATGCAATCAATTTACTGGTATCCCACCACCTGTTTTTTTGAAGGTACCGTGTTGAGTGAAGGCCGCGGCACCAACAACCCTTTTCAGGTATTTGGCCATCCGAGCCTGCCCGATACGCTTTACCATTTTGTACCTGTTCCCAATGAAGGCGCAAAAAAAAGCAAATGCTATCACCAAACCTGCTATGGATGGAATCTGTCCGGATCAACGGCAGAGGTGCTGCGTCGAGTTGATCGAAAAATCCAGTTAGGGTATCTGCTGGATGCTTACCGGCTCTTTCCGGGCAAAGACAGTTTCTTTCTGAAGAATCTCTTTTTTAATAAACTGGCCGGCAACAATACACTGATGCAACAGATCAAAGAGGGACAGTCGGAAACAGCGATCCGGAACAGCTGGCAACCGGGCATTCAGGCATTTATGACCATTCGGAAGCGATATCTGCTTTATCCTGATTTTACCGAATAATCGTTGCTGACCAAACGAAGTATAATTATCCAAACAACTTCGTTTCGCCGGACGCCATTCTTTCTGCAACTTTGCAAAGCGCGATTTAGCACCAACGTAAATCTAACCATGGCCAATCTTCACAACCTACGGATCGTTTTTATGGGCACCCCGGACTTTGCAGTGGCTTCATTGCAAAAACTGCTGGAAGCCGGCTGCCAGATCGTGGGGGTGATCACTGCACCGGACAAACCCGCCGGTCGGGGTATGCAATTACAAGCCTCGGCCGTCAAGCAATTTGCCCTTGAAAAAGGATTGACCGTGTTACAGCCGGAGAAACTGAAACATCCGGACTTTATTCAGCAACTAGCAGCCCTGCAAGCGGATCTGCAGATTGTAGTTGCCTTTCGGATGTTACCTGAAATCGTTTGGAACATGCCTCGCCTTGGCACGATCAATGTGCATGGATCGCTCCTACCGCAATACCGGGGCGCAGCTCCGATCAACTGGGCCATAATCAATGGGGAAGCCATGACCGGCGTAACCACGTTCAAACTATTACATGCGATTGATACCGGCCATATTCTGCTGCAAGAAAAAATCATGATTGGTCCAAATGACAATGCTGGCGTCTTGCATGACCGCATGAAAGAAATCGGCGCGGCCCTTTTGCTGAAAACAATTCAACAGCTGGCAGATGGCTCCCTGGAGGAAAAACCACAGGAGTCGCTCGCTACGGGTATGACACTGAAGCATGCTCCTAAACTTTTTACAGAGACCTGTGCCATCCACTGGAACAGTTCCTGCCAAGACATTCATAATCTGACGCGAGGCCTCTCGCCTTTCCCGGGAGCCTTTACATTCATCCATGGCAAGCGCTGGAAAATTTATCAGGTTCGTCCAGAGACGGATTCATTATTGGTTACACCCGGCACGATTGAAACAGACAACAAAACCTATGTTAGAATTGCCGCAACTACCGGTTGGGTATACCTGCATGATATCCAGGTGGAAGGAAAACGAAAAATGTCGATAGAAGAGTACTTGCGCGGCAATCCAACATTACCGGCACACGTCGATTAACGCTTTTCTTCAATACCGGCGGGCAACGAGGCTTTCGGAAAAATCAGCGAAATCGTATTCATGGCAAAATAGGCCTCTGATACGTGTATATATCCGTTGTAGGGACCAATGTTTCCCCAGGAATTTTTTACTATAAAAAATAACCGGCCTGCTTTGTCTTTCTCCACACCGACGATGTGCATGAGGTGATCATCTTGGGTAGTGAGGTTTTCAAAGAGTTGTTGACGCCGTTCCGCATTCCAGCTGTCTTCTTTCAGGTCGAGATGAAGCGATTCGCCGGGTGGCAGCGATGATACATGCAATGCTAGTCCGGCCTTGGCGTCAAACCCTGCATTACTCACGTCGGCATCCCATAGCACGGTGTATCCATTGTTTAACGCTTGTTGTGTATACTGGATCAATTGGTTCAGTGGCAGGTTGAGGTATCGTCCGTTGCTGAAATTATCCGGCACTTCGAGCATAACCGACTGTTGATAGGGATGATGAGTGAAAGATGTTACTGATACATAATCTTCCGCCGAAAACCGAGCGACGTCTTTAGCAAACACTGTTGGCGTATACTGTTTACCGTTATATGTGAACTTATCCGGAACAACACCCATGTATTCATCCAGCAGTCGGATATAACCAGGCGTCCAGTCGGCTGTCAATGATCCGGCTTTTGCTGTTTTAAGGGTACTGTCGACATGACGTTTCAATTTCCGGAATAGTTCGTCGTGATCAAAGGAAGTCTGTCCTTTGGGCAGTCCTTTATAAGCAGTTTCCGGCATGATGCCATATCGAGCAAAGGCCTGGATGAGATCATGACCTAATGCGCCCTGTTTGAATGGGGCATTGCCCTGCCGAAGGATGTAATTTTTCGCTTTCTCAATATAAATCTGACGGACGGCATACATCTCGCTCAGGTCCAGGGTACCCAGTTTCTGTCTGATTGCCTGACTTTCTACCAAAGAGGTGCCTGCAAACGACCAACACGTGCCTGTGCGGGCCTGATCTTTGACTGGGGTACAGCTGTTTTTTTTGACAGCGCTGAAGCTGGCCGTTGCGAGTCCTTGTTTTGACGGTCCGTCCGGGGCGTTGTCTTCATTTTCATTAACCTGCGCCCATCCGGTTGCGAAATAAAGGAGACTGCTCAGAGCGAGTAGATAGCGTTTCATCATGACATTATTAATAATCGATTGTCGCCTCAAATTGGGCTGATTTTAACCCCAGTTCATCGGCTGCTGCGTCGGTGATTCGGATCAGGATCCCGGCGTTCTGTTTAATATTGGGGATTACATCCAGCACTTTAAGATACACGCTTCGCTGTGTATCAACGGCAGTCAGTTTGATAATTGTACCTACGGGTGCTCCGTTGTGAAGGCAATAATATTTCCCGTCTGTCCAGCCGCTGTTGCTTTTGAATGAAGCGGCCGTTCCTGTTTTTTGTTCCGACGGAGGCATCAAGCTCACGGATGAAAATTGATCTCGAAAAAAACCGCCGTTAAAATTCCGAGCTGTAGAGTCGGGTTTAGTCGGTGGTGCATTTGTTTTGGCAGATGCCGGTATGTTGGCTGCTGGTTGGTTAGATGAAACGATCGTTGGGGTATCCGGTGTCGGTATGAGCTTGTACCCAACGATTAGAGAGCTTCCTTCATTGATTTGCATGGAGGGCAGTTTATTCCATCGCATCATGTCGTTTATAGACACATTATACATTCGGCCAATCTGGAAAAGATTTTCTTTTTTTAGCACCTGGTGAATGATAGCTTGCGAGTCCGGTAATGCCGCTTGGCTTTGTGCATTAGACACAACGGGCGTCGAAACCGATTGATTAATCGACGCCGGGATTTTTAATTGCTGACCGATTTGCAGTCCGGCGGTAACAGCCAGGTTATTGTGTGCGGCTAAATCTTTGGGTGCTATGGAATACAGTCGCGCAATGGAATAAAGCGATTCTTTTTCCTGTACCACATGTACTGTTTGCGCACGCGCATTCACAACAAAAAAGAAAGCCAGCAAACAGCCGATAACATATTTCATAGCAGACTGATTTTATGATGTTGCAGAGACTTCTATGATTGCATGCAAAGATGCAACTTTCAACATGACTTCTTGTTGTCTACTTGTTAACAATTCGCCATGCTTTGGGGTAATAGTTATTAATCCGGTTCGACAGGACTTTTACAAACCCGAGCGGCTGTTGTCGGAAGCTAACCAATTGCCAACCCATTGAGCCGGCAATACCAGTCAACGGCTGATGTCGAAGAAACTGAAGAGCTTGTTCGTGATCGAGTGCGATGGTATCGACCTGACGATTGACCTGTGTGCTCATGGCCACTGCATGATCGGGAATCCACCCATCGCGTACCCAGGTTCCTAAACAGGTTCCGGCCTTGCGTATACGAAGATGTCGCTGCAGTTCAAAAAGTGATTCAAGTTGTTCTTGTGGAAACAAATACCATTGGTCCTGAAACTGAAACGTAGCCTGCTCGGATGTCATTGTCACCCAGGGATTTGAAGGTGCGGTTACCACTTGTATAGCCTGTGTATTTCGTTGTGTTCGTTGGTTGCCCTTTTCGCCGGCTGCGTGCCATCGGGTATTGCGCAGTGCACAGATAAAAAAACCTTCCCCCCGCAGCCGGTTGGGGAAAAACCGATAGCCGGTCAATGCGCCCTGCTGATTCTGTGTACGAACAATGTGCCAATCTTCCTCAAGCGGAATCTCAATGGGCTCCAGACCGTGCTCAGCCATCAGCCATTCCACAATAGTTTCATTCTCCTCCACCGCATACGAACAGGTTGAATAAATTAGTACTCCGTTTTGTTTCAGTGCAGGCAACACATCTGTCAATATCCGCTGTTGCCGTTGACTGCAGTGCATCACATTTGACGTACTCCATTCATCCATCGCCCGGGGATCTTTACGAAATAAACCACTTCCACTGCAGGGTGCATCTACCACCATCATATCAAAAAAGCCGGGCAGGCGTCCAAAATTGGCCGGATCATTGGCTGTTATAATACTGTTACTTCCACCCCATTTTTGCATATTCTCCACCAGCATAGGCACCCTGGACTGAATGACCTCATTGCTGACCAAGAGGCTGGTTGGAGTAAGTAACGACTGCATCAGCGTAGACTTACCACCCGGGGCTGCACAGAGATCCAATGCCACAATAGATTCATGAGCCATGCCGGATGCCAGCACGGCCTGCTCCAGAAACATCGAGCTGGCCTCTTGTACATAATACGTGCCGGCGTGAAATAAGGGATCCAGTGTAAAGGAAGGACGCTCCGGCAGATAAAAGCCCTGCGCAGACCAAGGGACTCGATCGCTAGAAACTAACGGAAAGGCATATTCGCTTATCTGCTTAAGCGGATTTATGCGAATGGAAACCGGTGGTTGCGCCTGTTCATGGACAGCTATAAACGCCTCCCGATCAAAACCGGGGAGGCCTTGCAACGAGCCCAACAGCGCCTGAGGTAAGGATCGTGGCATACTCAACCAACATTTTAAGCTTGTTTGATTTCCGCACAGAGATCCTGCAATACTTTTTTGGCATCACCGAACAGCATGGATGTTTTTGGACGGAAGAAAAGGTCATTTTCTATACCCGCATAGCCGGGCTTCATGCTTCGTTTATTCACCACGACGGTTTTGGCCAGTTCCACATCCAAAATGGGCATGCCATAAATCGGAGAGGCCGGATCGGATTTAGCCGCGGGATTCACCACGTCGTTGGCACCTAAAATAAAGACCACGTCGGTGGTTGAAAATTCGTCATTGGCCTGCTCCATTTCCAAGAGCTGATCATAGCTCACATCCGCTTCGGCCAGCAGTACGTTCATATGTCCGGGCATTCGACCAGCCACCGGATGTATAGCATATTTTACCTCCACCCCTTTTTCGGTGAGGATTTTTTCGAGTTCATGACAAGTATGCTGAGCCTGTGCCACCGCCAATCCGTAACCCGGTACGATCATGACTTTATTCGCATAACTCATAATCATGGCCGCATCACTCAAACTGATTTCTTTATGTGCTCCCTGTGTACCGGAGCTTGATGATGTTCCGGCTGCGCCTGCGCCAAACGATCCGATCAGTACATTTTTCAGTGAGCGGTTCATGGCTTTACACATAAGAATGGTAAGCAAGGTACCGGCTGCGCCTACCAGAATACCGCCGGTGAGCATGACTTTATTATTGTATAGAAAACCGCCGCAGGCCGCTGCCACCCCGGTGAAGGAGTTGAGCAGAGAGATTACGACCGGCATATCGGCACCTCCGATGGGCATCACAAACAAAATACCATAGATCAACGAAAGCGTGAGTACGATGTAAAATAAATAAGCCGCCGAGGGCTCAACCAACATATAGGCACCTAGTCCGAGACTGGTAGCCAGCATCAATAGGTTGACAATATTTTGGCCAGGAAAACTGAAATCTTTCACTCGTCCGTTCAATTTACCCCAGGCGATGATACTGCCCGAAAACGAAACCGAACCGATGATCAGTCCAAGTAAAATAATCAACAACATACCGGTTTGATCGAGATGACCAACTTCTTGCAGGTGGCCGAACTCAACCACCGAAATCAGAGCGGCACAAGCACCGCCCATCCCATTGAATAAACTGACCATCTCCGGCATGGCTGTCATTTGTACTTTTTTGGCAGCCAGTGTGCCAATCACGGTACCGATGATGAGTCCGCCAAATATCCACGCATAATTCTTCAGGTAAACCCCCTCTTCCTGGTATAAAAAAATCGTACCAACGATGGCCACCACCATGCCGATGGCTGCCAGTGCGTTTCCTTTACGGGCTGACGCCGGATTGGACAACATTTTTAATCCGACAATAAACGTAATCGACCCGATCAGGTAACATATGGTGAGTAACTGTTGATTCATTTACGGGATGTTTGTTGTTTGATAGTTAAAGCGAGTAGATTAGATTGAAATTATTATTTCTTTTTCTTGAACATTTCGAGCATTCGATCGGTAACTACAAAACCGCCTACCACATTCAACGTTCCTAATACCACGGCCAGGAAACCAAGAATCAGGGCGAGATAATTGTGCGTGTCTGCTTTGCCCATGACAATGATTGCACCGATAATGACCACCCCGTGGATGGCATTGGCGCCACTCATCAACGGAGTGTGTAATACACTGGGCACGCGGCCGATCACTTCGATGCCCACAAAAACCATCAAAATAACGATGTAGATAATTTGCTGATGAGTTTCCAGAAAGGTCAATACTTGTTCCATATATAGTTGATTAGGATTGAATAAGTGCTTGAATACGATCATGTGTTACTTGACCGGCATGGGTGACGCAGGTGCCTTGAACGAGATCGTCTGAAAAATTCAGGTTGAGTGTTCCGTCTTTGGTGAGTATCAGAGCGAGGAAATTCAGGATATTCTTTCCGTAGAGTTTACTGGCATCGGAGGGCATGGATGACGGCAGCATAGAGTTTCCGACGATGGTCACCCCTTGACTGGATATAGTTTGTTCGTTTTTAGTCAGTGCCGTATTACCTCCGGTAGAAGCGGCCAGGTCGATAATGACCGAACCGGATCGCATGGTATGAATCATCTCCTCGGTGATGAGCACCGGCGCTTGCCTGCCCGGTATCTGGGCTGTCGTGATGACGATGTCTGCTTTCGCCACACTTGCTGCTATTTTAGCTTTTTGACGTTGCATGAATTCCTCCGACTGCTCTACGGCATACCCACCAGCTTTGGAGGCATCAGCCGCCCCTTCCACTTCAATAAACTTGGCACCTAAACTCATGACTTCCTCCTTTACCGCTGGTCGGGTATCAAATACCTCAATGACAGCGCCCAGTCGTTTGGCTGTTGCAATTGCCTGCAAACCAGCCACACCGGCTCCCAGAATCAGCACTTTGGCCGGGGCAATACTTCCAGCGGCGGTCATGAACATTGGAAAGTAACGGGCATATATAGACGCTGCATGCAAAACCGCTTTATAGCCGGCAATATTTGCCTGACTACTCAGCACGTCTATGCTTTGTGCACGGGTCGTTCGCGGCAGCATATCCATGCTGAATGTAGTAATGTTGTTAGCCGCCCATTCGGCCATTAACCGATAATTAAACAGGGCCTGAAAAAAACCAATCAATACTTTACCGGAGCATGCCATGGCATCGATGGGTGGGTGAATGCACACCAGTACATCGGCCTGTTGAATCAGTTCAGTTCGGGAAACCACGGTTGCACCGGCAGCGGTATACGATGCATCATCTGCAAAAGCCGTTTCACCGGCACCGGGCTCCACCAGTACATTCGACTGATATTGCAAAATGGTTTTTACATGCTCGGGTAAAAAGGCAACCCGTGTTTCAAATGAAGGCTCTTTCAGTAATCCAATAATCATGAATGTGGAATTGATGGCTATTGAACAAAGGTATCAATAGCGGATTGAAAAATGCTGTTTTACCTTGAAGTCCGGACTGTAAAATAATATCCCCACAAAAAACAAATCCACACTGGCTGTTACGGCCGGATCTGCTTTCAGCCTATCCCATGCCATCTCCATCTCAGCGCTCCAATGTATATCATCGATCACCAGGATACTCTGTGCCTGTAGTGTTGGCTTCAGCATCTCCACATAGTCGAGCGTGGGTTGCATCCGATGATTTCCATCTAAAAAAGCGAAATCGATTTGGGGAACTTGTTGCAACACATCCGGCAGAGTCTTGTCGAATGGCCCAACCTGTAGCTGAATATTGGCAACATTGGTTTGGGAGAAAACCTCCCGGGCTACATCGGCGATGGCTTCTGAGCCTTCCAGTGTGATGACCCGTGCCTCCGGCGAGGCCTTTGCCATATAGGCTGTAGTGACTCCTAGCGATGTGCCCAGTTCGAGTATCGTTGTGGGCTGATAGTAGCGAATCATATTGCCCAGTAATCGTGCGTATTTAGGCGGCTTCAACGATGAGCCTGCAATGGACGAAACCCTACGTTGATTCGTTTGATGCGTTCGGGAACCGGCACCCCAATCGGTTATGGTGAGCATCCGATTGTCCTGCAATAGCTTTTTTCGCATTTCCTCCAGCGCCTTTATATCAGGGTTAGGGCGTTTATCGTTCAGCACCCGAACGACAAAATCATATATAAACGGCGAATGAATGCCATGCCCTTTGCCGTTTTGGGCGGTGAGCCAGTAACGAATATAATTTAGCGCCAGCGTGGTGGATGCGTACACAAAAAATGAATTCGGTTATTGCTTGATTCGTTCCCAGCGCTCAAAGCTGTGTGCCCAGGCGTTTTTTTCATCGGCGGGTTGATGGTCGGTTTGCACCCGCTCCCATACCATCGGATCCGGATCCAGAAAAAACACATCCCCTTCCAGATCGGCGTGCACTCTGGTCAGGTAAATCTGATCTGCCATAGACATCGATTGACGGTAAATATCGGCGCCACCGATGACGAATATCGTTTTATAATCGGCCTGTCGGGCTGCTTGCAGGGCTTCATCTAAACTACGACAAACCACCACGCCTTCATGCGTCCAGGATTGATTACGGGTTACCACGATGTTACATCGACCGGGCAGTGGCTTATTGACCGACTCAAATGTTTTTCGTCCCATGATAACCACGCTGCCCCAAGTCAGGTTTTTGAAGAACCGAAGGTCATTCGGTAAATGCCAAAGCAGTTTATTTTCTTTTCCGATAGCGCCATTGCGGGCGGCGGCAACAACCAGTGCAATCATGTGGAGCAAGTTACGGAATCCCTCAGTACATCTGTACCGAAACCGAACCGATTGTTTGCAGGCGGATGATTAAGGCGTTGGGCTGTGGATAGATATTTTCGATGATACAGGATTGCACGCGTCCGCGCATCCGAACATCCGGTGTAAGTGTTCGCTGCAAGGATGCTTCGAGGGATGATTGCATCTCCTGCAGTGTTGCTTTCATCGGAAATACGGCTGCTTGGGCAAGATTCTCCCGGATACGGGCATCCATGATCCAGGACGCTGATTTCAACAACCAGCTTTTTGTTTTAAGGTCGTAGTCCAGATCCTGCAACCGCATGGTTTGCGTGGAGGCCTCGTAAGTTGGTTTGCCGGTGAGGTAGAGCACGCCTTTTTTATATCCTGAAAAATGCAATTTAAACTGGCAGTAGCCGGCACCAATATGAGAAAGGGCCACACTATCGATCACCATTTTCTTTCCTTTGATGATCATCGTTTTGTTTTGCAGGCTGTCATTGAGCAGCGCAGTTAGTGGTCCGTATTCCAGTTTGATATCGGTAAATACCTGAAAGCCGTTTGTGGTGGGTAATGGCGTGGCATTGGGCAATGGTAAATTCTTCCATGTCGGACGACGCAGGTAAAAATCGGGTTTGCATCGAATCATCAGGCGAAACCGCAGGCTATCGCCCGAGAGCTGCAGCGACTGCACCGACAAGGCATCCGGGTTCAACGAAAAAAAACCAAGCGACTGAATGGATTCCGGGGCTTTGAGTTTGTTCCACATGTCCTGCACGGCAGTTCGCATCGGGTAAGCCACTATGGCGCTGTCGACTGATTTACATACGGGTGCCATTGATTGGCGAATCTGTTTAACCAGGGCCTCGGAGATATCAACATTCAGGAAACTGATTTGACATGGATCGATTGGACGCAATTGCGTTAGCGTTGTATTGGCACTGAGTTGATAATCCGGCCGGAGAGTCAATGCTGTTTGAAACGCGATGGCTATCTTTCGCAGGGGTTCATCTACGCCACACGAAAAGACGGGCGTTTTAATGATACAGCGATCGAACGCACAGGTAGCACAATAACTGCCACTCAATGAATATTCGCCGTTGACCTGACATGTTACCGTTTGGCCTTCGCCGTTGATACGCAACGGTGATCGTTTAAACGCATACTGATACCGGATCCCTTGACAAGGATTCTCACCCCCGGCATATACGGTTGGCGTTGTTTTTTCAATGGCTTGATAGGTTGGTTTAAGATTGACCTGTACGGGAATACTGATTAACGAAACCGGCTGTGGTGGAAGAGGTAAGGCGGAGGAGGGCGTGGGGGCCTCGGGCAGTCGGGCGGTTTTACAGGCGACTAGCAGCACCATGACTGCTACCAGCCAATAAATACGATGCCCTAATTGAAGGAGTCGTTTGCGCATCACACGGCTACCGGGGCTTTAATGGCCGGATGACATTCATACTGAGTCAATTCAAAATCGGTATAGCGAAACTCAAAAATATCGTTAACCGCCGGGTTGATTTTCATTTGCGGCTGCGGATAAGGAGTTCGTGTCAATTGAAGTCTGGCCTGATCCATATGATTATTGTAGAGATGAACATCCCCGAAACTATGTACAAATTCCCCGGGCTGGAGATTACATACCTGTGCAATCATCATCGTCAGCAAGGCATAAGATGCTATATTGAACGGGACCCCCAGAAATACGTCGGCGCTGCGTTGATATAGCTGACAGCTCAGTCGACCATTGGCCACATAAAACTGAAACAGGCAATGACAGGGCATAAGCTTCATGGCGGGCAGGTCGGCCACATTCCATGCGGAGATGATCATTCGGCGGCTATCGGGGTTGGTTCGGATCGTGTGAATGAGTTCCTTTACCTGATCTACGACAACACCGTTTGGTCCTTCCCAGCTACGCCATTGTTTCCCGTACACTGGACCGAGGTTGCCGTGTTCATCGGCCCATTCGTCCCAGATGGAGACGCCGTTCTCCTTCAGGTACGCGATATTGGTGTCGCCCTGCAAAAACCAGAGCAGTTCATGGATGATACTTTTCAGGTGCACTTTTTTTGTGGTGACCAGCGGAAAACCGTCGGAGAGGTCGAAGCGCATTTGATACCCGAAAACGCTGCGGGTACCGGTACCGGTGCGGTCGTTTTTATCATTACCGTGATCGAGGATATGTTGCAGGAGATCGTGATAGGCTTTCATGGGTACAAATGTAAACCAGTAGCCCACCATTTAAATGGTGGGCTACGTAAATATTTCAAAAAATAAACCCCTGTTCATCTTTCAGTTGGGGCGCTGCTGATTACAAATTGGCCACCGTTTAAACGGTACCTCGAGCATTTGGATGTGATCGACCCAGCGCCTGGTGGTTTTTTTCTCAAAAACTTGATTGACCACCGTTTAAACGGTACCCCGTTCAGATAGAAGTAATTGACACAGTACCTATTGTTTTTTTCCTCCAAAAAACAAAAGTCCACCGTTTAAACGGTGGACCAATATTCATTATTTAATCAGTGTTGTACACCCCAATTATTTCTAAGAGAAATACGATCCTCCAAAAATAGGCTAGGTATCTATATGCCGACAGGTATTAAACGTATTAAACATCCTAATCTACTTGCCGACAAGCAAGCACTTAACGCTTGAACCCCAAGCTACCTACTCTTTCACCCCTCGCACCACAACACGCTCGCTGCCCTGCTCTACCGATATCATGTACAATCCGCTCACCCACGATTTGCCAAACGTAAGCGTACGCCCAACCGCCGTTTGATAGACCCCCACCCGACGACCCTGCGCATCATACACTCGAACCCACACGGGTAACAACTGATCACTGCCGGTCCATAATTGGAAAGCCCCCCGCGTTGGATTCGGCGATAACCGCACCTCAAGCCGATCCGCCTGCGGTGCCATGCCCTTGGTTACGGGTAAGCCACCTGAACCTTGCGCACAGCCAATGTTGGTCAAGCCCTGTGTAATAAAATTACCAATCACACCACAAGCGGTTACTCCGCGCACACGCATAGAGCCGCCGGTATAACCGGTTACAAATTGTACTGTAATGCTGGAGCTATCGCTATTGGCGCCGGTAACAATCACTCCGGCAGGCAAGGTCCAGCGATAGAAAGCCGCCGCACGCTGGGAGCTCGACAATGCACTGATCTGCACATTATAGGTGGCCGTACCACCCACACAACCATTGAAGCTGCCCGTGCTGCTGATAATGTTCGATGGCGTTGGCGGATAATAGCGGAAGTAGACCGTTTTGGGTGATCCCAGACCACCACAGGCACTGCGTGTCCGTACACTAATAGTACCACCGTTAAAGGTTGGCGAGAAGTAAACAGTTATCACAGCACTGTCAGCCGTACCCGATAAAATAACCGCACCGGGGGCCAGCGTCCAGCGATAACCAGATACCGCTGTTTGGGCGCTGGTTGGCGCTAAGGCCGTGGCCGTAAATGTGAGCGTATCACCAATACAAGGCGAGAAATTACCACCCGCATTGGCAATTTCATTGATTGCCGCCGAAGCTGTCAACCGCGTAATGAAAATACTGCGCGGTGCGCTCACCGAGCAAGCCGATAGCGCCCGCACACGCAGTGAATCAGCCACAAACGACGAACCAAAACTAACCTGCACAGCCGTATCATTAACACCCGCACCCGCCAGCGACGTGATGGTTGTACCGGTGCCATTGGCAAACGACCATACATAGCCGGTGGCATGCGAGTAGTGCAGGATGATCGGCACCGAGGCGCCGAGCAGGCGGGCGTAGACGTC
>CAZZJF010000037.1:0-15637 GCA_964654325.1 uncultured Ferruginibacter sp.
AAAAAAGCACACTGTTGGAGGTGAGTAGCCAACTTCGTTCAGGCATGCCTGTTAATCATTATCGCCCGGCATAGCCAGCTGTTCATTTTGTTGTTTTCGGTCGTGTGCATGAATCCCTTCATGCGTTTGCGTGATTGAATTCAGAAACTTTCATACCTTGTAACCAAACCAGATATTTTGACGATTTCAATCATTGGAACCGGTAATGTAGCATACGTCCTCGGGCAACATCTGCTTGATCATGGTCATGTTATTCAGCAGGTTCTTGGTCGCAGCCAGACAAACGTCAATGAGGCTTCCCGACACCTAAAAGCGTCGCCGGGTTTGTTGGGTGAAAACAAGATCGAGTCATCGGATCTGATAATCATCGCTGTTGCCGATCAGGCGGTACAGGAAGTCGTGCAGTCTGTTGGTAAATTAACCAGTCCGGTTGTTCACACGGCCGGTTCTTTACCCATGGCTATGTTAGCGCCTATGGCTGCGGACTATGGCGTTTTATATCCGTTGCAGTCGTTGCATAAAAATAATCTTACGAATCAGTCCATACCGTTTTTGATAGATGCTAATCAACTTACGTTGCTTGATCAACTTGGCGGATTGGTTCAACAGTTGGGTGGTCGCTCCCGTCAAGCTACTGATGAAGATCGGCTTCGATATCATTTGGCGGCTGTTTGTGTCAATAATCTAACGAACCATATTTTTGATCAGGTACATCATTATTGCCAGTCTACGGCCCTGGATTTTTCAATGTTGCAACCTTTGATTGAAGAAACGGCATTGCGTTTACGATTAGGGGCTCCGGGGCAATTTCAAACAGGACCCGCTGTGCGTGGTGATCAGGAAACCCTGCAAAAGCATGTCGCCTTACTCAATGACCATCCAAGTTTGGCAAGTATCTACACACTGTTAACAGCCAGTATCCAGGCAGCTCGCCAGCCAGAATAACCACAACCGTCGTTGTGTAAACATCATGCATGCAATAGACCGAGCGAGCCATTAAACGAACGTTTGCCAATTAATCGGATTGCCGTAGGTTTGCATCCAATTTTTGAATCATGTACTCAATCTTATTTCGTTTTGAGCAAAAAGGACTGGAGCCTGTAACCCTGGAAGGTATTGCACCGGATCAATCCTTGCTTGAAATAGCCTTAAAGAACAATATTGAATTGCATCACAACTGCGGCGGGGTTTGTGCCTGCAGTACCTGTCACTTATATGTGAATCAGGGTGAAGCTTTTTTAGAAGAGCTATCCGATAAAGAAGAAGATTTCATCGATCGGGCGGTCAATCCGCGCCTCAATTCCCGACTGGGCTGTCAGTGTTTATTGAAACCTGGTTCAGGCACCATCGAGGTGACCCTTCCGGATCAAACCCAATTTTTAGGCGAATAAACCACCATCATGACATACGAACCACCCATTTATTGGTCGGATCACGAAGACATCGCGCTAAAACTGTATGAGCGATTTGGCGATGATTTTACAGAGAGTAAAATATATCGGGTTCGGTTTACCGATTTACACCAATGGGTGCTGGAGATTCCGCATTTTGCCGGAAAGCCGGATGAGAGCACCGAGGGGCATCTGGAAATGATACAGAGCAGCTGGGTTTACGAATGGCGGGACAACCAGAAATAATTCGTCCTTTCCGACCGTTCATTTTATAATTACCTTTACTACATGAACGTACTGGCCCTTTTGAAAGATGTGCGCATGGTCGCACTGGATGTTGATGGGGTGCTCACCAACGGAAATTTGGTGCTGTTGGCCGACGGTCAACAGGCACGCACGATGCATATCCGAGACGGCTACGCGTTGCAGCTGGCAGTCAAACGGGGACTGAAAATTGTCATCATCTCCGGAGCAGACGATCCGGCCGTTGTCATGCGATTACAGAAACTTGGTATTACCGATATTCATACGGGTGTCTCCAACAAGAACAAGCTGCTGATACAAATCATGCAAGCAGAAGGGCTTCAACGTCATCAGGTGGCTTTTATGGGCGATGATTTGCCTGACCTGGAAGTCATGCGAGATACGGCCATAGCTTGTTGTCCGCAAGATGCTGCTACCGAGATTTTAGCTATTTCTGCTTTTATTTCTGCTAAAAATGGAGGGGATGGTTGCGTGCGTGATTTGATTGAGACCATCATGCGATTACAGGGCCAATGGTATCCCGAGGGATCTGTTCGTTCGCTGTAAGCATTGCAAAATGAAGTAACCATGAAACAGATAGCCGGTTTTTTTCAGATCATTCGCTGGCAGAATCTTGTTTTTATTGCCCTGACCCAGTTTGTTTATTTTTTTGCGTTGATAGGGGAGCTGTCTATTCCAGCACACATCACGGTTACTCATCTTTGGATGGGCTGTTTGGTGTTAGCTTCTCTTTTCATTGCCGCCGGAGGCTATGCCATCAACGATTATTTTGACGTATGGATTGATCATGTCAATAAGCCGGATCGGGTCGTGGTGGATAACGTGATCAGTCGACGAGGGGTTATGTTGTTGCATCTATTGCTGTCAACGACCGGTCTGTCATTTAGTTTTCTGGTCAGTTATCAAACAGGTATATGGTCGATTCTATTTGGCAATCTGGTTGTGGTTTTTCTGCTTTGGTTGTACTCTACCACGTTTAAAAAGCAATTGTTGATTGGCAATTTGATCATCTCCTGCATGACAGCCTGGGTGCTGATCGTTGGTTATTTGTTGGTAGGTGGGCGCTTCATATATTCCGGGGATTTGTGGTCGGCTGAAACGGCCGGTTTTCTCAAAAAAACCATGTTGTATGCCGGATTCGCCTTTTCGACCACCCTGATTCGGGAAGTTCTGAAAGATATGGAGGATTTAACCGGCGATTCGAAATTTGGTTGTAAGACGATGCCCATTGTATGGGGATTGCCTGTATCCAAGATGTTTGTAGCCATTTGGATTTTCATATCAGCGGTAATGTTGTTGATGTTGCAGTTGCTTGCCTGGAATGCCGGCTGGCGATGGAGTGTTCTGTATGCGATCGTTTTTTTGATTACGCCAATGCTTTTTTTGTTGGTGGATGTGAAAAAGGCCCATACGCCGAGTGATTTTTCCCGATTGAGTTTGCGGATGAAATGGATTATGCTGGCGGGTATTTTATCCATGTTATTTGTAGGTTAAACAGGTTGTCTATGAAGAAGATTTTACTGGCCTCGCAGTCGCCTCGCCGAAAACAATTGCTGGAATGGGCTGATATTCCGTTTGAGGTTGTGGTTAGTCATGCCGATGAAACCTATCCTGCCACACTGCAGGCCGACGAAGTTGCTTCGTTTTTGGCCAAGAAAAAAGCGGAAGAAATTGTTCGGTTACATCAACCCGACACCTTGGTTTTAGCGGCCGATACCATTGTTGTTTGTGATGGATTGGTGCTGGAAAAGCCCAAAGACCGAAACGATGCCATCCAGATGCTCACCCGGTTATCCGGTAATCACCATCAGGTTATTACGGGGGTGTGTCTTTATCATGAAAAAATGTATGATTGTTTTCAGGATACAACCGATGTTGTTTTTCATGCGCTCACACCAGCGCAAATCACCTATTATGTCGATCAGTACAAGCCATTTGACAAGGCGGGTGCCTATGGTATTCAAGAGTGGATTGGTGTGGTGGGTATCCGTCAGATTACCGGTGACTTTTACAATGTGATGGGTTTACCCGTTTCCCGGGTTGTGCAGAAATTACAGGAAAAAGGGTTTGGTCTTCGTTATCCGTGATGGCGTTTGACGAATTTTGTTGGTGAAATCACCCTTTGAAAAGTCTTTTTTTCTCAGTCTTTCCCGTTTATTTTCACTTGGAATCGCCTCAGTGGCCGGCCCATCTTTGTGTGGCCTATGGATGAGCGACTCATACAGTACGTTTGGAAATTTCAGTTGTTTTATGCCCACGAGTTAATTACAACCTGTGGTAAGCAATTGACTGTACTTAAAGCCGGAATACATAATCAAAGTCAGGGTCCCGATTTTTTAGATGCTCGGTTACGGCTGGATGATCGTTTATGGGCGGGGCATGTGGAGGTCCACGTGAAAGCCTCTGATTGGTGGCGGCATAGGCATTCGGGCGACCCGAACTATGCTAATGTGATTTTGCATGTCGTTTGGGAAGATGACGGTGACGCGCCGTTGCCTTTTCCGACGTTGGTGTTGGGGAGTCGCGTTCCGGCTCTGTTACTTGTCCAGTATGAACGGATGATGCAGGAAGGTTCCGCGATTCCCTGCGCCAATCAATTCATCGTACCCGATCCGATTCATTGGGAAAAGATGCGTGAGCGGTTGCTCATTGAACGATTGGAGGAAAAAGCGAATTCTGTACGACAACAGATAAGCAAGGGTGTGGATTGGGAAGAGATTGGCTGGCAACGGGTAGCGGCCACGTTTGGTGGATCGGTCAATGGAGAATCATTTCAGCAGTTGGCAGAAATAGTGCCTATTCGAAAGATCCGGAAAAATCAGTTTTCCGTTCACGAGCTGGAATCATTGTTCATGGGCAAGTCCGGATTATTGAATGGCTCCGAAACAGATTTCTACGCGAAAGCTTGTTGGCAAACCTATTGTACTATTGTTCAGGGACCTGTTGACCCATCTATCCGCATGTATTTTTTGCGAATGCGTCCTTCCGGTTTTCCAACCATTCGACTTGCGCAATTGGCGGCTTTTGTTCACAGTCAGCAAAACTTACATCGGTTATTTGTATTTGAACAGGATTTCATGCTATTGCGTGAGGCTTTTGATATTAGGTTGGATCCCTATTGGTTAACCCGATATCGGTTTGATGTTCCTTCGGTACGTTTGAATAAACCTATTGGAGAGTCGCTGATAAACAGCGTTTTGATCAATGTAGTTGCGTTGATTCGCTATGTATATGGTCAGGTTGTCGGGCAGGAACAGATACAGGAGTCAGCCATTCAGTTATTGGAGCAGTTGCCCGCCGAAAAAAACAGATTGGTTGCCTCATTTACAGATCTTGGTCTTCCCATTCGATCGGCTGCGGATAGTCAAGCACTTCTCCAATTACATAAGCGCTATTGTGTGTCCAAAAAATGCCTTGATTGCGGAATAGGTAAAACGATTTTTAAGGAGTCGGGGGTTCACCCGGCCCGGTCATCCCCACGAATACCGAATATCGGTAATCAGATCGGGGTGTAAACTACGAGCAACAGGACATGCATTACCGACACGTTCGAGTATTTGCTGGTTTTCAGGTGAAATGCCGGCAGGCAAATACAGGTGGATATCTATTTTCCCAACCCGGCGGGGTTCGGCCAGCATGTGCTTTTGAACGTCAATGCGTGTGCCTTTCAATTCAATACCCATATCCATGGCGCGAATGCCCATGGTAGTTATGATGCACGTGGCTAAAGAGACACAGAGGGTGTCCGTTGGACTAAATCGCTGGCCTTTGCCACGGTTATCGGTCGGGGCATCCGTTTCAATCTGTGTGCCGCTTTGTATATGAACGCAGGAGCAGCGCAAGTCCCCGTCATATCGTATTTCTGCTGTTGCCATTGTAAATCATTACATTATTAAAATGCGGTAGGTCAGTGGTTATTTGTGGCAAGGTAGTACATTTGCATATGAAAATTACTGATGTGCGTTTTACAATCGTTTTCTCAGTAACCTCATTGTTCGTGCTATTGATGCTATCGAATGACTTGCATGCGCAGGATAATCCATCGTCACGAAAACAACGAAAAGAGGAACGAAACAAACGAATCAACGCTATAATTAAACAAGAGGAGGAGGGAACCATCCGGTATCACAAACACATTGCCGGCGGGGTCAAGATGACTACCGATGGGTTCGGTGGTTTTTTTGAAGTCGGTCGTGGAAAGTCCATTCGAAAAGCCTGGTTGTTTCAATTAGAAATGACGGAGCGAAAGCATCCCAAAGAGGAAAAATTGCAATCCTTGTTTGGTTCTACATCTCCTTTTATCTTCGGAAAAATTAATTTCTTTTATCCGGTCAAGCTCGGGGTTCAACAACAGTATTTACTTGGTAATAAAAGTAATAAAAATGGCGTTTCTGTTACAGCCAATTATGGAGCCGGGATTTCATTGGGAGTGTTAAGGCCTTATATGGTGGAGGTTGCCTCCGGTCCGGGAGAGTTTAAAAAAGTACGATACAATTCGGCAGACAGTTTACTATTCAAAGACATCAATACCATCATTGGTGGTCCAACCTTTTCCGATGGATGGAAGTACGCCACCTTGGTGCCCGGTTTTTACGCTAAAGCGGCGGCACGTTTCGATTATGGACGGTACAATGAACTGCTCACCGCTATTGAGGTGGGCGGAACTATTGAATATTACACCAAGAAAGTAGATCAAATGCTAAATATCAAGCAGCGAAATATGTTCGTAGGAGCATACGTCGCGCTCGTTTTTGGCAGAAGAAAATAAATAAGCAGCTATGTCATGTGGAACAAGCACGGTAGAGTCCGCAAAACCCTCCAAAAAACCGCAATGGCTTCGGGTGAAGTTGCCTATTGGTGAAGAATATCGTCATGTCCGGCAATTGGTAGACACACATAAACTTCATACCATTTGTGAAAGCGGCAATTGTCCTAATATGGGCGAGTGCTGGGGCGCCGGAACGGCTACTTTCATGATTCTCGGAAATATTTGTACCCGGAGTTGTGGTTTCTGCGCCGTAGCTACCGGTCGGCCACTTGACGTTGACTGGGATGAGCCCCAACGCGTAGCCGAAGCCATCCACCTGATGAAAGTAAAACATGCGGTTATCACGTCGGTCGACCGCGATGAATTGAAAGACGGAGGAAGTATAATCTGGTATAATACCATCAAAGCCGTTAAAGCACTCAACCCGGATACAACCCTGGAAACCCTCATACCTGATTTTAAATCTAACAAGGTACAAATTCAACGTGTGATTGATGCGGCACCGGAAGTGGTTAGTCATAATATTGAAACGACGGAACGACTAACCCGGCGTGTCAGGGTACAAGCCAAATACTGGCAAAGCATGGAGACATTGAAGATCTTGAAAGACGGCGGTATGCGTACCAAAAGTGGCATCATGCTGGGCTTGGGAGAAGCGAAGGAAGAAGTGGTACAAACCCTGAAAGACCTGTACAGCAGCGGCGTGGATGTGGTCACCATCGGCCAGTACCTTCAACCAACGCCTAAACACCTGCCCGTTGACCGGTTTATTCATCCCGATGAATTTGCCGAATACCGTGAAATTGGTTATCAGCTGGGCTTTGATTATGTAGAGAGCGGTCCGCTGGTTCGATCTTCTTACCACAGCGAGAAGCATGTCATTCCGGGATATGGCAAAAATAAATGGCTTGCAGAATCCGTAAAATAAGGAACCGTCTTTAGTCTTTCCTCACGCTATTTCTATAACATCACATTCCAAATGAGCTGATCCAGCCATTTTCTGGATTCGGGATCATCCGCACTCATCCAAGCTTTGGTACGATCCATGATGGTCGTCAGCGCTTTTTTATACGTAAACGGATTTTTGGTGTCGGGCGTCGGTTTGTTGAATACGACATTGGATGTATTTACTTTCGTGGCGATCCAGGAAGTGTATAACCGGGGAATCGTCACACCCAGAATGAGTCCCGGAAGACCATGCAATGAGCAAGGACCACCCGTAATCATGATTTCATCGGAATAGAAGGCGAATACATACACGCTGTCCATAATGACACCGACCGCTTTTTTACAGTTGTATCCAGCAATCACGCGGTTTTCATTTAATATTTTCCAACGTATGACCGGAAGGGAATCTTGAATATTAAACAGACTGCCAAATACATCCATTTTTTTGTGGACGGTACCGGCATTGTAATCACAGGCCCAGTTTATCTTTTCATCGCTTTGACGAAAAAAATCCGGCAGGCTTTCTTTATTCTCCCAGCGATCAAACTGATAATAACTTTTTGAGGAATCAAAGGTGTATTGGTAGTACGCTGTTTTGAAAGTGGGTAATTTGTCTTTCATATTCTCTGCCCAGGCACTGCTACCCATGGTCTTCTTGACGTTTGTCTTTACTTCATATTCAACGGAGGCTTTTTCGACGAACTGGGCTTTGGCAACCGTCTGAATGGTTATTAGTATCAATAAGGTTTGCAGAATAGTTTTCATGCTTTATTTTTTGGAGGTGACTGCTTTATTTTTAAAATCCCAGGAAAAGCCAATCATGAAATAACGCTGTAATCGCTGATTGAACTGTTCGGTAAAGGTGTTGCCAAAGAAATTACGGTCGATGCCGATATTTTGGTTTAACAAGTCGCGGACACGGATGTAAACGGTGTATTCGTTGTTTTTGAATGTACGTTGCAGTTGGAGATTCACCACATGGTTGTTGATATCACCGGCCAGATCGGAGGTTTGCTGACGATAATTGAAATCGTAGTCTGAAACCAGCGACCATACTTTTTTGTAGTAGATGGAAGCATTCAGCGACAGGGTGTTTGTAACGAATTTGTTGGCTGTGGGCGACTGGGCATTCGTGTTGTAATTATAATTAACGTTATTACTCAGGGTTATGTCGTATTTATTGGACTTGGATCGGCTGGCCGTTATCTGTACGCCACCGGTATAGGTATTCGAAAAGCTTTTTTGATTGTTGATCACATCGGCAAACCGGCTGTAATTCAACATCGGCATGAACTGGTAGCTGATTTGTGTTTTTTTATGTTTGAAGCCATACCCGGACCAGAAATTGATATTCACATTGCCATCGGTATTGATAGGCTGTGAAATGGTCGTTCCGGTAGTTGGATCTACAAAACGGTTGTAGGTGATGGCATTTTGCGTGAAGGTGACGTTCAGCGATTGATAACTCCATTTTTCTTTCAGGAAATCATACCCATTATTCACCAGGCTAATGTTGCTGGCAAACGAAGCCTTCAGGTCAGGATTTCCAATGACCTGATTGAAGAGGTTGGTATTATTGTTCAGCGGTTGCAACTGATTGATGGTTGGTTGTGTATTATACCCATTGTATTTAATCCGGAATGAATGATTGGATTTATAAGCATATACGAAGGTGGCTGATGGGAAGATGTTTACAAACGAACGTGGATATTGCTTTCCATCGGTTCGGTCGGTGAAATCAAAAGAGGTAATGCCAAATCCGGAACCAAAATTGAATTTTATTTTTTTACGCGAGTAACTGAGCCGGGTAGCCGGTGTATGAACGGTGATGTTTTGTCTGAAATCGTTAGTGAGCGAGTCGAAAATTACATCGTATTTTCCGGAGGATGGACTTGATTTGATATAGGTAATTTGGTTGTTGATGCCTTTTGTTACACTGAGCTCATAGGATAGTTCACCCGACCAGTACTTGGTGATCGGTTCGGTATAGCTCAATTTGGAGGAGAGCTTGCCGGAAGTTCTATAGGCGGTCGATAACTGATCGACGGTTGTGTCCACCAAAAACGATGAAACAGCAAAGGCGTTGTAGGATTGCAGGTAGTTTTTTACGTCAGTCTGACTTTGATTCCAGTCTACATTCCACGAAAGCGTACGGCGGGCTTTCCGGAAGCGGTGTTTGAAAATGATATTGGCTGTTATGGCATTTTTGTCGGAGATAATCCGATTGTCGCGACTGCGGGCATTTTTCAAGTTACCGGTAGCACCATTGGTGTACGCGGTGTCTGATTCAGTCGATTCGCTGTGGTAGTATCCATGGCGTAGGGTTAATTTCAAGCTGTTGGCTGAATCTATTTTCCAGTCATGGATCAGGCTGTTTTTGATATTGTAACGGTCGATGTGGGTTTCCGTTTCGCCGGTTTCGTTCAGCACCGAATCGCCTAACTGGGTACGCGTGAAGCTGTTTCGTACATTGTCGTAATCCTGTTCGTTGTATTTAGGATTGAAATTGAACGTATGGGCGTTGCCCCATTTGTTGCTGTATTGAACGCCGGCATTGAGATTACGGATGAAGCCATTGTTTGGATCGATGTAAATATCCTCATCGGAACCGCCACGGTTGAAACTCATATTGAAGATACCATCCTCATCAGTCATTTCGAAGCTATTGTCTTCAGACGATCCGAACCGCTGATTATCTTGCCAGCTGAGCCCGTCCTGACCCGTATTGCCATTCAAAACAAAACCGGCTATTTTTCGGTTTCCTTTGAAAGAGCCGAACATGAGGTTGTTATTGAAACGGTAGGGGACCGTTGGGGCATAGCCACCACTTAATCCAATTTTGCCGAAATAGCCCCGCTTTTTATCCTCTTTCAGTTTTAAGTTGATGGTTTTCTGAGTCTTCCCGTCATCAATACCCGTGAAAGCCGCCTGTTCACTTTTCTTATCAAAGACTTGTACTTCCTTGACTGCATCTGCGCGGATGTTTTTGACAGCCATGCCGGGGTCGTCGCCAAAAAACTCCTCGCCGTCTACCAGCACCTTTTGCACTTTTTCGCCCATGGCTTTGATTTCACCGTTTTTATCAACCTGAATACCGGGTAATTTTTTGAGTAATTCCTCCACATTGGCGTTGGCGCTGACATTAAAACTGTCTGCCGTATAAATCGTCGTATCCCCTTTGATTCGGATGGAGCCGCCTGTTTTTACGATCACGGCCTCCAGCATTTTACTTTTCGAATAAAAGGGAATGGCACCGAGTTTCTGCTGGGCTGATTGAACAGAAACGCGATCCACGTATTCAGCAAATAAAGGATGAGAAATCAACAAGGCATGATTTCCATAAGGTATATTATCGATGGAGAAAGAACCGCTGGCATCTGTTCGGGTGAAACGGACGAGGGTAGAATCCGGGAGTGAAATGACCATGACAACAGCTTGTTTCACCGGGTTGCCTGTCTCCTTGTCTTTTAGGTTGCCGGAAAGCTGGCCGGTTTGAGCATTGACATTAATACAGGCCAAGAGTAAGGCCAAAAAGAAACCGAAGCGGTACATAGCAATTGTTTTGGTTCGTTAAAATCGGACGCAAGGTAACTCCGATTTTCTTGATTATCTTGTGATTAGGTTAAATAAACTGTTAAAGCTTTTGGGAACAGGATACCTTAGAGGTCTAAACAACCAATGCATACGATTGTTTTGAATAAATCCATGAAAATCGTTCATTCATCCCATTTTATTGAAACGGACAAGCCGGTTTGGCCGGTCAGTTTGTTGGATGATGACAGTATCCGGGCGTTTCAGGCCGGCGAGCTGACCAAGGCGTATCATTTTTTTGGAGCCCACGAAGGCCGGGTGCAAGATCAGGCCGGATTTGTGTTTACTGTATGGGCGCCGCATGCATCCACCGTGGCTGTTGTAGGGCCTTTTAATAATTGGACCCCGCACACGCATGCGTTATTTCCGCGACTCGATCAATCGGGTATCTGGGAAGGGTTTATACCCGCGCTCACTGCCGGCGAGCTGTATAAATATCATATTCAATCTGTGTCTGGCCAAACGATGTTGAAAGCCGACCCGTATGCAATTTATGCGGAACACCGACCGGGAACGGCTTCTCGATTACATTCGTTTCATTATGACTGGAGAGATAAAACATGGATGCGTAGCCGAAAAAAGCACAATGCGCTCAATGCACCCTGGAGTGTCTATGAAATGCATTTGGGTAGTTGGATGCGCCCTCCTTCGGGAAAGACCTTTCACTCATACAGAGAACTCGTTCCCCTGCTGGTGCCTTATTTAAAAGAAATGGGATTTACGCATGTGGAGTTTATGCCTGTTATGGAGCATCCATACGACAAAAGCTGGGGATATCAATGTACCGGCTTTTTTGCTCCCACATCACGGTATGGCACACCCGAAGATCTGATGTTTTTAATTGATGCGTTGCACCAAGAGGGCATCGGCGTCATCCTGGATTGGGTGCCTTCTCATTTTCCGGGCGATGCACATGGCTTGTATCTTTTTGATGGTGCACATACCTATGAGTATGCCGATAGGCGTAAAGGATTCCATCCGGATTGGAACAGCTATATTTTCAATTACCAGCGCGGGGAGGTGCGTTCCTTTTTAATCAGCAGTGCCCATTTTTGGCTCGACTATTATCATGCCGACGGCTTGCGGGTTGATGCGGTAAACTCCATCATCCGGCTTGATTTTTCAAGAAAAGAAGGCGAGTGGCAGCCCAATGAGTTCGGAACTAATGAGAATCTCGAAGCGATTGCCTTTCTGAAATCATTGAATACTTCGATCTATCGCGATTTTCCAGATGTGCAGACCATCGCTGAGGAGGCCTCTGATTGGCCCGATATTACCAAGCCCGTATCGGCCGGTGGTTTCGGATTTGGCATGAAGTGGATGATGGGCTGGATGCACGATACCTTCCGGTATTTCAAAACCGAACATCTCTTCAGGCCTTACGACCAGAACCTGATCACGTTTAGCATGATGTATTTTTATGATGAGCAGTTCATGTTGCCGCTCAGTCATGATGAGGTGGTGCATGGCAAGAGTCCGATGATTTATAAAATGTGCGGTCTGGAACATCAGAAATGGGCCAACCTGCGGGTGCTGTACGCGTATATGTTCATGCATCCGGGGGCTAAATTGCTTTTCATGGGGAATGAATGGGGGCAAACGTCGGAATGGAACGAAGACCGTGAGCTCGACTGGCATCTTTTACAGCATGATGCGCACAAAGGACTACAACGATGCGTGCGCGACCTGCTACACTTATATAAAAAGCATCCGGCATTGTATCAGCAACAATTCGATCCGGCCGGATTTGAATGGGTTGAAGTCAATCGACGTGAAGATGCCGTACTGGCGTTCAGGCGAAAGGGGAAGCGTCGTGCCGGCGATATTTTTGTTGTAATGAATCTATCTGATCAAAGTTATCATACTTCTTCGTTTACCCTGCAGGGTAAGATTACATGGACCGAGCTGCTCAATACCAATCACCCGGATTATGGCGGTGATGGCAGTGGGCTAAATAAACCATTGGTTACAGACATAATCGATAAAAAAAAGCAGATTTGTGTACTAAAACCAGCCATTCCGCCGTTAAGTATAGCGATATTCGGATAGCATATCCGATTTAATCCAAAACCCCATGAACCCACCCAATACCTCACTCACGGCCATCTGTGCCTGCAGCAGTGAATCGCCCCATTCCAACGATGCCTCCCGTTATTTACTGGAAAAGAAATTGAGCGAATGGCTCAGTAATCAATCGGTCAAACGACAGAAAAATCGTTCGAATAACCCATCGATTCAGGTATTATTGGGAGCAAATCAATCATGCGGGAAAAACAACACGGCTTGAGCCGTTCAATTAGACGTTTTTTTTGGTTGAAATACAGGACAAAAGAGGCCGGGACGAACGTCCCGGTTTCTGGTTTTAGTTCATCATCAGTATGTTCACGGAACGTTGCAGAATATTGAAGGCGATTTCGGCCATCAAATTTTCTTTATCCAGGGTTGGATTTACCTCTGAAATTTCAAAGCAACATACTTTACGGCTTTGCATGAACTTGCTGATCAGATCCTCCGCTTCTCTTTCTTTCAGGCCGTTTCTCACCGGGGTGCCGGTGCCTTTTGAAATGGATGCATCCAGGCTATCTACATCAAAGCTGACGTATATGTCTGTACAATCAGAGAGGTATCGAAGAATTTTACGGCTCACATTTTCAGCACCAATACGACGCACTTCAGCCGTGGTGATCACCTTGATACCATATTTTTCAATCAGGGCTTTTTCTTCCTTTTCATAATCACGAAGGGAAATAAAAACGATATCGTCTGGATGAACTTTGGGTTTTATTTTTCCGAGTGATTTGAGGAGATCCCAGGTTTTTTTTGTTTTCTCATCGGGTGTATGGCTTTTGTTTTCCAGATTATCCTCTCCAATGGAGATGGCCAGTGGCATACCATGCAGATTGCCTGAAGGAGTTGTATAGGGCGTATGCATGTCGGCATGGGCATCAATCCAGATAACACCCAGTTTGCTTTTGGGTTTGGCCATTTTGATGCCCGCAATGGTACCACCAGCATTACTGTGATCACCACTTAGAACAACTGGAAAAAATTGAGATCGGATGCAATCCTGTACCGCCTTACTGATCCGCTCGTACATGGTCAGTACCCCTTGTATCCGCTTCGCATAAGGCGATTGGATAGGTTCATACAGCAAATCATTTTCTGTATCGATTTTTTCAGAGGGGAAATGAACAAAAAAATTGCTCATGAAATCCAGACTGGCAATTTTAATCGCCTCGATTCCAAGGCTTGCACCCCGCGTGCCCGCACCAATTTCAGACGGAACTTCGATGAGTTTGATATTTTTCATATGCGTGTTTTCGCGTTCATGAAGGTACGAAATTCGGCGAACGGATCCCGTCCATGTATTGTTCCAAATGAATCAAGGATTCGAAATCGGACGAACATGTCTTCCGAATACCAGTCCTCCGAACGCGTTTTTTTGACGACCTCACTATGAGCCTTCATTCGATAAGCAAACGATTGCATGGCTTCGGTTGACTCCCATATACTGAACGTAGCCTGTTTAATCCAGGGGACTTCGCCGATGCCAGCCGAAAAGATGAAACCGGCTGCTTTGCTCATTTGAACCGCTACCGGCGGCACATTTTTCCAAAACGAAGACAGGCGAGAAAATCGAATCGTTGCCCGCGTTAGGGTAGCCACGGGTTCATTCCGCTCAAAGGAAGTATTCGGGAATGAGCCGAATGGGTTTTGGCCATCCCAGAGTCCGTGACCGGTCATGGGTGTCAACAATAGGGTGTAGGTCTCTTTACAAAATAGCGCCGTCCACCGATGAATGAACGGTCCGTACCAAGACATGATCGTGTTGCCTCGATCTGAGTGTTGGCTGTGAACAGCCATTAAGGCCCATTGTTTCCAATCGGGGGTTTTGTCGAATGTGCCGTTTTTTCCAGAACCCATGAGTTTGAAAAAAGAAATGCCCTTATTGAAAAACAAGGGCATTCTGAAAAAGGCCATGGACAAGATACCAAACGGTATAAAAAACGTACGGTATCGAAATATGGTGAGCGTCGTTACCAAGTGAGCGTTGGTTAACCGAACTGTTCAAGTTTGCTGAAGAAAAAGTCGCCTTCGATGAGCGCATTTTCGTTGCTGTCGCTTCCGTGGATGGCATTTTCGCCAACAGAGGTGGCATATTTTTTCCGAATGGTGCCTTCCTCTGCGTTGGCCGGATTCGTGGCACCTATCAGTTTACGGAAGTCTTCAACCGCATTGTCTTTTTCAAGAATAGCGGCGGTGATGGGGCCTCGGCTCATGAATTCGACGAGTTCACCGTAAAAAGGTCTCTCTTGGTGGACAGCGTAAAATTCTCCAGCTTTCTGCGCGCTCAGATGGGTCATTTTCATGGCAACAATCCGGAAGCCGGCTTGTTGAATCATGGCTAAAATGGCGCCGGTGTGTCCATTTTCTGTAGCATCCGGCTTAATCATGGTAAACGTTCTACGAGACATACGTACAAATTTTGGGCGCGAAGATACGAGCATTGCGTGAATAAATCCGAGCTGAAAACGTAATTCATTGATTATCCTTTACCTTTGCGCGCCTGTATGATCCCTATTCAATCCCTCTTTACCGAATTGACTGATGCCCAAACGGTGGTAATCACCATGCATCAAAAACCGGATGCCGATGCCATGGGCTCGTCAGTGGG
>CAZZJF010000038.1:0-15140 GCA_964654325.1 uncultured Ferruginibacter sp.
AGCGAGAATGAGAATGTAGCACTTCTTCATAGCAAGTATGTTTGAGATTTTTTGTGAAATGTAGGTTCGGCAGGTTGAGTATGTTTGGTACCTGCTTGCCGGCAGGCAGGGGTTAGGGTATGTTGTTCAAACCGTTTAATGAGTTTCTACTGTCATGAACTGATGCAACCTGTTGAACGTTTTTAACCTCCTAAACAGACCAAACCTCTTGAACGGTTCAACCCGCGCAATGACAAACATATACAAAACATGTGCAATTTAGGCGGTTTGTCAATATATAAATTAATAATTTATTCCTTTGTGGCATTTGAATGCCTTCGAAGCGCCTGGGATTGTTTTTGATTCGCAGGCTTTGTGTATTTGGCAGGTTAGACACAACCTTTCCTACCCCTGCCTGCTGAAATACGGGTACTTTACCTTTTACACGTATTAAACATCCTAAACTACTTGCCGAGAGGCAATCTCTTGAACCTCCAAAACCTTCCAAACGTTCAAAAGCTCCCCCAAACCGGGTGTTTTTCCCATTGACTTCAGTATTTCGGTTCATATTTTGCCATGTTATTCATTCCAAAAACATGCTTGAACCCAATCTTGACATCCTATCCGACATTGAAAACAAAATATACTTGGTAAGGGGCTTGCCTGTGATGCTCGACAGTGATCTGGCAAAAATGTACAAAGTAGCAACCAAAAGAATCAATGAGGCAGCAAAAAGAAATATCGCCAGGTTTCCGGATTGGTTCATGTTTCAGCTTACTCATGCTGAATGGTAAAACTTGAGATTTCAATTGAACATCTCAAATGATGTGGGAGGCCGTTCAAGGTCGCAAATTGCGACCTTGAATGAAGAAATTGATTCAGAAAGTATAAGGTCGCAGATTGCGACATTTAGAAATGATGATGAAATTAAACCCATCCATCATAAAGATTTATCGAAAAAAAACAATAGAGGGCATAATTTAAAATACCTTCCTTTCGCATTCACTGAACAAGGGGTGGCGATGTTATCTGCGGTTTTGAAAAGTGATACTGCTTTAAAGGTCAGCATTGAGATCATGGCAGCATTTGTCAGTTTGAGAAAATTGCATCATCAATCAGCCGGTCTTTTCCAGCGTCTTGACCGGGTTGAGATGAAGCAATTGGAGGCGGATGAGCAATTCAACAAAATATTCAACGCACTCGAAAAGAAGGCAGCCATTCCAGAACAGGGCATCTTCTACAATGGACAGATTTTCGACGCCTATGTTTTTGCCGCAACCATCATTCGAAAAGCAGAAACCTCCATTGTGCTGATCGACAATTATTTTGATGAAACCACCCTCTCCTTGCTTGCCAAAAGAAATCCGGATGTGCATGCGATGATCTATACCGAGTCTATCAACCAGGTGCAAGAGACGGATACGCTGAAACTAAGTGAACAATATGCAAATATTGAAATCAGAAAGCTGAAAAACAACCACGATCGTCTCCTGATCATTGACAATAAAGAACTTTACCACCTCGGCGCCTCTTTAAAAGACCTGGGTAAAAAACTGTTTGCCTTCTCCCGTATGGATGTAGCGTTAACAAGACTGCTTGAATTCATCAGCGAGGAGACTAAATGAGTAGCTGAGCCCTTTGTGCGTTTGGGCGTTTTTATTGTTTGGTAGCATGCAGGTAGTTGGTAGGTTATGCCCTACCTTCCAAACATACCCAACCCATAACAGGAAGTCAGTGCAAAATCATTTCTCCATCTGCTCAATAACCGCATTGGTCACCCCCGTATAGGAGAAGCCGCCATCATGAAACAGATTCTGCATGGTCACCAACCGGGTCAAGTCGCTGAACATGGCTACAATATAATTGGCGCAATCAGCAGCCGTGGCATTGCCCAGCGGACTCATATTTTCAGCATAATGAATGAAACCATCAAACCCTTTTACGCCGCTACCGGCTGTTGTTTTGGTGGGCGATTGGGAAATTGTGTTGATGCGAACCTTTTTCTTAACCCCATAATGATATCCGAAACTGCGGGCCACACTCTCCAGCAACGCCTTGGCATCCGCCATCTCATTGTAATCCGGGAAAACCCGCTGCGCCGCGATGTAACTTAATGCCACCACACTCCCCCACTCGTTCAAGGCATCTTTTTTCATGCAGGTAGCCAATACGCGGTGTAAACTCATCGAGGATATCTCAAAGGTTTTCAGATTATGTGTATAATCGATTTCCGTGTAGTGACGGCCTTTCCGCACATTCAAACTCATACCGATCGAATGCAAGATGAAATCAAAACTACCGCCAAAATGATCCATGGCTTTTGTGATCAGATTTTCCACGTCCTCGGCATTACTCACATCACATGGAATCACGGGCGCCTGGATCTGCTCGGCCAGTTTATTGATCTCACCCATCCGCATGGCCACCGGCGCATTGGTCAATACAATGGAAGCCCCTTCCTCATGACAACGCAAGGCGGTAACCCAGGCAATGGACTTCTCATCCAACGCACCAAAAATGATTCCTTTTTTTCCTTTGAGTAACTGATTAGACATAAGCGATTTTTAGTTGAGTGCAAAAGTAATTCTTTCTGTGTGATCATCCGTGCTGGATCATTTCCCGGGCATTGGCTAGCGCCGTTTTGGTCGGACGGTCGCCACTCATCATGCTGGCGATGGTTTCAACGCGTTCATCCAGGCTCAATCGACGAATGGCCGTTTGCAAAGAGCTCCCCTGTTCTTGTTTGTACACATACCAATGCGCATGGGCCCGCGCCGCTATCTGTGGCTGATGGGTGATCAGCAACACCTGATGATGCTGTGAGAATTCCTGTAAGATATGTCCAACCTGACGGGCCGCCTCCCCACTGATTCCCGTATCGATCTCATCAAAAATCAAGGTAGGCCATTGCATTTCGGAAGCCACCAGCGATTTGATACATAGCATCAAGCGACTTAGCTCACCACCACTGCCCACTTTCGCCAAAGGCTCAAAACGCCCGCTTTTATTAGCATCGAGCAGGAAACTCACCCGGTCTGTCCCATCCGCACTGATCGGTATCGAATCCACCGCCACTTGCAAGCGAGCATTGGGCATACCAACCCGATCAAGTAACGCCTGCACTCGATCCACTAAAACAGGTACTTGTTTTTTTCTGGATGCAGAAAGTAGGGCCGCCTGTTGCTCGCACTGTAATTTCAGTGTATTGACCTGCGCACGCAACGAGTCGAGATGGGCATCGCTCTGCTCGAACTGAATCATTTTTTCAGAGAGCGATGATTGAATATCCAATAGCTGGGCTGTCGTTTGTACCTGGTGTTTTTTTAATAGCCGATAGCCCTCCGACAACCGACTTTGTAACAGTTCCAAATCACCCGAATCGAATTGTACGTGATGTTGCAGGGTTTGTATCTCGCCAGCAATATCTTTTAATTCTATACCCACCTGGATCATGCGCTGATGTAATGATTCAGCCTCAGGTAAATGCCTGAGCAGTTGGCCTACGAGCTGTTGCAAACTCTTGAGCCGATGAACAACGGGTTGCTCACCCTCATCCAACGCCTCTGATACCAATTGTAGTTGTTGTTTGATATGCTCGGCATTTTCCATGCGCTTCAGCTTCTCTTCCGTTTGCTCAAGTTCATCCGGTTTTAGTTGCACGGCCTCTAGTTCATCAAGTAAAAAGCGGGTATAGTCGGCTTCACGATTGTTACGATCCCAGTCGGTTTCCAAATCGGTAAGCTGCTTCGAAAGGGCGCTGTATTGCAGGTAATCCCGCTGGTAAGCACGCAACAGATCGGTGTTATGTGCAAGCGCATCCAACACATGGCATTGAAAAGCGGCGGTGCGGATATCAAGGGTATCAAACTGTTGATGCAAATCAACCAGCTGACTGCCAATTTCCTTTAAGGCCGTGAGTGGTACCGGCGTATCGTTGATGAAGCTTCTTGATTTTCCTTGCGCCGATAACTCTCGGCGAATGATGATGTCGGAGGCGGGGTCAAGATCGTACTTGCTCCACAAGATTTCCATCTCGTCAGTTGCCGGGTTGGTGAAGACGGCCTCGACAATACATTTTTTGTCTTTGTTCAACAACACCGACGTATCCGCACGCTGACCCAATACGAGTTGCAACGCACCAATCAAAATACTTTTACCGGCACCGGTTTCTCCGGTAATCCCATTAAAGCCGGGATCTACCTCCATGGAAAGCCGGGAGATGATGGCATAATTCTCAATGTAAAGGGATTTCAACACGGCAGCAAATTAATTAAAATAACGCAGGCGATTCCGATGAAATCCACCGAAACGGTGGGATAAAAAAAATCCCCGGAGGCCGGGGATAATATTTGTTTTGGTAAACTTACTTGACTTCAATCGAATCATTCAACTCTTCATCCACCAGAATTCGACCGCAGTTTTCGCAAACCATGATTTTTTTACGGATGCGGATCTCACTTTGTTTTTGTGGAGGAATCGCATGGAAACAACCTCCGCAACTGTCGCGCTCGATGGGCACCACCGCCAGACCATTCCGGTAGTTTCCACGAATCCGATCATAACTGGTCAGCAAACGATCTTCCACGTCACTGCGGGCTTTGTCGGCTTGCTTGTTATATTCTTTTTCCTCTTTTTCGGTTTCAGCGATGATCTTTTCAAGCTCCGCTTTTTTACCGGTCAGATTGGTTTCTTTGGTCGCCACGGCTTTCTTGGCCAGATCCAGTTGTTTTACTTTCTCGGCGATCTCTTCCGTTGCGTCTTTGATGTGTTTTTCACAAAGCTTTTCTTCGAGTTGTTGCATCTCAATTTCTTTGTTGATGGCTTCGAACTCGCGATTGTTTTTTACGTTCTCGCTTTGTTTCTCGTATTTCTTGATAAGCGCCTGGGCTTCTTTGATACCCTCTTTTTTACTTTCGATGAACTCCTGGATACCGTTGATTTCTTCTTCGATACGGGTTTGACGGGCATGCAGTCCCTCGATCTCGTCTTCCAGGTCTTTCACCTCAATGGGTAACTCTCCTTTGAGGATCTGAATTTCATCCAGTTTCAGATCAATTTTTTGAAGGCGAACCAAGCCTTTCAGCTTTTCTTCAATGGAAATCTCTTTTACAGCTGCCATAAGATTGAAGCGTTTGTAGGTTGCTCCTGTTTTTGATCCGGATTTTACCCCGGAAAAATCCGTACAGGATTCGTATCAACCGATGTTTTTAGGAGCGCAAAGGTAGGGAAATTTAGCCGTAATTGTTCAAGTAATAAATCCATCGTATACTGTTCACTTTCGTAGTGCCCAATGTCAGCCAGGAGGATCCGGCCATCGGCCTCAAAAAATTCATGGTACTTGATATCGGCCGTAATGAACACATCGGCACCGGCCGCCATCGCCCGGCGGGTCAGGAATTGCCCGGAGCCCCCACACAAGGCAACCGTTTGCACGGGCTTCTGTAACAGCGGCGTATGCCTAATCACCTGTAAACCAAATACTTCTTTGATGGTTTGCAGGAAAACCAGCTCATCCACGGGCACTGGTAGCCGACCGATCACACCGGACCCTACCTGTGAAACGGTATTGTCCAGTCGATGCAAGGCATAGGCAATCTCTTCGTAGGGATGGGCCTCGTGCATAGCTTGCAAAACCCGGTGTTTATGCCAGGACTGAAAAACAACCTCCAGCTTTTTTTCGGGACCTACATGCCGCTGGCCAATTTCACCGGTATGCGGATGAGCATCGGCACCGGGTTTGAAGCCTCCTAAACCATCCGTCACATACCCACACTCACTGTATTGGCCCAAATTACCCGCACCGGCCGCATACAACGCCGACTCCAGCGCCGACAAATGGGTTTCCGGAACATATACACTCAGCTGATAGAGTAAGCCCTCCTTGGGCTCCAGCACGCGCCGGTCAACCAACCCAAGCCGGTCGGCCATACGACCACTAACACCGGTCAGCACATTATCGAGATTGGTATGGATGGCATACAGCGCCACGTCTTGTTTGATGGCCCTCAGCAACACACGCTCGACATAATGAGCGCCCGTCAATTTTTTGATTCCCTGAAACAAAATAGGATGATGAGACACGATGAGGTTACACCCTTTTTCTACCGCCTCGTCTATCACGCGTTCGGTAACGTCTAACGATACCAGCACACCGGTACATTCCGTTTGCGCATCACCAACCAGCAGTCCCACATTGTCATACGATTCCTGTAAGGCCGGTGGGGCCAACGATTCCAACACACGAATGATTTCCCGAATGGTCATTGACGCTGATTTTATGTTTCAAAGGATGGGTTTCGTACCTTGCCGTACAAGCATACGATGAGCAACCAAAGATATGATGAATACGTAAAGCGCATGCAACGGATCGCCGATCTGCGCCATGCGGCCGCCGTGCTGGAATGGGACCAGGAAACGTACATGCCACCCAAAGGCAGTGCCTATCGTGGCCGACAAATAGCCCGCTTGCAAGAAGAGGCCCATGCCCTGTTTACCCATGCTGAAACTCGCCTCTTGCTGGAGTCATTACAACACGCCGATGCTTTATCTGATACAGAACGAAAGAACATCAACGTATCGCTGATGGATTTTAACCGCAGCGAAAAACTTCCGGCTGCTTTTGTCGGACAAATGTCGGTGGCCATCCAGCAAAGCTATCACCAATGGATCGCTGCCCGCCGAGCCAACGATTTTGGTTTGTTTGCCGATGCCCTACAAAGCGTCATTGAATGGAAACGAAAAGAAGCCGCACTGATCGGATACGAACAGCATCCGTACGACGCGCTGCTGGATCAGTATGATCGAGGACTGACTGTAGCCACCCTCGATCCGCTGTTCGACTCCTTGTCGGCCGATTTGCAAGACCTGATGGAACGCATCAAAAAATCTGGTTCATCCACCCATCAGCCCATCAAGGGAACGTTTGAAAAAGACAAACAATGGGATGTTGGCCTCTACCTGTTGCGGGAGATGGGATTTGATTTTGAGGCCGGGCGCCAGGATCTCAGCGAGCATCCATTCACCACCTCCTTCGGGGCCGGCGATGTACGCCTGACCACCCGCATCGATGAGCAAGACCCGATCAGCATGATTGGCAGCTGCATCCACGAAGGAGGGCATGGCCTGTATGAGCAAGGACTGGATCCAGAACAATACGGTTTACCGGCCGGTGAATATGCCAGTTTGAGTATACACGAGAGCCAGAGCCGTTTTTGGGAAAATGTCATTGGCCGACAATCCGATTTCTGGGTACGCCATTATCCGGTATTGCAAACATATTTTCCGCATCAGCTGGCGGATGTGCCCTTAACCGCCTTTATTCATCAGCTCAATCAGGTTCAACCATCGCTGATCCGAACTGAAGCCGATGAACTAACCTACCATCAGCATATCATCATCCGGTATACGATTGAAAAAGCCCTGATCGAGGGAAGCCTGGACGCCAAAGACATCCCCACCATCTGGAACGAGCAATACCGCAACCGATTGAATATCAATGTACCCGATGATTTGCAGGGATGCCTGCAAGACGTTCACTGGAGCCATGGCAGTTTTGGGTACTTCCCCACGTATACCTTGGGCTCACTCTATGCCGCCCAGTTTTGGGATGCGATCAAAAAAGCCGTGCCGGATTGGAAAAAGAGGCTTCAACTAGGAGAACCTGGCCTTTTTTTGGCCTGGATGAAACAACAAATCTTCAAACATGGTCGTTTATACCCATCCAATACATTGTGTACCATGGCCACGGGTCAACCGTTGTCATCCCGGTTTTTTACCGATTACCTCGCTGAAAAGCTGTTAACGCAATCATGATTGCTTATGAAAAATAGGATTTGTCTTCTTTTTTTGGGCATTTTGTTCATCCTGCCGAACCTAGGTTGCAAGAAAGTGCAGGAGGCTATTTTGGGCAATGCCCTGGAGCAGTATTTTGAACAAACCATCCTCAACAGCGATTTCACCATCCAGTATGCCAAAGACCGGGGAACGGATATTACCAGTCAATATAACGGATTCGTTTTCAGGCTATTAAAGAATACTTATTATGATGGCCCTATGACGGCTGTGGTCAATGGAACCACCTATACCGGCACCTGGAGCTGTACCTCCGATTTCGGCAAACTAACCATCAATTTCGATCCGGGTAATAGTCCCCCGGAACTGACATTTGTATCCCGTTCCTGGCGATTTATTCAAAAAGCGATCCCGCTAATGAAATTTGGGCCCTGGGGCAGCACGGAAGCCACAGAATTACATATGTTACGACAGTAACGTGGGATTTTTTTACTTTTTTTTTAGGCCAGACACAATAATATCCACTTTTGGCAGTTAATAGTGTTGGAGAGGTGTGTAAACGCTGATCCTTTCATAAAACAAAAGCCAATAGTCCTATGCTCTCAACCAACTTGGTGAAAACCGGGTTTGTTGCCCTGTTGAGTATTATCCTGTCGCTCAACGGTTACGCCCAACAACCCACAGCTGCTTTCACCGCCACCCCTGCCTCAGGATGTGCTCCCCTCCTCGTTAGCTTTACGGATCAATCTACCGGTAACCCGACCGCATGGCGCTGGGACCTTGGAAACGGAACCGTTTCTCAGTTTCAGAATCCATCCGTTGTGTATTTCACACCGGGACAGTACACCGTAAAACTGGTTGTGACCAATAGCCAAGGCGCTGACTCAGTCATCCGCACGCAGTATATTCAGGTTTATGACAAACCAACGGTTGATTTCGCAGTATCAAGCACAGCTGGTTGTTCACCCATGACGGTGAACTTTTCTGATTTAAGTACACCCGGAAGCGGCACTAACGCCACCTGGCAATGGGATTTTGGCGATGGTAACTTCAGCACCGCTCAAAACCCAACACATACCTACACCACTACCGGCAACTTCAACGTTTCATTGCTGGCAACCAATAGCCATGGTTGTGTAAACAGCATCACGCGCAGCAACTACATCAACATAACCACTAAACCAACAGCCGCGTTCACCAACAGCTCAACCGCCAACTGTGGTGCACCTCTCACCATTCAATTTAATAACCAGTCTACCGGCGCCGGCACCTTGACGTACCAGTGGAGTTTTGGTGATGGAAACACGTCTACGAACGCAAATCCATCACATACCTACACCACAACCGGTAGTTTCACTGTTCAATTAGTTACCACCAATCAAAATGGTTGCCGGGATACGATCCGTCGGGTGAACGCGATTAATATCGCCAACAACATCACCAACTTTACCGCACCAACTTCGGTTTGTACGAATAGCACTATACCGCTAACCAACAGCAGCACACCGGCTCCTGTGAGTGTTTTATGGCAATTTGGTGACGGCACAACATCAACAGCCGTTTCTCCTACCAAAACATACACAACGGCGGGTACCTACGAGATCAAAATGATCAACAACTATGGGATATGTATCGATTCAATGACTAGAACAATCATTGTAAGACCGCAGCCTGTTGTTGATTTCAGTGCTACCCCAACCTCATCCTGCTATGCCCCACTGACAGTTCAGTTTACTAACCTGACCACAGGAGGCGCCACGTATACCTGGAATTTCGGAACCGGAGCGTCATCATCCAATGCCAACCCAAGTTATACCTATCCACAACAAGGGAACTATGCCGTTTCCTTGACTGCCACCGGATCCAACGGTTGTTCGGCCAGCCTGAACAGAGATCAGTTTGTAACGATTCAACTGCCGGTTGTTGGCATACGCGAATTGCCTAAGCGTGGCTGTGCACCATTCGAGTGGACCTTCGAGCATCAAGTATTGGGTGGTGATTCTATCGTGAGTTATCACTGGGATTTTGGTGACGGAACAACCTCTACCCTTCAAAGTCCAACCCACGTGTTCGATTCCGGTTCTTATACAATCCAACTGATTATTGTAACCGCCTCCGGCTGTACCGATACCGTCAATTATGTAAATGGTATTCGTGCCGGTGTTCGTCCGCAAGCGGCCTTCAGCGCTACTCCGCGGCAAACCTGCGCCAACATTCCAGTTGTATTTACGGATCTGAGCACGCCAATGGGTCAGGTTAACGAATGGTATTGGGATTTTGGTGACAGCACCAGCTCCATCAACCCGAATCCAAACCATATTTATGTGGATACGGGATTCATGGATGTGATGCTGGTTGCCTCCAATAATGGTTGCCGGGACACCCTGATTGTACCTAATTATATTTACATCGCTCCACCGATTGCCGCGTTTCGGGTTGCCGGTAACTGTATCAACAGAATGCGTAAAGAATTTACGGATGAGTCTATCGGCGCTGACTCCTGGAACTGGAACTTCGGTGATGGGGCTACCTCTACCGAACAAAATCCCGTGCATGTGTACGCCACATCCGGAACCTATACGGTAACACTGACTGTGGTGAATAACACGACCGGTTGTTCATACACAAAAACACGCAGTGTTGTTGCGGTCAACCAACGACCTAATTTCACCGCTACGGACACCGTTGTCTGTAAAGGAAGCAATGTGACCTTTGATGTGACGGAAGCCAACCCAAGCCTGTTCTCTCAATTCCGCTGGACCTTTGGCGACAACACCTCCGGTTTTGGCAGCAGCATCACCAAAATATACTACAACGCCGGTTTATATACGGTTACCCTTACTAGTACAGACCGCAACGGGTGCAGAGATACCGTGGTTAAACCACGTTATATTCGCGTTAACGGACCGACAGCCAATTTCACATCGTCTGTCCGCAACATCTGTTCGTCCAATCTGGTATCATTCCGCGACAGCTCGCGCAGCGATGGCCGAAATGGATTGGCCCTGTGGATCTGGAATTACGGCGACGGCCAGGTAGATACCACAACGACCGGATTCGCTTCACATATTTACACGATCGGCGGCAGCTTCACGGTAAGCCTAACGGTAGTGGATAGCAGCGGTTGCGCCAACACGGCTACGCGTAGCGGCATGGTCAATGTTTTCCATCCGGTTGCTTCATTCACAACCTTCGATACCCTGAGCTGTCCGGGCAGAAACATTCAATTCAACAACACATCAACCGGTTCCGGATTAACCTATCTGTGGCAATTTGGTGATGGGGTTACCTCTACTCAACAAAGCCCAGCTCATTTATATGCGGCCAATGGCAACTACACCGTTTCACTAAACGTGGTTGACCAGAACGGTTGCCGCGACTCAGCAACCATGAACAACATGGTGTCGATCGTAACACCTGATGCCCGGTATACAGTCAGTGACACACTGGGAACCTGTCCTCCGCTCATTGTCAATTTTACAAATAACTCCTTGAACTATACATCATTGAGCTGGAATTTCGGCGATGGCACCAATTCATCCATTGAAAACCCCTCCCACTTCTATGCTACCGCCGGCACCTTTGTATCGCGTCTGACTGTTACAGGACCTGGTGGTTGTACATCTACCCGTACAAGAACGATTGTGGTGAGAGGCCCAAGCGGCACATTCAATTACGGCGGACTGGCCGGTTGTGCCCCTTACAGCGTTAACTTCAACGTGAATGCACAAAATGCGAATTCCTTTGTTTGGGATTACAGTGATGGCACAACCGTTGTAAACAACAACAGCACACAAGCACACAGTTACACCGTTGCCGGAGCTTACCTGCCACGTGTATTGCTGAGAGATACTGCCGGCTGTGTCGTTCCTATTGCCGGAGTAGATACCATCCGTGTTTATGATGTGTCCGCAGGCATCCGCTTTAATGCACCTGTATTCTGCAATAATGGCCAAGTTCAGTTTAACAGTATTGTTTCCGGAAACGATGCAATCACAGGCTATACCTGGAACTTCGGTGACGGTCAATCGGCCAACACGGCCAACCCGGCTTATACCTTTACCGGCAGTGGCACGTTCTTTCCGCAACTCATTGTGCAAACACAGCATGGTTGTCGTGATACCGCCGTTAGCACAGTACCTGTCCGCGTGGTCGCCTCACCGCAACCGGCTATCCAACGCAGTGCTAATGGATGCGTCAGTCTCGACGTTCGGTTTCAAGCCGGACTGGTCGCTCCGGATACGTCCAATATACAGTGGTCATGGTCTTTCGGAAACGGACAAACATCGACCCTGCAACAACCGCCTGTTCAAACCTATGGTGTTGCCGGACAATACCCAATCACACTGACTGCAACCAACAGTACCGGTTGTGTAGGAACCACTACAACAACCATTGAAGCCTATGCCATTCCGGTCATTTCTGCCGGCCAGGATACGTTCTCCTGTAAAGGAACAGGCGTCGTTCTGACTGCAACCGGAGGGGCTACCTACAACTGGTCTCCGGCTACCGGACTCAGCTGCACCGATTGTGCCAGCCCATTAGCCAACCCCAATAACGACATGACCTATGTAGTAATCGGAACATCGATTCATGGTTGCTCCAGCCGCGACACGGTAAAAGTCATCGTGAAAAAACCATTTGGCATAACCGTCAGCAAGCGCGACTCGCTGTGCCAGGGTAATTCACTCCGAATTTCAGCTGCCGGCGCCTACCGCTACGAGTGGTCTCCTGCTGCCAGTTTGGACAATGCCACTGCCGCTTCTCCGTTGGCCTCACCGAGAGAATCCACCCGCTACATGGTGATCGGATTCGACGACAAAGGTTGCTTCCGTGATACCGGCTATGTGCCCATCGTCGTATTCAACTACCCAACCGTAGAGGCTGGTGAAGACAAAACCATCAATGTTGGCCAATCCATTGAGTTGATGCCACGCATTTCGGCAGATGTTATCGAAGCCCGTTGGTCACCAACCGGTTCCATTTTCCGCGACAACTTCCCCGGTGTTACCGTGAAGCCACGTGAAACCACCACCTACACCGTTCAGGTGAAAAACCGCGGCGGATGTGTTACGACGGACGAACTGACCGTAAACGTCCTTTGCAACGGTGCCAACATGTTCATTCCAAACACCTTCTCTCCGAACGGAGATGGTATGAATGATGTCTTCTTCCCACGAGGCAACGGCATCTTCACTATTCGCAAAATGAAAATCTTCTCTCGCTGGGGTGAAGTCGTGTTCGAACGTGACAACCTAGGCGCGAATGATGCCTCCAAAGGGTGGGATGGTACATTCCGCGGCCGGAAATTGACACCGGATGTATATGTATATGTGGTAGAAGTAACCTGCGACAACAACACAACATTAACCTTCAAAGGAAATATTGCACTCTTAAAATAAAACCCGCTGCCGGTGGCAGCTTAACCCCCAGGATCCGCGGATCAGAACAGGAAGATCCCAACGGATAGTTGCTTTTGTTTTATGAAAAAAAACAAGGTCTGCCTCGCGCAGGCCTTGTTTTTTATAGGGTTTCAGCGAATTTTTTTTGCCTGCCACTCAATAAAACATGCTTGTCTGACGTTTATATAGTACCGTACATCCAAATATCCAAACCCATGAAACGTACACCAATGGCCATCCTGCTGGTCATGCTAAGCCTTGGCATATACCAGGCCGGCGCGCAGGACATCCACTTCTCCCAGATTTTCGAAACCCCCATTTTACGTAATCCGTCACTGGCCGGACTGTTTACCGGAGATATCCGAATACAATCGGTTCATCGTTCACAATGGAACACGGTAACCGATGCCTATCAGACGACCTCGTTGAGCGGCGAATATAAAATGCCTGTTGGTAACGGTAGCGACTACCTGACTATAGGCGGACAAGTTACGTATGATAAAGCCGGCACCATCGCCCTCACCAGTACGCAGGTTCTTCCGGCCATCAATTATCAGAAATCCCTGAGTGACGAAAAAAATATTTACCTGTCACTGGGCTTCATGGGCGGCCTTGTTCAACGCCGTCTCGACCGCAGCAAAATGACAACCAATAACCAATACGACGGAACGGCCTTCAATGGCAACCTGAGTGACGGTGAAACCTTTCTTACACCTTCATACGCTTATTTTGACGGAAGTGTGGGCATGAGCCTGAACGCCCAATTGGGTGAAAATCCGGCCAACAATTTCTTTGTCGGGCTCGCCTATCATCACTTCAACCGTTCCAAAAAAATATCTTTTTACTCGGCCACTGACGTCGAAATGACGCCTAAATGGGTTGCATCCGGTGGCGTACGGATTGGCATGACCGACAAATCCTATTTCACGCTTCAATCAGATTTCTCCCGCCAAGGCAGCCACCAGGAAATTACCGGCGGCGCATTGTACTCCTGGCGTTTACAGGAAGATGAAACCGAGGCCCGGTACTTTTTCCATGCCGGTGCCTATATGCGCTGGAAAGATGCTATCATTCCGGTTGCCAAACTCGAGTGTCGCCCAATTGCCGTTGCCGTTAGTTACGATGCCAATATTTCACAACTGAAACAGGCCAGCAGAGGCCGTGGCGGTTTTGAAGTGTCACTCACCTACCAAAAAGCTAAAAAAGAAAATAGCAGCATGGATGCCATCCGCTGCCCAAAATTCTAACCATCCATCCAAAAAAAACCTTCGTCCTGATTCTGCCGAATACCGATTTTGTTTTTATGGATTGTTTGGATAACAGAGAGCCCTGCCCTTGGCAGGGTTTCTTTGTTGGATGGATTGAACTTTTTTACCACCTTTGCTGTTCTACAAAAAAATAATCCCATATGTCACTACACGTAGGTCAGTCTGCCCCCGGTTTTTCGCTGTACGATTCATCTAAAACACTTACCAACCTTTCCGATTTTGTCGGCAAGAAAAATGTGTTATTGTTGTTTTTCCCCCAGTCATTCACCGGTGTCTGTACCAAGGAGCTGTGTGGCGTACGAGACGATATTGCCCGATACAACCGAGTCGATACGGCGGTGTTTGGCATTTCGGTTGACTCCATTTTTACGCTGGCCGCTTTCAAAGAGGCACAAGCCCTCTCCTTCCCGCTGCTCAGTGATTTCAACAAAGAGATCTCTGCCGCATACGACTGTCTGTATGAGTCGTTTACCGACATGAATATGAAAGGCGTTAGTAAAAGATCTGCTTTTGTTATTGATAAACAAGGTATTATACAATATGCCGAGGTGCTTGACAATGCCGGTCAAGTGCCCGATTTTGAGGCTATTCATGCAGTATTAGACCAATTGGCCGGGCAATAAAAAAAGAGCGGTTTATTGAACCGATTTCAAAATGGTTTTCCTACCTTAGATATGTGAAAAAGGGTTTAGCCATATTA
>CAZZJF010000039.1:0-15105 GCA_964654325.1 uncultured Ferruginibacter sp.
GCCAAAAGCCATATCAGACAGACTATTACCAACCATAATGGATTTTGTGAAATCAATATCCGGGAAATCCTGTTTGGCTTGTAAGCCCATGCCCGGATTGGGCTTTCGGTTGAAACTGCTGGCATCAATATCCGGACAAACATAGAATGCGTCCAGCCGGCCTCCGGCCTCCATCGTTGATTGCCGAATGTAGGCATGAATTTTTTCTACTTCCTCGGCAGGGGTTAAGCCCCGCCCAATGCCCCGCTGGTTGGTAACTACGATTAGCCGGCCAAATCGGGTTGACAAGCGAGCCATCGCGTCCACCGCTCCATCCAAAAACTGAAACGCATCAAGGCTGTTGACATACCCATTCATGACCTGTTGGTTGATGACACCATCGCGGTCTAAAAACAAGGTCCACTGATTATTGATAGCCCATGGCTTCATGATACATGTTTGTTTGTCCAATCGGTATTGGCCCGCTCATAATCTTCCGGAATGCCAATGTCTATAAAATAGCCGGTCTGAATGAAGCCCATCATTCGGATACTATTCGCATAGGTTTCCAAAAAATCCGTTTCGAGTGAAAACGGCGCATTGATATTTTTCGATAACAGGGCATCCCGGTTTAGCATGTATACGCCACCGTTGATCAGTCCTTCGTCGTATTGTTTTTTCTCATGAAATGCAAGCACGTGATTATCTTTATCCAATTCCACCACACCATAGCGATTGAAGTGCTGCATCGGTTTCAATGCCAGGGTTACCGCCGCATGATGCTGCTGATGAAACTCGATCAAGGCCGGAATCTGTACATCAAAGAATGTATCCCCGTTGATGATGAGCACATCGGACGCACCGGTTTGTTGACAGGCCAGCTGTACGGCACCTCCGGTTCCTAAAGGTGAGGATTCCAAGGCAATCGATTTGGTTATTTCAGGGTAAGCCGTGTCTAAATACGCCTCAATGATTTCATGTTTATATCCAAGCGAAAAAATAAACTGTCGAATACCGGACCGGAGCAAGGCATCAATCAGGTATTTGAGAAAAGGATGACCCGCAACCGGTGCCATACACTTCGGTACATCCTGTATAACAGAACGCAAGCGAGTGCCTAATCCGCCGGCCAGGATAATGGCCGGAATTGCTTCCATACTGACTGATTGAGGTCCTTTCGTTGGCTCTGGTAGTTGCATGTTGACAGGATCAGGATTGCGGAAATAGTGCTTCCTCTACCAATTGACAAATGATATGACCAATTAGAATATGGCTTTCCTGAATCCGGGGCGTATCGTTGGATGGCACATTGATCAACAGGTCGCTGAGTGGCGCCATTTTACCGCCGCTGCTACCGGTAAGTCCGATGGTAATCATGCCTTTGTTCCGGGCAGTTTCAAACGCTTTTAAAATATTCCCGCTATTACCGGATGTACTCAATCCAACCAGCACATCACCGGTTTTTCCAATGCCCTGAATCAAACGGGCATAAACCAGGTCATAGCTGTAGTCGTTCGCTACCGCGGTTAGATAAGACGTATTGACATGCAAGGCCTCGGCGGGTAGGGCTTCGCGGTCGCTATAGAATCGACCACTGAATTCGGCGGCCAGGTGCTGGGCATCAGCGGCACTACCTCCATTACCACAAAAAAGCACTTTGTTACCCTTTTGAAAAGCTGATGTAATAGCTTGTACCGCTTGTTGAATAGTGAGAAGCAGTTGCTCATCTTGCAGAACGGCCGATTTTACCGCGATCGAGGCTTCGATGATGGATGGTATTTTTGATTGTTTCATGTTGACTATTAGATGGTCCATGTCGTGAGACCGTGTTGGGTGAATTGATATTGACGAATGGATCCTCCAAACTGAAGAATCGCTTTTTGAACGCGATAAGCGCTGTTTCCGGGACAATAGAAAACCATAAACCCACCACCACCGGCTCCGCTGATTTTACCGCCCTTGGCACCGGCCTGTTTGGCAGCTTCATAAATGGATTCAAGCCGGTCGTTGCTGATATTGGCTGCCATGTTCCGCTTTTGCTGAAAGCCATAGTCCAGGATGTCACCAATCTGATCGAGTTTGCCCTGCAGAACCGCTTCTTTCATCATACGGGCCTGTTCCTTCAGCTGGTGCATGGCTTCGATGCTTTTCTCATTGCCACTTTGCACGTTCTTCACCTGCTCCTTGATGATTGTCGCGCTCTCCCTGGAGCTGTCGGTAAAATAAAGGACGAGGTTATTCTCTAGCTCATGTAAATATTCAGGTCTTATGCGCAAAGGATTAACAATCACTTTATCGTTTTCATAAAACTCCATGAAGTTGACGCCGCCAAAAGTGGCTGCATATTGATCTTGTCGGCCGCCGGCCAGCTGTAAATCTTGTCGTTCGATTTCATAGGCCAGGTGTGCGATGTCGTATTCTCCCAGGGGTAAACGGAGCATTTCGGCAAAAGCACCGATGATTGAGACGACCAGGGTAGAGGACGTGCCTAAGCCCGAACCGGCCGGCGCATCCACAAACGTACTGATGCGCATGCCCCGGTTAGGTAATCCATATTGCGTGGCCATTCGGTTATAAACTCCTTTGTGTAGATCGAGGGTTCCGTCGATCGGCAGTTGCGGTAAGAGATCAAAGGTTTGGGTTTCCTCACGATCCAAAGCTTCGAGAATAATATTGGGTTGATCGATCCATTCGATCGAGGTATGTGCCGACAACGATATCGTTGCATTCAGGATCGCCCCACCGAACTGATCACAGTATGGGCTAACATCCGTTCCACCACCGGCAAGACCAATGCGCAAGGGCGCTTTGCTTCTAAACATCATGATTTGCAAGGTAATGAAAATTGCGAAGCCATAAGGACGCTGACTGTGATAAAGAGGGCAGCGAATCAGTTCTGAAGAATGGCATCCACCATGCGGGTCCAGCTGTATTTTAGTTTTTCGGTACGCAGTCCCTCTAAAAAAGAATCAGCTCCACACGCAAAGAATCGGTTAATGGTATCAGCAATGTGAGGGGCATCCGGTTGTGTTTGTAAGCCCGATACGCCATCCGGTACCAGATCCGGTAATCCGCCCACCTGGGTTACGATCATCGGTTTTTCAAAATGGTAGGCCAGCGGTGTTACTCCGCTTTGCGTAGCATTCCGGTAGGGCTGAATCACAACATCGGCAGCGCAGAGATAATCACGAACACGGCTATCGGGTATGAAATCAGTATGCAAGATGAGCCGGTCCTCAATAGCTAAGTCGCGCATCTGTTGCAGATACGGTTTGGCATCTTCATAAAATTCACCGGCAATTAAAAAACGCAGATCCTGCAGGGCCGGATTTTTTTTGACCAGGGCAATGGCATCGAACAGGATGTCGAGCCCTTTATAATGCCGGATGAAGCCAAAAAACAAGGCGATACGGCCACTAGTCGGTAAACCGATGTTCTCTCGTGCTTGCTGTTGACTGATTGGCTCACCAAAGTTATCATAGAGCGGATGGGGCACCAGCACGGCTGGTTTATGCGGTGCGATGCGTAGCAAATCGGACAAGACCTTCTCGCTCATGGTGATGAATCGGTCGACCGGCTTGATGAAATAGCGGGTAAATGCTTGATCGCCGAATCGTTTTTCATGCGGGATGATATTATCGGCAATACAAACGATGCGGGTCTTTTTATTTTTTTTGATCTGTCGCAGTATCGTGCCGAGGCACGGACCCATGAACGGTAGCCAAAAGCGAACAATAACCAAATCGGGTTTCATTTTTCGAATACGGGTTCCCTTGAGGTACCAGTTGGGTGGCGAAACGGAGTTGATTACCGAATGGATATGGAGATGGTTGGGTGCCGGTTCGCTGCTGTATTGTGTTTTGCCAGGAAATAAAAACCCTGGGTATTGCAGGGAGAAACTAAAGAGATCGACGTGATGCCCATCAGCTTGAAAGGCAGTTGCCAACCGTTCATTGTAGGTAGCCAGTCCACCGCGGAGCGGATGGGCCGGACCGATGATGACTATGTGTTGGGGACGATGCGAGGCCATGGTATCAGAGGCCCTTTTTTTCCTGAATCAGATAAAAGTTTCGTTCCGGCGCGTTGCGGGAAATCAGTTCGCCCAAAAAGCCGGCCAAAAACAACTGAGTTCCAATAATCATGGCGAGTATGGCAAAAAAGAATAACGGTCGCTGGGTCATGCCCGTTACGTCAAAAAAGAATTTGGAAATGGTTAAGTACATGAAAATGCTTAGACCGGCCATAAAGAATAGGGTTCCCCAGAGTCCGAAGAAATGCATGGGACGTTTGCCAAATTTACCCATGAAAAAGATGGTCATTAAGTCCAGAAAACCATTCACAAAACGATCCCAGCCAAATTTGGTCACACCATATTTTCGGGCGCGGTGTTCCACCACTTTCTCGCCGATTTTACGAAAACCTGACCATTTGGCCAGTACGGGGATATAGCGGTGCATTTCACCATACACTTCGATGGATTTGATCACATTTTTTCGATAGGCTTTCAGGCCGCAGTTGAAATCATGCAGGCGAATGCCGCTCATTTTTTGCGCAACGGCATTGAATAGTTTGCTGGGCAGGTTTTTGGTAAATGTATTGTCGTATCGTTTTTTCTTCCAGCCACTGACCAGATCGAAGCCTTCTTCCGTGATCATACGGTACAAGGCGGGTATTTCATCCGGACTGTCTTGCATGTCGGCATCCATGGTAATGACCACCGAGCCCTGTGCCGCCTTGAAGCCCTCATTGAGTGCGGCGCTTTTACCATAATTACGGCGGAATCGAATGCCTTTGATGCGGTTGTTTTGCTGATGCAGGGTTTCAATTACTAGCCAGGAGTCGTCATTACTGCCGTCATCCACTAAAATGATTTCATACTCGATGGGGTCTTGTTGTATGACACGGTCAATCCATGCGCAAAGTTCCGGCAGTGATTCAGATTCATTGTATAAAGGGATCACCAGAGAGAGTTGCATATCCAATGGCTATTTGTATTGGATAAAGGTACTTTATTTCTTCTGTATAAAAGCGCCTGTTACGGCGGTGATCAACGCGCCCAGTAACAGGTGAATAATCAGGTAGGTGAACATCGAGCCCGGTATATACATTTTTCGGATCTGCTCAGTGTTGGTTTTAATCTCGTTTATGGTCAGTTCCGGATCCTGACGGGCCAGGGCTTCATTTTCTTGAATGAATTGGTCGATCAGCTCCGGATTGAACTTGTAAAAAAGAAAAATATAGGTCACCAAATAAAGCGTTACAACAATAAATGTTTTGAATCCCTCTTGAAAGTATGTACGAAAGGTTCCTTCAGGGGTGTTCATTTTACATGCCAGGAGCGACCAAATCATCCCAGCAGTGTATAAACCAAATGAAATGTATAAGGAAATTCCTCCCATGGGTAAACGGAGCGCATAGAATGCAATCAGCAGCCAGGTTATCATACAGGCGGCGATTAATACGCCTTTCCAGGTGGGGGAAATGAGGTGAACGGATTTCATTAATTGCGTTGATAGTGGTTTCCGTTGACAATAGCATGTACTCGTCCGCGTAATGGTAGACCCAGTAATGGATTATTCATGGATCTCGAGCGAATATGGGTTTTGTCAAACAGGTAGGTAGTGGTTGTGTCAAAAATGGTTAGCACGGCTTTATTTCCCGCCTCGATGATTGGCTGTGGTAAGCCAAAAATGGCACGTGGATTGGTGGAAAGTATCGAAATGATTGTGTTCAGGTCATTTAACGTTTTCAATAGTATCGGGAAAACGGTTTCCAGACTTTCAGCGCCGAAAGAAGCTTCTTCAAATGAACAACGTTTGGTGTCGAGGTGTTGGGGCATGTGATGGGAGGATACGGTATCGATGGTTCCGTCCAGTAATCCCTCCAAGAGGGCATTTCGGTCGTCGGCTGTTCGAAGGGGCGGATGAAGCTTGAGATTGGTTTCATAGGATTCCAAATCGTTGTCGCAAAACAAGAGATGCCAGGGTGTGCAGGATGCGGTGATGGTCAATCCTTGTTTTTTGGCAGCGCGAATCATGCCCACTGATTTTCGGGTAGATATGCCCGTTAGGTGTAGCGCGGATCCGGTATACTGTAGTAGTTCAATATCGCGATAAACCATAAGCTCTTCCTGCAGGGACGGTCGCGCCGGTATGCCTAATTGGGTGCTAATGATCCCTTCATGCATGTGGCCTTTGGGTGCGATGCGGCGATCGTCGGGTATCTGAATGATGGGCTTACGAGTTGGCAGCACATATTGCATGGCTTTGAGCAATAGCCCGCTGTCTTGTACCGAATGAAGTCCGTCGGAAAAAGCCAGTGCCCCTTCCTCATGAAGTTCATACATTTCTGCGAGTTGATGACCTTCACATCCGGCACTGATGGCGCCGATGCAATGAATCGTAACTGGTAATTGGCTGGCACGTTGCCGAATCGCCCGAATGGACGCGCCGGTATCTATGCAAGGATTTGTATTCGGTAGGATCAATACATCAGTGAATCCGCCGGCTGCTGCAGACAGCACGCCCGATGTCAGTGTTTCACGGTGTTCTTCGCCGGGATCACAAAAATGAGAAAGACTATCCATCCAACCGGGAGAGACGATCAGGTTGTTTCCAGGTAGGCGTTCTACAACGTTTGGAACAGGAAGATTTTGGCCTATGGATTGAATAAGCCCATTGTCGATAAAGAGATCCAATTGTTTTCCGTGGTGTGAAGAGCGGGTGTCCTGAATCAGGACCTGTTGAAGCAGCAGCTGCATGGTAGTGGAATTGTGCAAATATCCTAAAAAAGATATCGGCTCGTCTCTTTTTTTCAAGTTCACTGCAATTTTTAATCCAAGTGGCTGAAAATCAACATAAAGTAAAAGTGGCTCAGACGAGACTGGCTATCTTTTTTTGATAGCTGATATTTGTTAGCAGATCTCAGCAGGTAGCTATATTTTACAAATCATATCACCCGACGGACATGTGTACAACACCTCTCTAGTCATGCCTTAACGTGTTTTAAAAAACGACAGGCGTTTGGCCTGTTGACTCTTCAGCGAACGGTATTCAAGAATACAATGCCCGAACAAATGAGCAGGCAACTGGATATGCAACGTCGATGTGCCTGAACCTACCGTTGTGTTTTTTTGAAAAACAGATTTTCCATCATTGGTAAAGATCCGGACTTGTATCATTTGCGGGTAAGGTGATTGTATTTTCAAGGCTAACGTTTCACCATTCATTGGATTATTTAGGATGGTGGCGTTTAGTAGATCACTTGTACGAACCGCGACGATTTGAGAATATACCGGGGATGTATTTTGCATCATTTTCAAACGGTAAAAACTAATAGGCGAGAAAAAAGTATCATCCGACAGTTGTATAGATGAAGATGCCTCCGTTACACTCAATGTTTTCAATGATTTGAAATGAATGCCATCTGAACTCTTTTCAACATCCAGCTGGTCAGGTGTGCCCGCATCGTTTACTGTTTCTATATTTAAGTGAACCTGTTTGGAAAAATATCCGGAAAAATGACGAATACGAACAGGCAAAATGGCACAATTCGGCACCGGGCAGTTTGTAATGGCTGTTGCACTTGTCACCGTTCCTAATTTGTTCACATACTCAACGCCACGGAGGCAATTGCCATTCAGCGTATACTCTAAAAAGGGAATCAGGAGTTCGGATGTTTTGGCATAAACGGTATTCACGTTGATGGGGGAGCTGTTGCATCCGCTGCTGATTTGACCAAAAACACAAGTAAAGTTATTGTCTGCGATCTGGCAGTGGGTGGCACCGGTGATGTTGACCTGTGCTTTACAACTGCCCGGTATATTATTGTACATTGATTGTTGTGTAGCCGGGGGCACAATACAGTCGTTGCTGCCCGAAAAAAGAAGAGTAGGGACAGTTATCGATGCAGCGGCTGTAGTAGCGGAAGGGGAAGTTTCGGCAGCGGCCATGTTGAACAGTGCATGAATCGAGCTGTTCCCGGTTGCGGCGGCCAGAAAACTGCATCCTCCTCCCATTGAATGTCCACCAACGGCGGCTTTTGAAGTAACGCGCTGGTAGAGAAAAGACGTTGGATCAGCATCCAATTGAATGATGGTAGTGCATAAGAAGCTCAAGTCTTTACCAAAGTTGTCGTGCGAAGGAGCCAACCCGGTCTCAGTCGTGGGGAAAGCCGCAATGAAACCATTTCGTGTTAGTGTATCGGCTAGTTTGGTATAGGCAGACGCGGGTAATGAAAATCCATGTCCGAACACCACCACGGGAAAGCGAGCCGTGCCCGAAGCTACGGCTACATTTGTTCCCGCCGTGTTGGCAGGATAATAAATATCGGTGGCAATGGCCCTACCGGATCGTGATGGATCATTGAATGTTATGGAACGATAGCCGCGTTGATAAACGGTCTGCGAGGTCACAGCCAAATGGCAGCAAAAAAGAAAAATGAGCGTAAAAAAATGCCTGACCATTATTTTGGAATGTTATTTGGTATGAACAAAATAGTCAATTTTCAGTTAATCCAAAAACAAGCGATCATGATATCTAAACAAACAACATTATTTCTATTGCTGACGGGCATGCTCTTATACTCGCTCACCGCATGCCGACATGATAATCCGATTCCCAATACGATTGATCCGGCGACGGTGAACTCAACCATTACTTCAGGTACCTGGCGTGTTACACTGTATAATGACAGTGGTCAGGATGAAACAGCCAATTTTACCGGTTATATCTTTTCCTTCTTATCCGGCAATGTCGTTACAGCAGTCAAGGCCGGTCAACCGGTTACCGGAACCTGGAGTACCCAGCCCGACGATTCGCATACTAAATTGGTTTTGAATTTTACAACCCCGGCTGATTTTGTCGATATCAGTGATGACTGGCACGTTATAGAACGCACGGATACCAAAATCAGACTCGAAGATATCAGTGGCGGCAGCGGAGGGACAGACTATTTGACCTTTGAGAAAAATTAAAGACAGATTGGCGTTCCATTACTAATTGTGGAATTGCAAAATAATGATTTGTATGGTTTAAGTGTAATCCATTTCGCTTTTTAAGAATTCTGGTATTGCTCAACTAGTTCGGCGCTGATATGCAGGCTTTTATCTTGTTCCTTTTTGCTTCATCGATTTATTAATGTACGCTTTCTTGCTCATCAATGCAAAACCCCGGCATGCTGCCGAGGTTTTTTCTTATTTGTCGGGGCGACTGGATTTCCTCGCTTCGCTTGGACATCCAAAATGGGGGTGGCCAAATGCCTAAAAAACCTAGTTCGCTTCGCTCACTTTTGGTTTTGCATCCATTCGCACTTGAAAGCAAGTTTTCCATGCTCATATATACAAAACCCCGGCATGTTGCCGAGGTTTTTTCTTATTTGTCGGGACGACTGGATTCGAACCAGCGACCACACGCCCCCCAGACGTGTGCGCTACCGGGCTGCGCTACGTCCCGAAATTGAAACGCAAAGGTAACGCAAAAGAATCATTGAAAAAACGGGCCGGATAGCCGAATTAGGTATGGTTTTTGTGTGTTATGAGGGTATCGTATGATCAACGACCAGTACCTTTGTTTACAACCTGGTTAATTAAAAAAGAAACCTGCAACTATGTCCCACATCCTGGTCATTGACGACGAACGAGCCATTCGGAAAACGTTGATTGAGATCTTACAATTCGAAGGGCATAAAACCGATGAGGCGGCTGATGGAGAAGAAGGACTTCGAAAATACCAGGAGAATAATTTTGATCTGGTCCTCTGCGATATCAAAATGCCCAAAATGGATGGATTGGAATTTCTGGAAAAATCCCGACTCCATAATCCCGATATTCCGGTCATCATGATCAGCGGTCACGGAAACATTGATACTGCGGTAGATGCCGTTAAGAAAGGTGCGTTTGATTATATCAGTAAACCACCCGATTTAAATCGGCTGTTGATTACCATTCGGAATGCGGCCGATAAGCAACACCTGGTTCAGGAAACCCGCACCCTCAAGCGGAAAATGTCAAAAGTGCAGGCGATTGTTGGCCAAAGCGCATCAATCAAACGAATCCATGACACCATTGACAAAGTAGCCCCTACAGAAGCCCGCGTTTTAATTACCGGCGAAAATGGCTCCGGTAAAGAGCTGGTGGCTCGCTGGCTTCATGAAAAAAGTCATCGATCTTCGGCTCCGCTGATTGAAGTGAATTGCGCCGCTATTCCATCTGAACTTATTGAAAGCGAGCTTTTTGGACACGAAAAAGGATCTTTTACTTCAGCTGTAAAACAACGGATTGGAAAATTCGAACAAGCCAATGGCGGCACCTTGTTTTTAGATGAAATCGGTGATATGAGCCTCTCAGCACAGGCTAAAGTGCTTCGTGCGTTACAGGAGGGCAAAATAACCCGGGTAGGTGCCGATAAAGATATTTCGGTGGATGTACGGGTGATTGCTGCCACCAACAAGAATTTGTTGAAAGAAGTGGAGGAGAAGCAGTTTCGGCTGGACTTATATCATCGGCTGGGGGTTATCCTCATCGAAGTGCCCTCTCTGAATGAACGCTTGGAAGATATTCCATTGCTGGTCGACCATTTTCTCGAACTCATTGCCAGTGAGTACGGACAAGCTGTGAAATCCATTGAGCCAAAGGCTGTGGAAGCCCTTCAAAAACATCACTGGACCGGAAATGTACGGGAATTGCGTAATGTGGTCGAACGGCTGATCATCTTATCCGGAAATACAATCACTTCAATGGATGTCCACAATTTTGTGTTGCCTCGTTCCTAATTCCATCTAGACTCATCCCTCCGCTTACTCCCGTATTTTCTTGCTTTTCGGTGTATTTGCCCACTATACAGTACTTTTGCAGGAACTTAAACAAAGACTATGTTCGGTTGGATCATTTTTGCTGTATGTACTGTTTTATGGCACTATGGATTGAGTGGCATGTTCAAAAAAGCCGGAATTGATTCCTGGAAAGCCTGGATTCCTTTTTACAATACCTGGTGTATGAATCAGGTCATGCAACAAAAAAAGATCTGGTTTTTCTTTCAGCTAATACCCATTGCCGGGCAATTTGTTACGATCTGGCTTACCATCAAATTTGTGGAACATTTCGGTCGATTCGAATTTTGGCACCACGCATTAGCTGTCTTATTTCCATTCGTTTATTTTCCATACATGGCCCATTCTAATAATGAGCGTTTTGTAGGGGTGTCTATTGTTAAAGACTATCGGAAGTCATCAATACGGGAATGGGTTGATGCCGCCTTTTTTGCTATTGTAGCAGCTACCTTGATCCGATCGTTTGTATTCGAGGCGTATACGATTCCAACACCCTCTATGGAAAAATCACTATTGGTCAGTGATTTCTTGTTTGTGAGTAAGTTTAGTTACGGTCCCCGGCTACCGAACACTCCGCTTGCCATGCCCTTCGTACATCATACCATGCCGGTTACGGGAGGTAAATCGTACCTGGATTGGATAACGTTGCCATACACTCGTTGGTTTGCTAGTCCGGTCAAACGAAACGATGTTGTTGTCTTCAATTTTCCGGTGAATGATACGCTTATCAATGATGAAATCAATTTTGGCAGTCGAATCACCTATTATCAGGAAGTGCGTCGTTTGGCACAACAAAAAAAAGTTTCTTACGATGAAGCGAGAGAAATGGTTTGGCAAAATGAGGAGTACGAAATCATTACAAGACCAGTTGATAAACGCGAAAATTTTATAAAACGTTGCGTAGCGATTGCAGGCGATACCTTATCCATCAAAAATGGAATAGTTCATATCGACAGTAAACCACAGGTGTTCTTGCCCGATGCGGAGCGGTTTTATATCCTATCTACTCCCGAGGGATTTCTGCCAGATAGCGAGAGCTTGAACGAGCTGGGTATTCAGATTCATGATGGGGAGGAGATTGGTGACGTTCAGTTGTATGATAACAAACAACGTTTTTTGGTCAATATTACCAATGGACAATATAAACAATTGAAGCTCCCAGCCGGCTTTAGCATCAGTCCGTTTTATCAAAGCCCTCAATCAGATCTTTTTCCATATTATGATACAGCCGCCTGTATCAGTGCCAGCGGTTATGCCTGGTCGGCTGATCAGTTCGGACCCATCTATGTTCCGGCTAAAGGAGCTACCATTCCATTGACGCCCGATAACATAATCCGCTATCGTCGATGTATTGAAGTGTATGAAGGCAATCGGTTTGAATTGAAGAATGGCGTAGCAATGATCAATGGATCAAGCGCCACCCATTACACGTTCACCATGAATTATTATTGGATGATGGGAGACAACCGTCATAATTCATTAGACAGCCGCTACTGGGGATTTGTGCCGGAAGATCATATTGTAGGTGAAGCCTCCATGATTTGGTTTAGCTGGGACAAAGGCCCTCGCTGGAATCGATTCTTTAAAATCATTCGTTGATTTGAAAAAATTACGCTAACTTGTTTAGTCCTTCGCTGAGCCGAAGGACTTTTTTGTCTAAAACCGTGTCTTATGGAAAAGAAGCGAATTGCCTTTGAAATAGAAGAATACCCTTCCGCTGCATCGCTCTCCGAACAGGACCGTAACTTACTGGAAAAGGCCCGATCGGTTACAGTGATCGCTTATGCACCGTACAGCAAATTTCGGGTTGGGGCTGCCGCCCTTATGAAAAACGGCCAACTCGTGGAGGGAAGTAATCAGGAAAATGCGTCATATCCAATCGGTATCTGTGCAGAACGCGTGTTGATGTCCGTTGCCTCCATGTTGTATCCCGAACAGGGAATCGATACTATAGCCATTTCCTATCACAACCAACGTGGCGCCAGTGACCTGCCGATTTCACCCTGTGGCATGTGCCGGCAAGCTATGCACGAGTTTGAGCTACGAACACAATGTGCTATGCGGGTCATATTGAGTGGGATGGATGGAAAAGTGTGGATTATTGCGAAGGCTAACGACCTGTTGCCCCTTTCGTTTGATGGGGATGTATTGCTAGATCATTAATTACTCAAAAGGGATATCAATCGTTTGAACCGTTTGGTTGGTTGTTTGCCAACGAGGTCCATTTTGTACTGTTTTCTTTGCCATTTCTTTACACTCATCCGGTAATGTACCAAACGCTTCTAGCCGATCGACAGAGCCGTCAGGTAAGATGATAAACTGAACCTTCACAATGCCTTTTATTGTATTGCCTTGATTGTCTTTACAACCCAAATGCTGCTGTTTGAGATAGTTCATATAGGCTTGCCACCCACCAACAGGTTCCACGGAGGAAATGGCTACTTGTGCAACACTAGTTGCCTTCTTCGTTTCTGATTTGGTTTTTTTACGTGTATTACTGACAGTGGTTTCTGTAACAACTACCTCATCCGTGGAGACGGCTAAATCTAATTCGGTTTGGGGTAATGTCGAGTAGGCGACATTCGGTTGTATAACTCCACCTTCAGTGGTTGTTACAGGTTGCCGTATTTGGGAATTGGTTAGCTCTGATTCCTCTTTATCGTTATCAACAATCGTTTCGTTGGACACAATCAGAGGTGAAGCGTCCGGAACGTCCTCTTGCGTTGAACTATTAATAGGAGGTGTGGTGGATTCGTTTAAACGCTTGGTTGGTTTTTTAACAGACTCCGAGGGGATAACGCCGGAAGAAATGGAATTCACCGGATTAATCGGTGGTTGAGACTGATTGCTATCTCTGAGCAGGTCAACGACGGCAGGACTGTTATTTTGCTTTTGAGCGAGGTCGGTCTTATCTTTTTCATTATTGTTCGTTAGTTGAAAATAAACGGTATATGCCAGAATAAGAGAGGCCGCGACGGCAATCACATATTTAAACCGTTGACCAAAAGGGATAACTTTTGGGCCATTGGATGTTAAATGATCGTGAGAGCTTGGTTTTACGTGAATCGATGGAATCGGTAATGTTTTGTCTGCAAAGAGGGCATATCCTTCCAGTGCTTCGGCCAGAAAAGAGTCTTCCAGGGCCGCTTTCTCTAACTCATGCATTTCTTTCGGCGATAATTCACCGCGATGATAGCGAATCAATTTCTCCGCTGTAAATGAGAGTCTGTTTCTTGGGCTCATAAACTTGGCATTGAAGGGTCAGCTGTCCAGTTTTCCATACATATTTTAAGGTTTCGTCGACCGTTTTGAATGTGGCTTTTCACCATATTCAAGGCATATCCAGTTATGTCAGCTATTTCCTGGTAACATTTTTCCTGTAAGTAAAACAACTGAATGGCTGTTTTTTGTGTTTCTGGAAGTGTTTCTAGGCAAGTTTCCATGGAAGTTAACCGGTTTTCTTTTAGATTGACATCTTCCAGATGCAATAAATCTTCCGATTGCACAACACCCTCCTGAAGTTCCTGTACAGGAAGCTTTTTCTTTCGTAAAGCCATCAAACAATGGTTACGGGTAACCTGGTGCAACCAGGCTTTGAAATGATCTACCTGATGTTTTCGCAGTTTGACCACTAATTCCTCATAGATGATGGAAACACTATCTTGAGCATCCTCGGCATTTTTGAAATATTGTAGACAAACACCAAAGACCATGTCCATATATGGGGTGTACAATGTTGCCAGATCTTGTTGACTCCCGAATTCCCGGTAACGATTAAGCAAATCATGTTCGGACATTAGTTAACAAACTTGGTTTTGACAAGAAAATATTGCAAGATAATGAAGGACGAGCTATTAAAGCATGATCGGCAAAAGGAATCAGCTTATTTAATTGGATCTTAAAACATAAATGGCTTGCATAGGATTCGCCCTTCAACTTTGAAAAAAATGGGAAGGATAGGCTTAAATCTATAATAGAAATTTATGAATATTATTGTAAAGATATATGTCTATAAATGTAAAATAAGGCCCAAATTTGCAGAAACAAAATGAATCAATCATGACAAAAATAACAGTAGCTAAAGGAGATGGCATAGGGCCTGAAATAATGGAGGCTGTTCTGGACATTTTATTTGCCGCCGGTGCTCAACTGGACATCGATTATATAGAGGTTGGAGAGAAAGTATACTTAGCAGGAAATACATCCGGGATATCCAATGAATCGTGGGACATTATCCGTCGGAATAAAATTATTTTAAAATCACCCAGCATCTTTCTAAAACTATTTATTTTTATTTTT
>CAZZJF010000040.1:0-14637 GCA_964654325.1 uncultured Ferruginibacter sp.
ATGATTGGTGGTTTGATTTTTTGTCCGTTTTCCTCTCTCCGGCACAATTGAATGGGTTGATGGATTGCTACCTGACGGGGTATTGGTCCAGATTGATTCAGTTGCTGCACTGGTCGTTTGTCAGTGTAATCGGGTATGTAGTAATTCCTTGTTTGGTGATTCGGTTTGTGTTGAAGGAACCCATCCGGCAGTTTGGATTGTCGGCCGGTTTTCAGAAAGAAGAATACCGGATCTATGGTCTTTGTTTATTGGTTATGGTCCCGCTGGTGTTTACCGTGTCGCATATGCCTTCGTTTCAAAGCCGATATCCGTTTTATCAGTCGGTTGATGGCATTGCCGATCAGCGACTCTGGATCTGGGAGTGCGCTTACCTGTTGCAGTTTTTTGCGTTAGAGTTTTTTTTCAGAGGTTTTTTTGTACATGGCATCAAACACCGCTTCGGTATCCTGTCGGTGTTTGTGATGATGATTCCCTATTGCATGATTCATTTTGGTAAACCGTTTCCCGAAACCATTGCCGCGATCCTGGCCGGTATCTTTCTGGGGTTGGTCAGTTTACGAACAAAAAGTATCTGGCTGGGGGTACTCTTGCATTGCTCCGTAGCCATCACCATGGATTTGCTGGCATTGTGGCAAAAGGGATTGATCGGGTAGCTTATCCGTAGATCTCTAGGTGAATATCTTTTTTATCATATCCCATGGCCAGAATCCGTTGTTTCGCCTCGTCAATCATGTTTCGCCAGCCACAGAGGAAAAAATGCGCCGGTGGCCGTTCGGCACAAAGCGCTTCATACACGGCATGTACATAACCGGTTTTCCCATTCCAGTTTTCCCTCGATAGCGTAGGGATGTAGTGAAAGTCAATCAATTCGTTTTCCAGCGTGCGCATTTCGTCGGCATAAAAAAGATGCGACTGGTACCGGCTACCGTAAATCAGGTAAAGCGACTGATGAGGTCGCTGTTGATGAAGGATATCCCGAAGCATACTGCGAAACGGGGCAATGCCGGTTCCGGTGCAGATAAAAAAAACAGGACGGTCGATCGGTTCTTTCAACAAAAAAACACCCTGAGGCCCGCGAAGGGTCAGCGTAGAACCCACCGTCACCTGATTGAATAAATACTGGGTTCCCAAACCTTCGGGATTCAACACAATAATCAGCTCAAATACATTCGTATCATCTGGCGCCGACGCAATGGAATAACTACGCCACCGTTTGTTGGGCTTTTCATGGATGGGCAAATCCAGGGTAACAAACTGCCCGGGCTTGAATTCAAATCGGCTCTCCCCATCTACCTGAATCCAAAATCGTCGCGTATCGGCCGTTTCTTCGCGTATATCAATTACGGTGCCTTGTATCCAGGGTAGCAATGCCATGGTAATTTTTTATAAATGTCGTGAATTCTGTTCATTGTTCCGGTAACCAACAAGCAAACCAAAATTGGCCCATTCGCATCGATAGATCGATTATTCACGAAGGCCGACGTACCTTTGCGCCGGAATGAATCTGGAGGTGCTGAAGGATGTCTATAAAAAAGACCCCCGCTGTTTTCAACTAGCGGACAGGATCACACTGTCTGCACCGCAACATCTCCTGCTCTCCGGCCTCGAAGGAAGTAGTCCGGAATGCCTGTTTGCCGCGCTGTTTGAATTGGACATCACCTCGCAGCTGAACCACCTCATCGTGCTTCGGGATGCAGAAGAGGCCGCCTATTTTCATAATACGCTGGAGAACCTCACCAACGCACTCGATCTGTTCTATTTTCCGTCTTCGTTCAAAAACCGAAAAAATTACCGCCTGCTCAACAGCAGCCATGTCATGCTTCGAACGGAAACACTCACCCGCATCGCCGCCGGCGGAAACCGAAAAATAATCGTAACCTATCCGGAGGCCTTGATGGAGAAAGTAGTGGTGTCGGAAACACTTTCGCAACATATCATTCGAATCAAACAAGCCGAAACACTGGATACGGACGAGATTATCGCACGATTCATGGATCACGGATTCACGAAATCGGATTTTGTATACGAGCCCGGTCAGTTTGCAGTGCGTGGCGGTATTTTGGATATTTATTCCTTCGGCAACGAGAAACCATATCGCATTGAACTCTTTGGTAATGAGGTCGACAGCATCCGTTTGTTTGATCCCGAAACCCAACTCAGTGAACGGAAGCTGCTGCAGGTAAACATCATTCCGAATGTGGAAACCGAATTTACCAATCAGCAAAAAGTACCGTTGATCGAGTGGCTGCCCGATAATACCGTGGTTTGGATGCACGACTGGTCGTACCTGCATGATATCCTTGAACAAGAAGCAGAAAACATCGATTTGTTTATCAATCACCTGCAAGAGACGCCCGCTTCTCAACCGGACCAAACCGACGAGGAACGTCCGGCACAGAAAGAACAGGTATCGACCGCCGATTTTACATCCGTAGCGGTGTTGATAGATCAACTCGCGCAGCGACATATTCTGGAGATAGCGCAAAAACCGGCTTTCAAACAAGCTCCGAATCCGGTTGAGACCATCCGGTTCACTACCAGGCCACAGCCTTCGTTTAACCGGCAGTTTGATTTGCTGATCAGCGACCTGCAATCCTATGAAGCGAAAGCGTATCAGCTTTTTCTGTTTGCCGAAAACCCCCGACAGCTGGAACGGTTACATACAATCTTCACCGATCTGAAAGCATCCGTTCAGATTATTCCTATACCGGTTTCGATGCACGAAGGATTTATTGACGACGATAATAAACTGCTGTGCTATACCGACCATCAGATCTTTCAGCGATATCACAAGTATAAAGTAAAGCAGGCCTTCAGTAAAAACAAAGCACTCACCCTAAAAACCCTGCGTGAATTACAGCCCGGCGATTATGTCACGCATATCGATCATGGGGTTGGTGTGTACAGTGGCTTGCAAAAAATGGATGTAAATGGACGCATGCAGGAAGCCGTGCGTATCCGCTATAAGGATGGCGACCTACTGTATGTGAATATATCGTCGCTGCATAAGATCAGTAAATACAGCGGCAAAGAAGGCTCCGTGCCCAAAATGAATAAACTGGGCAGCGATACCTGGAACCGACTGAAAGAAAAAACCAAAAAACAGGTCAAAGACATTGCCACCGACCTGATCCGGTTATATGCCGAACGCAGAAGTCAGAAAGGCTATGCCCATCACCCCGACAACTACATGCAAACCGAGCTGGAGGCTTCATTCATTTATGAAGACACGCCCGATCAGGCCAAAGCATCCGATGCCGTCAAACGGGATATGGAACGGGAAGCGCCCATGGATCGGTTGGTTTGCGGGGATGTTGGTTTCGGAAAAACCGAAATCGCCATTCGTGCCGCATTTAAAACCTGTTGTGATGGTAAACAGGCGGCTGTATTAGTCCCTACAACCATCCTGGCCTACCAGCATTACAAAACATTCAGCGATCGCTTGCGTGATTTTCCGGTGACCGTGGATTTCATCAATCGCTTTAAGTCGACCAAGGAAAAGAAACAAACCTTACAAAAACTGGCCGACGGCAAAATTGATATCATCATCGGTACGCATGCCCTTCTCGGAAAGGATGTTGCGTTCAAAGACCTTGGCGTGATGATCGTGGATGAAGAACAGAAATTCGGCGTGAGTGCCAAAGAGAAATTAAAACAATGGCGAGCAACGGTCGATGCGCTTACCTTAACAGCTACACCTATTCCACGAACCCTGCAGTTCAGCTTGATGGGTGCCCGCGACCTGAGCATCATCAATACACCTCCGCCTAACCGACAGCCAATCCAAACTGAAATCACCGTGTTTCAGGAAGATCAGATCCGCGATATGATTTATTATGAGACAGAGCGGGGAGGACAAGTTTTCTTTATCCATAATCGGGTGAATGGTCTTGCCGAAATGAAAACCCTGATTCAGGGATTATGTCCCGATTTGTCGATAGCGTTTGCGCACGGACAAATGGAAGGTGATCAGCTGGAAGACACCATCCTCGACTTCATGGATAAAAAATATGACGTACTGGTTTGTACCAACATCGTGGAAAGTGGTGTGGATATTCCGAATGTGAACACAATTATTGTAAACAACGCGCATCAATTTGGGTTGAGTGACTTGCACCAACTTCGCGGTCGTGTAGGCCGGAGTAATAAAAGGGCGTTCTGTTATCTGCTCGCACCACCAATGAGTACCTTACCGCCTGACAGCCGAAAACGCTTGCATACCCTCGAACAATACAGCGATCTGGGTAGCGGATTTCAAATTGCGATGCGCGATCTCGACATTCGGGGTGCCGGTAACCTGCTTGGTGGTGAACAAAGCGGCTTCATTACCGAAATCGGGTTTGAAATGTATCAAAAAATACTCGATGAGGCTATTCGCGAACTGAAACGCAAAGAATTCAGGGATTTATTTAAAGAGGAAATTAGCGAGCAGGATGATTTTGTACGCGATTGTCATTTTGATACAGATTTGGAAATTCTGATTCCAGATTCATATGTGGAGAGCATTACCGAACGACTGAGTTTATACACTCGGTTGGATCATTGTGAGAATGAATCCGAACTAATGGTATTTCACCAGGAGTTGACTGATCGTTTCGGCCCCGTGCCCCCTCAAACGGAAGACCTTTTCACAACGGTTCGTTGCCGGTCAATGGCCATTGAACTTGGTTTTGAAAAACTATTACTGAGAAATAATGTGCTTAAATGTTATTTCATTGGCAATCCCGAATCACCATACTTTCAAAGTGAGCTATTCAACAAGCTGCTGCACTATCTGCAAACCGGTACCAATCGTGGTGTGCTGAAACAAGTAGGTAAAAACGGTATGCTGGTTGTCGATGCCATTAAAGGGATGAACGATATCTACCAATATATCGCTCGCATGCATGCGCAGGTGTTCTCAAAAACCAATATATAAGAGGATAAGATCTTGCTGTCAATACAGCAACAACACGGTTCCTTTCCAAAAGACGGGCTTGTTTCGAAAATCGATTCCGGAAGCCATCCACACATAAGCACCGCTCGCCTGACGAGCGCCTTTGTACCGGCCATCCCATTTTTGATTTTTGTTGTTCGTCGTAAAGACCAGTTGTCCGTATCGATTGTAAACAGCGAAATAATCGAATGAGCGAAGACCGATAGGTAAAACACCAAGTTGATCGTTGAGTCCATCGCCATTCGGCGTGAATGCGGAGGGAACATATAGGTCGGGTCCGGCATAAATCACAATCTTCATCGTATCGTAACTGACACAGCCGGCCGGTGTATAGGCTTTAAGATAATAGGTTATATCCTGAGCGACGGTAGCGATCGGATTTCGAATGTTTGGATTATTGAGTCCGGTTGACGGTGTCCATTCGTAATTAACACCCCCCGATGCCAGCAACTGGATAGGCTGATTGGCTGCCGCGATGGTGTCGTTGCCGGCAAAGGCATTGGTGCCGTATATGTTGACCTGATCACGAATCGTTTCGGAACGGCAACCTTCGGTTGATATGGCATAGAGTGAAACCGTATACGCACCATTACTGGAATAAGCATGCGTGGTTGGGTTGGCCGTGGCCGTTTGTCCGTCGCCAAATGACCAGTTCCAAGACTGAATGCCGATGGCCGGACTAAATTCCGATGCCGAAAACGAAACAGGAGCATACCGACAGGTATCATTGAACTGCATGCGAATGCGTGGATTTCGCACAAGCCGGAATGGTTTGTACAACGTATCACTGAAACAGCCCAGCGAGCTACTAACGTAAAGGCCTACCTGATTGCTACCAAAAGGGAACGTGCCGTTGACCGAAGCGGTTGAGCCGATACTGGCATTATTAAAAATCCAGTTCCATCCTGAGACGGTACCATTGGCTACAGTTGATGCGTCAGTAAGTGCCAGCGTACTGTCGTTGCATACCGGATTTGGGAAATTAAAGTCAACCCGTGGTTTATCAGCGATGGTGAGTGTCACGGAAAAGGTGTCCGACACACATCCCCGGGTATTGGTAACCACATGCCGGATGGTCCGTGGTCCCGTCGTAGGATAGACCAGCGTAGGATTGCACTGATTGGAGAACGTACCATTGCCCAGATCCCACCAACAAGCAGTGATTGCTTCACCGCCCGGTGATGAGGAGGCATCTTGTAATCGAACTGGCTGACGTTCACACAAGGTATCCCATCGAATACCGGCAGTGGGTTTTGAACTCACATACACGGTTTGACTAACTGGTGTGCCCGCACAGGCATTCGATCCGGAGGTAGAACTGACCAGCGTAACCGTATGATTACCTGCGGTATTGAAAATATGCGATGGATTTTGTTGGGTGGCTGTGCCTGTACTGTCATCATACGTCCATTGCCAATAGTTGATGGTTGACCCGCCGGCCGTTGACTGATCTTGAAAAAAGGTAGGAGTGCCAACACACACTGAATCTGTAAATGTAAACGCAACCGTTGGTCTTGCAGAAATGGGTATCGGTTGTACAAGGGTATCCGATACACAGCCTTCCGCTGTTTTTACAAGAAACCGAATGTTTTTTATACCGGGTGTGGTATAAATGGTGGCGGGATTTTGAAACGTGGAGGTTAGTCCGTTATTATCAAAATCCCAATACCATTGATTGATGGTACCCACAGCCACATCCGACGTATCGCTAAATTGAATTGTATTATTTACACAGCTGCCGGTATAGCTGAAACCAGCAATGGGTTTACTGCCCACAACGATCGGTTGGTTAAATACGGCCTGACAACCATCAGGTCCGGTTACCGTAAGCACCACGGTATAATTGCCGGGCGTTGTATAGGTGTGCACCGGATTCACTACATTGGTTACCGTAGGACTCCCATCGCCAAAATTCCAAACACGGATAACGGGCTCGGCAAAGCTTACGGTGGAGTCATTGAATGTGATGGGTTCATTGACACATTTTGTCTGACCAGGAAGAAAGTAAAAATTCGGACTTAGTGTGGTGCAGAATTGTTGCAGATTGGAGAGGCCACCAGTAGCGCCGGTGAACCCCCAAAAGACTTGCGGATTGCCGCCAAATACGGTATTCACAAAATCATTGACGACACTCAATCGCAACACGCCATCAAAAAATACGTCCATGGCCTTTGTTGTGGCATTCCACCGAACCCGCAAGGTATGGTTTTGGCAATCTTCGACATTGTCGGACGAAGCCGAAATCGGTGTATTGGGTGTGATGCAGGTTGTGGCTGTATGGCTGGTGTTCCCGTTCAATTGTATGGCGATGTGATCATACGATGGATCATTATCGGGGGTTCCGTTTTGATAGGTATCCAAGGTTACACCAACGGCTGGATTGATGCCTAAATAACCCATACTGCCGCCCCCGGTGCCGGTAGTACCGATGGTAGTGCTCGTATTTTGCAACACAAAGGCAATACCATCCGCTCCGTTAAAATCGGTACATCCTAAAAAAACCTGGAACGAGAAATCAAACGATTGATTCAGGTTGATCTGGTTGGTGTTCCAAACAGCTCCAAACTGACTCCCCACATTTTGAGTGAGGGTATAGCAGTTGCAATTGGTTTGCGTAGCACTGCCATTGGCCACGTACTGGGCATTTGTCGCCGAAATCATCAGCATACCGGTCATCAGGAAAAGAAGTGGTTTTGGCATAGGTAGGAATAAAGGTATGCTTTTCAACAAAAAAAGCCACCCAAAGGGTGGCCTGTCTACACTCAATTTTATATGATTACCAGCCTTGTTTCTTGGCCACACCATCTTTAACGGCCTGAACAGCGGCGGCTTCACCCAGCATGGTGGTCATCTTATTGCCTTTTCCGTCGTGGCCTTGAGCCATGTATCCACCACGGGCTGTTTTACTTATAACGGCGTCTTGCATGGGCACATTTTTCTCTTTGGTTTTCATGCAATACGCAGTGATCATTTTTGACATGTTGTTGAATTTAGAGTGAGTAATGGGTTATTGAATATGCAATTACGTTACAATCTAGGGAAAAAAAACAAATTGTTGTCATTTATCACTGGTAGAACTATCCACAATGCTACTGCTGATTGCGAAAGAAACCCAGTGGTTATACATCAATCCGCGCGTACTTGGCATGCGATTCGATGAATTCACGACGCGGTTGAACATCGTCACCCATCAGCATACTAAAGATACCATCGGCGGCGCTTAGGCTTTCAATGGTTACTTGTTTCAGGGTGCGCGTTAAGGGATTCATCGTTGTTTCCCACAATTGTTCGGCATTCATTTCACCCAATCCTTTGTAACGCTGAATGGTTACGCTGTCATCTTTTCCTTGACCAATTTTGGTAACCAGTCCTTTTCGTTCCTCATCATTCCAGGCATATTCCTGCTCTTTTCCTTTTTTAACGAGGTAGAGAGGTGGCTGGGCAATGTATACATATCCCTGTTCCACCAGCTCTTTCATGTAGCGGAAAATAAAGGTCATGATCAGGGTGGCGATATGACTTCCATCCACATCCGCATCCGTCATGATGATGAGTTTGTGATAGCGCAGTTTGGATAAGTCAAGTGCCTTGGCATCTTCGGCAGTGCCGATTTTAACACCCAGTGCCGTGAAGATGTTCCGGATTTCTTCATTGTCGTAAATCTTGTGCTCCATGGCTTTTTCCACATTTAAAATTTTACCCCGAAGCGGCAGAATGGCCTGAAAACTGCGGTCGCGGCCTTGTTTGGCTGTACCGCCGGCTGAGTCACCCTCGACCAGAAAGAGTTCGCATTTGCCGGGATCTTTTTCGGAACAGTCGGCCAGTTTGCCGGGTAATCCGCCACCAACCAATACACTCTTGCGTTGCACCATATCACGGGCACGCTTAGCCGCTGCCCGCGCCTGTGCGGCAAGGATCACTTTTTGGATGATCGTTTTGGCATCTCGAGGATTTTCTTCCAGGTAGGCTTCCAGCACACGACTCAAGGTGGTATCTACGATACCCATAACTTCGCTATTACCTAGTTTCGTTTTTGTTTGTCCTTCAAATTGCGGTTCGGGTACTTTCACTGAAATGATAGCCGATATGCCTTCCCGAAAATCATCGCCTTCAATCGTAACCTTGGCTTTTTCAAACATGCCTTGTTTTTCGCCGTAACTTTTAAAAACACGGGTGATGGAGCGACGGAAGCCGGCTACATGCGTGCCGCCTTCGATCGTGTTGATGTTGTTGACATAACTGAAAATATGCTCCTGATAGCTGGCATTGTAGGTCATGGCCACTTCGACAGCCACATGATTTTTTTCGTCATAGCCTTCACAATAGATTGTGGTGGGTATCAGCGACGCACGGTTGGCCGTTTTGTCAATGCTCTCCACAAATTCGACAATGCCGCCTTCGCTGTAGTATGTTTTTTTATAGGGATCGCCCGCGTCATTCTTGTCGCGCAGATCTGTGAGGGTAATGGTTATCTTCCGGTTGAGGTAGGCGAGTTCCCGCAGGCGATTCTCAAGAATATCTTTGTTGTAGGTTGTCGTAGAGAAGATACTGCCGTCGGGCCAGAACTGAACGCGGGTGCCGGTTTTATCGGAGGTGCCGATTTCTCGAACAGGATATTGGGGATGTCCGATGTGATATTCTTGTTCAAATATTTTTCCCTCCCGGTTTACTGTTACATGCAATTTGGTGCTAAGTGCATTTACACAACTCACACCGACACCATGTAAGCCGCCCGATACTTTATAGGATCCTTTATCGAATTTACCGCCCGCATGCAAAACCGTCATCACCACTTCCAGGGCGCTCCGGTTTTCTTTTGAATGCATACCTGTTGGGATACCGCGGCCGTCATCTTCTACAGTAATACTATTGTCTTCGTTGATGGTAACCTGAATGTGTTTACAATGGCCGGCCAGTGCCTCATCGATGGAGTTATCGACCACCTCATATACCAGGTGATGGAGGCCTTTGACCCCTATGTCACCGATATACATGGCCGGTCTTTTTCGAACGGCTTCGAGCCCTTCTAATACCTGAATACTGTCTGCACTGTAGCCTTGTGGCACACCGGACGGGAGGATCTCATTTTCTGTGGACATCTTGTTTTTTTTCTGCGTCGTTTTCGAATAATTAAATACGGGCAAATGTACTGAAAAATAAAGGGTTTTACAGGAAAACGATTGGGTATTTTACGGTCTATTTTTCCAATGGTTTTGATGGTTCTTCGAATGGGTTCAACAAACCTTTTCATCCGACCAAAACAATGGTATCTTTGCCCCCTTATGAGTACCCAGGATCTCCCATTACCGGCTTTTTTTCATTCGGCTTCGTTTCACCAAGATGCCCTGCCCGGTCTTGCACCTATCCAGCACACCGACCGATCGATTCCCGGATCGGTGCATTATACCGTCACCCGTTTCCCCAAAACCCATGGTCATCGTTTTGAAGACATGGCGTTCCTTCGATATGAGTGCACACCTGCAGACCAAACGGAGCCCTATCTGATGCTTCGTTTTTGTGTAGCCGGTAATGCGTACTGCACCGAAAAACAAACCGATTGCGATCAATGCCGTTTAGCGGCGACTCCTCACTGCCTTGAGCGCGTACCAACGACCGACCTGATTACCTTGTCCTTCACTCCGCAGTACTTGCGTCCGTTTGTGCGGAATGTGAGCAGTCCTGATGCCTTGGCTGCGCGCGTTTTGCGCTTTGAGCACACCGCGTCTTTTTCGCAAACCAACGTCATCGATCAACGACTTCGCACCGCCATCGAACAATTGCTGAATCACACATATACGGATCTCTCCGCCAATATTTTTGTCAATGCCCAGCTGCAGATTATGCTGTTGTATACGCTCGAGTTGTTTTGGGGTTCGCTGAACACCGACTCCACATTCTCTCGGTTTTTGCAGTCGGAAGAGGAGCGTGGCAAGATCATCAAAGCACGTGAGATTCTATTGGAGCACATCGGAAATCCGATAACGATCAAAGCGCTGAGCCGTAAGGTCGCCATCAACGAATGTTATCTAAAAACCGGCTTCAAAGAGATTTTCGGAACGACCATTTTTGATTTTTATCAAAGCCAGCGGATGGAGCATGCCAAATTTTTACTCTGTGATAAACGCCAATCGGTTACCGACGTGTCCGCATTGCTGGGCTACTCCTCCATCTCTCATTTTAGCACGGCATTCAAGAAGCATACGGGCATGAAGCCCTGTGAACTGTTCCTGCATCAATAAAAAAGCGGCTCCGGAAGAAGCCGCTGTCTACTACAGGACAAGGTGATTACACCCAGGGTGTTTTTTCAAGTGATCAGTATTTATGAAAGTTGAACAGTGGCAAGACTACCTCTGTTCATTCTCTTACCTATTACCGACATTATACGGTCCCAATAACATGCCAAAAAATTCGTAACGCACATTTGTGGATAAGTAACCATTCCATTCGGATCCCGTATCCATGCTGTTGATGAGACAACACGTGAAATGCTTGGTTTTTTTCCTAATTTCGCGAGCCTCAAAAGGCCTGATTGTGAAGCATTTCAGGCTATTTGAACCAAACAGTTGCTGTATGAAATACCCAGAATATACCCAGTTGAACCTGCCTCAGATCGGTGAGGACATTTTGACGTTCTGGGATGAAAATCAGGTTTTTGAAGCCAGTGTGTCATCCAGGCCCGCCAATCGACCATTCGTTTTTTATGAAGGTCCGCCCAGCGCCAATGGCATGCCCGGTATTCACCATGTTATTTCCCGGACATTGAAAGACCTGGTATGTCGGTATAAAACCATGCAGGGCTTTCAGGTTAAGCGAAAAGGAGGGTGGGACACCCACGGTCTCCCCGTGGAACTCGGCGTAGAGAAAGCACTGGGTATTACTAAAGAGGATATTGGTAAAAAAATTTCCGTGGAAGACTACAACCGGCAATGCCGCGAAGTGGTCATGCAGTTTAAAGACAAATGGGATGATATCACCCGCCTCATGGGCTACTGGGTTGATCTCAAACAACCGTATATAACATTCGACAACAATTATATAGAAACACTCTGGTGGTGTTTGAAAGAATTACATCAAAAAGGATATCTCTACCAAAGTGTCAGCATACAACCGTTTTCACCGGCGGCCGGAACCGGTCTCTCTTCTCACGAACTGAACCAACCGGGCACCTATAAAAATGTCAAAGACACCAGCGCCGTCGTTCTTTTTAAAGCCCTGAATGAGACCCTGCCGCAGCCGCTGAATGAAATCCGTATTCAACAGCAGGCCGACTCGGTGCACTTCATGGCCTGGACTACCACCCCCTGGACCTTGCCATCTAATCTCGGCCTGACCGTAGGTCCGGATATTGAGTACGTGTGGGTCAAAACCTGCAATCCCTATACAGGCACGTTGGTACATGTCATACTCGCTCAACCATTGCTGGGAAATTTCTTTAAAGAAGAAGGGGAGAATCAGCCAACCGATTCATTCAAACCTGGTGATAAAGTCCTGCCTTGGTCACTAGCAGGCACTATAAAAGGAGTGGAGCTGGAAGGAATCGCCTATGAACAACTGTTGCCCTTTGCGTCCAACAACCTCGAACGGATACTGGAGCAAACCCCCGATGCCAAACCCTTCCGCGTGTTGCTGGGAGATTTTGTTACCACTGAAGATGGTACGGGCATCGTGCACACGGCACCGGCATTTGGCGCCGACGATTACAAAGTGGGCAAGAAATATCAAATCGGAATTTTGACCCTGGTCGACCGGCAAGGGAAATTCATCGATGGCACCGGTGAATACAGTGGCCGTTATGTCAAGAATTACACGGACGATCCACTATATGCCGATGTCAATGTCGATATCTGCATTCGGTTAAAAAAAGAAGACAAAGCTTTTAAAGTAGAAAAATACGAACACAGTTATCCGCATTGCTGGCGAACCGACAAACCCATTATCTATTATCCGCTGGATGCCTGGTTTATCAAAACCACCGCTGCCCGTGATCGGATGATTGAACTCAACAACACCATTCAATGGAAACCGGCCAGCACCGGCACCGGTCGTTTCGGTAATTGGCTCGAAAATATGGTCGACTGGAACCTCAGCCGCAGTCGTTTCTGGGGAACACCCTTACCTATTTGGATAACCGAGGATGGCGAAGCACAACGCTGTATCGGTTCGGTGGAGGAATTACGACTCGCCCTGATGGATTCGTATAAAGCCGGTTGCTGGGAGCCTCCCGCCGGGACAACACCCGAAGCCCATATTCAACACCTGACACAGGATTTACACAAACCCTATGTTGATGAAATCATTCTCGTCGATGAAAACGGGAAACCCATGCACCGGGTGCCGGATCTGATCGACGTGTGGTTCGACAGTGGCGCCATGCCCTACGCCCAATGGCATTACCCGTTCGAAAACAAGGATACATTCAATCATCACTTTCCGGCCGATTTCATCGCCGAAGGGGTTGACCAAACCAGAGGATGGTTCTATACCTTACATGCGCTGTCGGTTTTATTGTTCGACAGTGTGGCTTATAAAACCGTCGTGAGTAACGGATTGGTGCTGGACAAGGCAGGTAACAAAATGAGTAAACGGCTGGGTAATGTGGTCGATCCATTCCAAACCATCCATCAATATGGTGCCGATGCCACGCGCTGGTACCTGATAACGAATGCATCCCCCTGGGACAGCCTCAAGTTTGATGTGGAAGGTATCCAGGAAGTACAACGAAAATTCTTTGGCACCATTTATAATACCTATCAGTTTTTTGCACTGTACGCCAATGTGGATCAGTTTCGCTTCCGCGAAGCGTATATTCCGGTAAATCAAAGACCGGAAATGGATCGCTGGATTCTTTCAGCATTGCATACCTTGATCGGTACCGTAAAGCTGAGTATGGATGCCTATGAACCTACCCAGGCTGGTCGCGCTATGGAAGAATTTGTAGATAATCAATTGAGTAACTGGTACGTGCGGTTGTGTCGTCGGCGGTTTTGGAAAGGCGACTACGAACAGGATAAGATCAGTGCGTATCAAACCCTTTACGAATGCCTGGAAACCCTGTCGCGCTTGATGGCACCCATTGCGCCGTTCTTCGCCGATTGGCTGTTTCGAAACTTGAATGGCATTACCGGTCGGTTTACGGAGGCATCGGTTCACCTGACCTTATTTCCGGCCGTGGAAACCCGTTATATTGATACAGCCCTCGAAGAACGCATGCAACTGGCCCAGGATACATCCTCGTTGATTTTGTCGATCCGGAAAAAAGTGAATATTAAAGTCCGCCAGCCCTTATCGAAAGTATGTATTCCGGCATTGGATGCGGCGATGACTGAACGTATACGACAGGCTGCCGATATTATCCTTTCCGAAACCAATATCAAAGAGATTGAAATCCTGGATGCTTCCAACGACTTCATTCGCAAAAAAGCCAAGGCCAATTTCAAAACCCTGGGCAAACGCCTCGGACCAAAAATGAAATGGGCCGCTGCCGAAATTGAAAAACTGGATAATGCCACGATAGATCTTATTCAAAAAGGGTCATATATATTAAATCAAAACGCCGTAGCAGCCGGTGAGGAGCCCATCGAAATTATACCGGAAGACATCGAGATATCCACAGATAATATACCGGGATATGAGGTTGCTTCCAAGGGCAGTTTGACGGTTGCTTTGGACATTACGATAACACAATCCCTTAAGAATGAGGG
>CAZZJF010000041.1:0-14449 GCA_964654325.1 uncultured Ferruginibacter sp.
AATTATTATACAGACATAATTACGTTTGATTTTTCTCCGAACGACCGCTCTCCTATTATTTCCGATATTTTTATTAGTGTTGATATGGTGAGAATCAACGCCGGTTTGTTTCAGACTTCATTTGTTCAGGAACTACACCGCGTCATCTTTCATGGATTTCTTCACTTGGTTGGCTATGATGATAAAAGTCCAGATGAAAAAATTCAAATGAGAAAAAAAGAGTCATTTCTTTTGAAAAAATACTTTGTTTCACGTGAAACAAAAAAATAAATCCAAATAGTCCTGTTTCACGTGAAACGGGAAAACGAACAGAATCAATGTTTACAGAATACGATGTTATTGTAGTAGGGGCTGGTCATGCGGGCTGCGAGGCCGCCGCCGCTGCCGCGAATTTGGGTAGTCGGGTTCTTTTGATAACGATGAATATGCAGACAATAGCACAAATGAGTTGTAATCCTGCGATGGGGGGCATTGCTAAGGGGCAGATTGTTTGTGAAATTGATGCTATGGGTGGCTATAGTGGAATTGTCTCCAATAGAAGCATGATTCAGTTTAGGGTGCTTAATCGCTCAAAGGGTCCGGCCATGTGGAGCCCAAGAACGCAAAACGACCGGATGTTATTTGCATCTACATGGCGCGAGATGTTAGAGCAAACGCCCAACATAGACTTTTATCAGGATACCGTGAGTGGATTATTGGTAGAAAATCATAGAGTTTCCGGAGTTATAACCGGTATGGGACATAAAATAAGGTCAAAGTCGGTTGTTTTAACAAACGGCACCTTTCTAAATGGTATAATTCATGTAGGCGAGAAGCAGTTTGGCGGAGGACGGGTCGCCGAAAAGTCTTCGGTTGGCATAACGGAGCAGCTCGTTTCGTTGGGATTTGAGAGCGACCGACTTAAAACGGGCACACCGCCAAGGGTAGACGGAAGAAGTCTTGATTATTCTAAAATGGATGAACAGCGTGGCGACGATACTATTACCGGTTTTAGTTTTTTAGAAAAACCAATTCTAAAGCCCAACGAACAGCGAAGTTGCTGGATCACGTATACAAATCAAAACGTGCATGATTTGTTAAAAACGGGATTTGATTCCAGCCCCATGTACCAGGGTCGCATTCAGGGCACCGGACCACGGTACTGTCCTAGTATAGAAGACAAAATAAGTCGCTTTGCCGAACGCGATAGGCATCAATTATTCGTGGAGCCGGAAGGGTGGAATACGGTTGAGATATATATTAATGGCTTCTCAACTTCTTTATCAGAAGATATTCAATATCAGGCACTTAGATTGGTTCCGGGTTTTGAAAACTGCAAAATGTTCCGACCTGGATACGCCATTGAATATGATTATTTTCCGCCGACCCAATTGCAGTTTAATCTGGAAACAAAGCATGTTGCCGGTCTGTTTTTTGCCGGTCAAATCAACGGCACTACGGGTTATGAAGAGGCCGCCTGTCAGGGCCTTATGGCTGGTATTAACGCCCACCAAAAAGCCAACGACCGCGAACCGTTCATTTTAAAAAGAAGTGAAGCCTATATAGGTGTGCTTATTGACGATTTAATAAATAAAGGCACGGATGAGCCCTATCGCATGTTTACAAGTAGGGCCGAGTTTAGAACCCTCCTTCGCCAAGACAACGCCGATTTACGTCTGACCGAGAAATCGCATGAAATCGGCTTGGCAAAAGAAGACCGCGTTCGCCTCTTGGAACGCAAATCAAAACAAGTAACCGAAATAACCGGATTACTCCACAAAATGATGTTGGAGCCAGAGGAAACAAATCCATATTTAGAGAGCGTTTATTCGTCACCGTTAGTTACTAAGCAAAAAGCAGCTCAGGTTTTGCTTCGTCCCTCGGTAGATGTGCTGTCGATGAATAATCACATTGAACGAATGAACGAAACTTTTTCGCCGTTTGACCAAAACGCGCTGGAACAAGCTGAAATTCAGTTAAAGTATCAAACCTATATCGATAAAGAGCGGGAGCTTGTAGAAAAAATGAACAGGCTGGAAGATTTGATTATCCCCGACGAATTTAATTACGCCAAGTTGGTATCTTTAAGCATGGAAGCCCGACAGAAATTTGAACGTATCCGGCCCCGAACACTCGGCCAAGCCTCGCGCATATCCGGCGTTAATCCAAGCGATGTGCAGATACTAATGCTGTATATGGGCCGCTAAAAAAAGCGTATGCTAGATCTGATAACACTTTCAAACACGATTAAACAATCGCTCAGCCAACAAAACATTCGGGTGCAATCAGAAGATCTGAACAGACCCTGGGGCGGTTTTCTAGTCATTGACGAAAACGACGCAAAGTCTTTTATTGACACGTATTTTCCGGAGGTGGACTTACAGACCATATCCGGTGAAAAAGTTAGTCCTAAAATGCTGTTTGTCGCGCCCGAAAAAAAACTAAGCTGGCAATACCACCACCGCCGCTCCGAAATCTGGAAGCTTATCGAGGGAGAGGCCGGCCTTGTTCGCAGCATGAATGATCTGCCTGGCGAAACCAAAAAAATGAATAGGGGAGATGTTGTCACCCTGCAGAAAGAAGAAAGACACCGACTGGTTGGCACATCCCAGTGGGGCGTTGTGGCGGAAATCTGGATCCATACAGATCCCCAAAACCCCAGCAACGAGGAAGATATTATTCGCCTGCAAGACGATTTCGGACGTTAAAAACACCGAAGCGGACCAGCCTGTCGGCCAATCCGCCCGGTGTTGACTTTACGCCGCCGCCTTACTACCCAGTAAAAGCATCTCGTTGACCTGAATCTCAGTAGTGCTCCGCTTTTTCCCCTCTTTGTCGGTGTACTCGCGCGATATGAGCTTCCCATCAATGGCCACCTCGCTGCCCTTATCCAGATACTTCTCGGCAACATCCGCAAGCCGTCCCCATGCGACCAATTGATGCCATTGCGTCTCTTTTACTTTCTCGCCTTTGTTGTTGGTGTAAACCTCGTTGGTGGCAACGGTAAATTTTACAAGTCGCTTACCCGACTCCGTTGTTTTAACGTCTGGTGTTTTTCCAAGGTTGCCAATTAATTGAACCTTGTTTCTCATTGAATACATACAATCGATTTTTTATGATAAATAGTGTAGTGAAGCCGGCGCCAGGCGACACAACACAAAATTGCACCAACAGAAAGGCGATATCCGTTTACTAAACGCTTACTGTTGAAAATACACGCGTAATACCGTTTTTTAACTGGTTAATCCAAGACAACCCCCAACTAATTTTAAACAAAAAATGGTAACCAAAACTTGTCCGGTCTGTCATAGTTCGATTCGCGGACGAACAGACAAACGCTTTTGTAACGACTACTGCAGAAATACCTATAATAATGCAAAAAAGTCGCCGCAGAACGCGCTCATGCGAAATATCAACCACCAGCTTTCCAGAAACAGGCGCATTTTGTTAGAGCAGCTCACTGGTAAACACACTATTCAAAAAACAAGTAAGAAAAAACTAGTCAACGCGGGGTTTGATCTTACGTTTTGTACGTCGGCAAGAACAGCGAAAGACGGCACCATTATTTATGGTTGTTATGAAACGGCGTTTATTCAGTTAAATGAAACCGATGTGTTGATCCTGCTTGAAGAAGAGTCGCTAGGCGATTAATCGCTGATCGCTCTCATTGTCCATAGTAACAACAGAAGGCCTTGTTTGATCTTCAGCGGTTTCCTGGATTCGGCCGGTAATATCGCTTAACAAGGCAACGCGCTGAAGCGCATAGGGGATAGAATCAAGCCCGGATACAAACTTGAGCACATAGTTATAGATCGCCAGCAGGGTGCCCGCCTCCAGGCCGCCCGTAATTTTTCCGGAAGAAACGAACAACGACAACACGATAACCACCAATACCAACAACTCGATCAAACCAAAACTAATCGCCTCTTTATCTGAAATGCGAATCTGTAAACGCCGAAGCGAAGAAAAATGATCCCGAATTCGTTCTTTATTTCCCATCGCGATAACACTAACCTGTTTTTCCAACTCATCATTTTTTGCGGCCGACAACGCCAGCATTTTTCTGCCGTAATACCGACTGATAATGCCGACCGGCACCAATACCGCCATACAAATCAGGGCAACGGAGGCATCATAATAAAACAATAATATCGCCGAACCAACAATATTGAAAAATGCTTCTGCGATATAAGGAACATCAGCCTCTAAAAAATCAACCAGCTCGCGTGATAAAGAGGCCCGCGCACATAAACGCGACACATCCTCATGCTTCCTTTTTCGAAATAAAAAACCGGTCACCAGACTCGTGTATAAATCGGCATAGGTTCGGGTGTCATACATCTGCCGGATAGAGCCAACCACCAACCATAACAGATGGGCAATTGCCAGCAACATCAGCCCGCGATAAGAATCGTGAATCAGATCATTAACCGCAATACCTAAAAAGAAGGGCCGAAGCAAACTACCGGACACCTCCAAGATGAATAAAAAATATGTGAGCCCAAGCCGTTGGGCATAAGAACGGATAATACCAGATAATAATGTAAGGGCATTCATAAAAAAGGATCGTAGGGTTCTGTATTAAAATCAACCCTATGACCTAACACCCGGTAAAAGGTTACATCGTGTCTCGGCGGTTTTTTTCGCGGGAATCTATGGTGTTGTCAGGAGAGCCCTGAATTTGTTTTCGACAATTTTCGCTTCCGCAACGGCATGCAAAGGGTTCGGCGTGTTGATCCAAAAAATCGGCGTAATCGAGGGTTAACTCTTCGCCCGCTTTGATCAATCGTTTTGCAATTACATTCAGTCCTGCATACGTCGTGTTGGCATTGCAACTATGGTTTTGTGGCGCCCATTGCTGGGGCGATTCATCCCACAATAAAAAAACAGCATTCGAAACCGGGTAAGCATATTTTCTGAATTGATCCATATCGGCCTCATCCCAGGTTGACTCTATGTGTCTTTTGGTGGCTATTCTTTGTGATCGCTCTTCTCCCCGGAAAATAACCGTACCGGGTAACAAGTCGTTTTTTGCATAGATACCATAACCGCTGATGGCATTCCCGCGCATTTCATAAACAGGATTTTTTTTGGTAAACCGGTCAAGCCCATCTTGGATGATCCGCTGTAAAAAATCAACCGGTCCCGAACCATCCAGCCGAAGAATATGATCAGCAGAACCCTCATAGCCATCCGTATAAAAAACAGAACAGGTAAAGTTTATTTCCAAGAAATATAACACACCGCTTGCATCCATTCTGAAATCAAGCCGAGCATATCCCACGCCACCAAAACCACGAAAAACCGAAATAGCGGCCCGCTTTAATCGATCTTCCAAAACCGAATCATCAACGGGTACATTTGCATGGGGGTGTAACGAGGATGTTTTTAGTGCGTATGTTTTAAAAGATGTTTTTTCATCAAAAACATATTCTATCGGCCGGTAGGCGTGCACGCGTCCGCTTGAATTTTTATCGCTAACCACTAACACCGTGAATTCGCGTCCGTCTATATATTCTTCTAGAAGCGCCTCATCGTACTCGCGGATAATGTCGGCAACCTTTTCGGTTAATGTTTCCTTGCAATTCACCAACGACCGCTCATCAATACCCAGGCTGTCGCCGGCTTTGGAAGGTTTTACAAATAACGGAAAGGCCAACCCTAAATCAGGTTGTTCGCAGTCGGAAAAGCGCCGAACGACCTTATGTTTGGGTGTTGTAACTCCAACCGTGTAAGCCACATATTTCATTTGTTCTTTGTTGGGATCATACAGAACGGCGTTGGGGCCCGTGTATGGAAGCTCCAGTAATTCCAGGAAATAAATCACATCGATTGATGGCACCTCCCAATCCAAGTATCCCTCACAGAGATTGATGAAAATATCATAGTTGTTTTTCTTAAGGGCCTTCAATTGTTTATAAACGGTGAGTTTATTTAAGAACACATGATCGACTGTTGCGTCGGGTAGGAGTGGAGACAGGTTTCGGGGCGGATCGTAGTGTTGATAATCCACATGGGTGGTGGAATAATCGGGCAGCAGCACACAGGCGCGCTTGATAGGAAGCGATGTTGTATTATCAGCCATTGTTAAGAGTGAAATGGGGTTATTGCTTTATCCAGAAAACGACGATGGGCATCTTGCAACAATTCGACAATCAATTGCGGAAAAGATTTTTTTGAAAAAGATAGGATGGCGCCAATGGAGGTATAATCCGCATCATCGCTGATACCACATTGTGCATTAATCTCCAACACATAGAGCTTGCCGCTTTGCGCATCCTGTCGGATATCAACACGCGCATAACCGGTGCCTCGGGTTGCCATAAACGCATCCAGGCTGATTTTTTTTAGCGGTTCAATCAGTGCTGGGTCCGGCAGCGCGTATTCATAAAAATGTTGTTGCTCGGGCATAGCTGATTCGGATTCATAAATTTCCCAAAGTCGGTCAAAGGATAAAAACCGCTCTTTTTCGCTTAATGACGGATGAAAGACGCGCTCAACCGGCGTATAAATCAAGATGTTTTCTTGGTGCTGATGACTGCCGGTCAGAAAAACCGTGAATTCGCGACCGGTAATAAACTTTTCGGCGACCAGTCCATCAATAGCCAGATTCCATCCGCGGTAACCCACCAACAGCGATTCGGTGATATCCCGAAGCTCGCTTGTGGTCTCAACAACATTTCGCACACCCACACCCATACTGCCTCCGGACACGGCCGGCTTGACAATGATGGGCGTTCCAAGGGTTTCAAAAATGGTTTCCGGAATATCATTGACGGCATAAATCGGAAGCCAGGGAGCGTGGCAAACCGTCTGTTCATCGAAGGCTTTTTTCATTCGGATCTTCGAGGTGGTAATGTCATAAAAAAAAGCATCGGCCCCCGTGTAAACCAGTCCATGCGATTCAAGGGCTTGCACCACCGAAATGCCCGGTGCGCCGTTTATCTCATCGCCATCACAGAGATTGAGTACCATCGGGAATGAAACGCCGTCGAGGTACTCGTTTTTAATGGTATCCAAAACACCGGAAAACGACGAAAGGGTAACCGGTTGCCAGACCCAGTGAACGCCCATTGATTCAAACGTACGCGTGTATTCCTGAATGCTTTGTGTAAAATCATAATAGTAATCCAGGTGTTCATCATTGTGTATAACATCGGGCGCCAACACCCAGATTTTAACGGGCGCGCTTACACGATGTTGAATATGGTCAATGGAGAGCGTCATTTCTTTTTGTCAAGCAAACGTAGGATATGGTGGTTGAACAAATGGCCGGCACGCTGTTCCTCTGATAAAACACTTGCTCCAGCAACAATCCGCATACAATTCTCCGATCCGCAAGAGCAATCGAAGGGCGTGGCCATAGACCACTCCGTGGATGGGTAAAAAAAACAGAGCTCATCATTCGTTTCAATCCACGCAAGTGCGATCAGTTGTTTTTTTTCAGTATCAAAAAATACATTGGGGTCGCAGGAGTGGTTGGTATACCTCAAACAATGCGGTAACAAAGCAATATGTGTTTGTTCGTTCAGTTGTAAACTCAACTGATTGGGCTCCGTCAAGGATTCTTCGTGCGTAAAAGCGGTGATGATTTCCCCTTTGTCAAACGATCGGGAGGCATGTAAGGCATATTGGTTCCGCGAAGGATGGAAGACAGCTTCCAGCAGTCCGGCAATGCACAGGTTTTGCTCCATGGTATGAAGCATAAATGTATGTCAATTCAGGAAGGAAAATCACAAAAACTATCGGCAAAGCGCCTGGATGGTATCCGCGTGTTCCGGAAACGCGGCAGTCAGCGAAGCGGCGTCGGCCAATTCAAAATCAGCAAAATCAAAACCGGGTGCAACCGTACACCCAACAAACGAAAAAGCGGAGCTGGTTGCCGGTCGCGAGGCAAACCAGGTATTCGCGGGTACCACAAACTGAAAAACCTCACCGGCTTCGGCATTCGGCCCCAGTTTGGTTATGGTTAGTCCGTTGAACTGATCGAGCATCAGCACATCAAGCGGATCACCGGCATAAAAATGCCAGCATTCATCGCTTTTAATTTTATGGAAAGCCGAGAATTGTCCTTGCTCTAACAAAAAGTAAATCGCAGTGGCGTAGGAGCGGTTGTTAGGAAACCGATCTGACCGATCCGGCGACAGTATAGTTTCTTTTGATCGGTAGGTTTCCCGATACCAACCGCCTTCCGGGTGTGGCAGCATTGCATAATGGGTTCGAAAAAAAACAGCCTTATTCAATGGTATCTATTTTTTGAAATAGCCAACAATTAAATATTCATGCCGCCACAAACACTAATTGCCTGACCGGTGATATAGGCGCCCATGTCGCTGGCTAAGAATACACAAACATCGGCAATATCTTTTGGGGCTGCGAATCGACCCAGCGGAATCAAGGATTTGTATTTGTCTGCCTGTTCACCATCTTTCAGATAGCTAGTCATGTCCGTTTCGACAAACCCCGGGAGAACGGCGTTACAGCGGATGTTTCTGGAGCCCAGCTCTTTGGCCACACTTTTGGTAAAGCCGATAACACCGGCTTTGCTGGCAGCATAACTGCTTTGTCCGGCATTGCCCATTTCTCCAATCACGCTGCTCATATTGATGATAGTTCCGTTTTTCGATTTCATCATTGGTTTGATGACCAGTTTGGTGAGATTGAAAACGCTCTTCAGGTTTATCGCCATGACGTCGTCCCATTGTTCTGGCGTCATGCGTAAGAGTAGATTATCTTTTGAAATACCGGCGTTGTTTACACAACAATCAATACTCCCAAAGGTTGCCAGCACGTCATTTACCAAAGATTCACACGCGGCAAAATCACCGGCGTTGCTTTGATATGCCTTTGCTTTTACGCCCATTGCCTGAAGGGTTGCCTCCAGTGTTTTTGCTTTTTCGGCGCTTGAGTCGCTTATATAGGTAAATGCGACATCGGCGCCCTGTTCTGCAAATTGTAAGGCGATGGCCTCACCGATACCCCGCGCGGCTCCGGTAATCAAGGCCGTTTTTCCTTCCAGTAGTTTCATGGTTTTGGTTTTTTACAGCAACAAAAGTAAACCATACGCGTCAAACGGGCCGTTGTTTGAGCGTTTATCAAACCGGGTGTCCCAACAACGCTAATATATCATCAACAATGGCCCGGTCATTATGCAGGCGCGGAATTTTATGTTGCCCCCCCAGCTTTCCTCTTTTTTCTAACCAACCAGCAAAGGTGCCTGTCGGAACTGGTGTAATGGTTGGGAGAGCGAGGGCTATGTTATGTTTTCTCTTCGCCTCGTAGTCGCAGTTTTCGGATTGAAGCGACCGGTCCAAGAACACACTAAACAGTTGCAGGTCGTTGGGCGGCCTTTCAAATTCAATCAACCATTGATGACCGCCGGAGGTGCTATCAGAAAAATAGATGGGTGCGACGGTATAATCAACAATGGTGGCATCTGTTTGCGAACAGGCCGACGCGATGGCCCGGTCGGTGTTGTGTACCATCAACTCTTCTCCAAACACATTGATATACTGTTTGATCCTTCCGGTAATTTTTATTCGAAACGGACTGGTTTCCGTGAACATAACGGTGTCGCCTACCAGATATCGCCAGAGACCGCCGGTTGTAGAAATAATCAGGGCATATTGTTTTCCTGTAACGACCTTATCGAGCCCAACTGTTTCCGGAAAAGGGTTTCCATAATCTTCCAGCGGCATGAACTCATAAAAAATCCCATGTTCGGTAAACAGCATCATGCCGTCATCTTCGGGCTTTTGTTGTCCGGCAAAAAATCCCTCGCTGGCATTGTAAATCTCCAGGTAATTGATTGGTTTTCCAATGATTTTTTCAAATTGTGATCTGTACGGAACAAAGGAAACGCCGCCATGGATATAGAGCTCGAGGTTGGGCCAAACATCGGCAATGGTGTTTTTTCCGGTTATTTCCAAAATGCGTTGTAACAACAGGATGGTCCAGGTGGGCACACCGGCAACAGAGGTTACATTTTCAACAGCGGTGTTTTGGGCAAGCAATTCCAGCTTTTCCTCCCAGTTATCCAACAGCGCCACACTGAGTTCCGGCGTACGCAACCATTGTCCCCAAAACGGGGCATTTTGCATCAGTACAGCACTTAGGTCGCCATAACGGATGTGTTCATCCAGTTGACAGATCTGATGCGAGCCGCCAACGACCAGCCCTTTTCCGGTGAGCAAGTTACTGGATGGAAAATGCAGGTAATAGTTTGTCAGGACATCTTTACTTGCCTTGTAATGGTTTTCCTGAAGGCTTTCTTCACTAACCGGAATAAACTTGCTATTACTGTTCGTGGTGCCGCTGCTTTTGGCAAACCAGGATACGGGCGTATTCCATAGTACATTTTCCTCGCCGGCCATCATGCGTTGGATGTATGGCTGAAGCGCTTCATATTCGCGAACCGGAACGGCTTGTTTAAATGATTTGATTGAAAACAGCGAGGAAAAGCCGTGTTCGCGACCGAAAGCCGTGTATTGACCGGCGGTAATAAGGTCCTGTAAAACGTCTCGTTGTGTGCTGGCCGCGTGCTCTGTCCAGTTTCGGATTCTCCAGCCACGCATGCGAGCCAACCGGGATATGGCAGGAGATAAAATCTTCATGAAGGGAAGATACCGAAAAAAGGAAAACAAATGATTACCGACATCAATGATCTACCTGATGTTGTGCAGCTTCTACGTGGAGATAGTCTTTCCGTCGCAATTCAAAATTACGACCAAGGTACAGGCGACGAACCTGTTCATCGCCGGCAAGCTCTTCAGCGGTACCTTCCCGAAAGATTTTCCCATCTATAAGCAAATAGGCCCGGTCACAGATGGACAGGGTTTCGTTTACATTATGGTCGGTGATAAGAATACCAATATTTTTTAACCGAAGCCGGGCAATGATTTCTTGAATATCTTCGACTGCAATAGGATCAACGCCAGCAAAGGGCTCATCCAATAAAATGAATTTAGGGCCAACTGCGAGCGCGCGTGCAATTTCTGTTCGCCGCCGCTCACCGCCGCTTAGCGTGTCGCCATTGTTTTTTCGGACATGTTGCAGCCGGAATTCATTCAGGAGCTCTTCGAGTTTAGATCGTTGGTCGGCTTTAGACAGGCTAGTCATTTCGAGGACCGCCCGGATATTGTCTTCCACACTGAGTTTTCGAAACACACTGGCCTCTTGCGGCAGATAGCCGATACCCATTTTAGCTCGACGGTACATGGGTAGTTTGGTGATTTTGGTGCTTCCGATAAACACCTCTCCGGCATCGGGTTTGACTAGTCCAACCACCTGATAGAACGAGGTGGTTTTTCCGGCGCCGTTCGGGCCAAGCAGGCCTACAATTTCGCCTTGCATCACGCGGAATGACACATCATTCACTACGGTACGACTGCCGTATTTTTTAACCAGGTTATTTGCCCGAATGACTGTTTCCACAATTTTTTTTCAAAAATACAGGAAGTTTCATCGAAATCCTTGAACAAGCCTGTTAAGATTGGTCCCAGAAGCGCCGTCATACTTTGATTTAAAATATCTTTACAGTCTACATGAAAGTAATCGATCATATCCAACAAGCCAGCGACACGCTGTTGTCGTTTGAAATATTACCACCGCTAAAAGGAAAAGGTATTCAGTCCCTCTACCAACACCTTGATCCGCTGATGGAGCTCAATCCTTCGTTCATCAATGTTACGTATCATCGGAGCGAGCACTCGTTCAAAAAGCGCAAAGACGGATCGTTTGAGAAGGTCGTTGTGCGAAAGCGCCCCGGAACTGAATCGATTTGTGCGGCCATTATGAACAAGTACAATGTAGATACTGTACCACACCTGATCTGCGGCGGTTTTGGGATCAATGAAACAGAAGACGCGCTGATCAATCTCAATTACCTTGGCATTGACAATGTGCTTGTATTACGAGGCGATGCGGCCAAAAACGAAACCGCCTTCGAACCCGAGCCCGGCGGTCATCACTATGCGATTGATCTGTTAAAACAGGTCGTTAATCTGAATTCCGGTATTTATCTCGAAGAAGAGCTAAAGAACACCAGCAAAACCCGCTTTTGTATCGGTGTGGCCGGTTACCCCGAAAAACATTTTGAAGCACCCAATATGGAGTCGGATCTGCGTCATCTGAAAGCGAAGGTGGATGCCGGCGCCGACTACGTGGTAACCCAGATGTTTTTCGACAATCAGAAATATTTTTCGTTTGTGAAAGCCTGTCGTGAAATTGGAATTACAGTTCCGATCATTCCGGGGCTGAAACCAATTTATACCAAAAAACAGCTGACCATCCTTCCAAAAACGTTTCACATCGATTTGCCCACACCACTTACTGAAGCGATTGCCACCTGTAAAACGGATGATGAGGTGGAACGGGTTGGAGCGGCGTGGTTGCTGGAACAATCCAGGGAATTAAAAAAAGCCGGCGTGCCCGTCTTGCACTATTATACATTGGGTCGCCCGTATCTTATTGCCGACGTGGCGAAGCAATTATTTTGACTTCGAGAAACCATCGCATGATCATATACAATCGCGCATATTATCCCTTCTTTTTTTTATCGGTTTTCGCTGTTCTGTTTTCGCTTCCTGATTTTGCTCAGTCGCCGACAGATTTACCGGGCGTGTGGAGGGGATATGTGCAAACCGAATCGAGAAAGATCGATTATGAGTTGGTGCTTTCCGATAGCGCCGGAACGATTGTTGGCTACTCCCGCATTTTGTTCAATGTCAAAGGAGACTCGCAGTACGCGATTAAAACGGTTTCCGTGGAAATCAAAGAAGACGATTTGTTTGATATAGAGGAACAAGCATTAATGTCCCACACGCTTAAAGAAGTCGCTCCTCAGAAAATAAAACAAATCAACCGATTGTTATTATCCAGGGAACAGCGACGATGGGTTTTGTCGGGCACATTTAAAGCGAAAGGAACCATGGGCTTGCGCGGAGCGAGCGGCGATATTGTATTAATAAAGGAAGATGTTGCCGATTCGTCGGTGTTGTTTGTTGAACTCAAAAAACAGCACAAAACAGATTCCCTTTCATTTGTGAAAAATCCACCCAAAGTGCCCCCCCAAAAAGATACAATCCTAACCGCATCGGCTCCTACCACACCGACTGTTCCGCCAAAACAAGTACCGGACACCGTTATTGCACGAGTGGATCCACCCAAGCCGGTCCCGCCACCGGCCCCTAAGCCAGTCGTTGTAAAACCGAACCCACCAGCAACTGTTCAAAAGCCCGTGCAGCCCACACCGGCACCCCCATCACCATCCAAACCGCCCGCACCCACTGTTGCGGCCACCCAAGTAACACCGGTAGCACCCAAGCCGCCACCACCCAAACCGATTGCCGCCGGTTCAGCTACTGAGCTATCTAAACGAAACGTGGAAACCATTCAAACGGTTTATTATCAAGCCGATAGCCTTCGGTTTACGTTATATGATAACGGCGAAGTGGATGGCGACACGGTGAGTGTGGTTATCAACGGTAAGGTGTTTATGGGTAAAAAAGGACTAAGTGCTAATCCTACGTCTGATACCTACTATGTTACACCCGAATCCGGCGACTCCCTGCAATTGATTATGTATGCAGAAAGCCTCGGCAGTATTCCGCCGAACACAGGGTTATTAATTGTGATGGATGGAAGGGTCCGCCATGAAATTCGTTTTTCGGCTGATCTAACCAAAAGCGCCGCGGTTGTATTTAGGAGAAAGCGGCTGTAACGGGCAATAAAGCCGCCTCATACGCGTTATTACGTATGAAAATCATTGGTTTATGCCCCGTTTACGAACACTTCAAGAAATAGTGCTGTTTAATAAAACATCGTTTGCTTCCCGCCAGTATAGTGAGAAGTCGGCCGCGACGACCCAGCCAGACTCGGCCCGCGAAGAGTCCTTCAAACAAGCCTGCTGGAATGGTATTCTGCCCGAGATACTTCCCGAGCTTTTCTCACCATTCGAATCAACGGCTCAGTTATATATGTGGCAAATGAGAGAGTGTGAGCATATGCTAACGATGGAAATGGGTGAAGAACCGATTGATCTCGATTTCTCAACCTCTATCGATCCCTATTGTTTTCTGGAAATCCAGCCGCTGAACTAACAGGTTACAACTTGCTGTAAAAAATAAATCCCGACACACGTCGGGATTTTTTATGTTGGCTTCGTTATTTCATTATTCTCGTTTTGGTACATAGGATTCGGAAGCCGATTTTTTCACAGGGTTGGATTGGATTTTTCATAAGGTTGGTTGGTTTTTGGTTGGATTGGATTTTGGGTTTTCGTCAGGATTTGGATTAGATCGGTAGGATTTTTAAAGGATTGGATTTGGTTTTTTTCAGGACTTGGATTGAAACGGTTGGTTTTTTAAAAGGATTGGATTTAGTTTTTTTAGGTATTGGATTGGTTGGTTATTCGTAGGATTTGGATATCGTTGCTTTCTGATGTAAAAATAGAGTGACCGACGCGTTTTTT